>DATDIX010000353.1:0-18358 GCA_036520835.1 Chitinophagaceae bacterium | reverse complement strand
CATCAATATTGATCACTTCTTCTATTGTATCACGGGTAGTGCCGGCAATATCGCTGACGATAGCCCTGTCTTCATTCAGCAGAACATTGAGCAAAGTTGATTTCCCCGCGTTGGGTTTACCGATAATGGCTACACTGACGCCATTCTTTATTACATTTCCCAGCCTGAAGGAAGCGATCAATTGAGTTGTTGTTTGCTGTATTTCGTTGATCAGTTCATAAAACTGTTTCCTGTCTGCAAACTCAACATCCTCCTGCGAAAAATCCAGTTCCAGTTCTATTAATGCTGAAAACCGGATCAATCGTTCACGCAGCTCTTTCAGCCTGGTTGAAAAACCTCCCCGCATGGTATGCAACGCCGTCTTATGTGAAGCTTCTGTATTACTGGCGATAAGATCAGCAACAGCCTCGGCCTGTGCCAGGTCAAGTTTGCCCTGCAAAAATGCTCTTTGGGTAAACTCACCGGGTTTTGCCAGCCGGGCGCCTCTTTTTATACATGCCTCTATGATCTGCTGCTGGATAAAGGGAGATCCATGACAACTGATCTCGATCACATCTTCCCCGGTATATGAGCGGGGCGCTTTAAATAATGACAGCACTACCTCATCCAGAATTTTCTCATCATCCTTCATATATCCGACATGTATCGTATGTGATGGCTGTTGCAAAAGATCTTTGGCAGGGAATAACTCATTTACGATGCGGAAAGTATCTTTCCCGCTTAATCGCAGGACACTGATAGCGCCAACCCCGGGCGGAGTAGCCAATGCAATAATAGTATCATCCCAGCCAGTGAGTTTATTCATGCGACAAAGCTAAGGGCTAAGAGAGAAAGAGAAGCGGGTTGATTAAGATCGCAGTTACTTTGTATAAAAGAAAAAGGAGCAAATTTACTTGCTCCTTTTCTCTTTATAATTCTATTATCTTTTGGCTTATTCAGAAGTTACCTGGAAGGTGATCGGCTGCTTACGATACGCATTTACGCTGCGTCCGTTTTGTACAGCAGGTACCCAAGCTGGTCCTTTCTTGATTACCCTTACAGCTTCCTGCTCCATACCATACCCATGATTGGTCAGGGGTTTTACATCACTTATACTTCCATCTTTACTTACCACAAACTGTACATACACGGTATAGGTTCCTTCCGGGGCACCATTGTCAACCGGGGCATTTGGATTCAGGTTTCTTTCCAGGTATTTTCTCCAGGCACTCTCCCCACCTTTGAAAGAAGCTTCGATCTCCACTTTTTCAAATATCTGGTTCTCGTCTTCCTTCTTTTCTTCAATGATCTGTTTTCCCTGGTCTATTTCTACCGGGGCAACGATCCCTTCGTCTTTGATACCTTCCTGGCTTTGAACATCAATCTTGGTTTCCTTCAGTTCTTCCACCTGGGGAGGTGGTTCCTCTACTTCCTCATCCTTCACGATCTTGGGAGGGGTAAATTTTGTCATTTCAATTTTAGGAGGATCTGGTGGTTTAGGCGGCGGAGGGGGCGGAGGTTCCGGCTGATCTTCTTCCTGTTTAAGATCCTGGATCGTCACTTCTTTGATATCCACCTTGTTACTATTGCTGGATTTCAAAGTACTGGCTAAAATTGAGCCTAATAAGGCGAGCAAAGCTACAGAAGCAGTAATAACAAGAGCCATGATTATACGTTTGTTATACGTCTTGCGTAACTCATATGCCCCATAGTCCTTATTCCTGTCTTCAAAGATCAGGTCAAGTATATCGGCTGATAGTATTTTGTTGGCTTCCATTGCTTAAACTATTTAAAATTAGATGCTTTTCCGGGTTTATTCCACAAAAAACCCTGTGATAATTTTTGGTCTTTTACTTCTGAGTAGCCTTGATAAGTTTATCTTCGGTCTCAGATATTTTGACCATGGCAAATCGCTTTACATTATTGATTGTCATTTCATCAAGAATATCAACAGTGTTTTTATACGTAGCATCGGCATTAGGTTTGATCACTACAAAAAAATCCCGGTCAAGAGCTGCTTTTTCCCAGTCTTTATCTCCTCTTGCCTTGGCCTTTTGTTTTATATCTTCGTCCTTTGGTTCCGGCTTGTAGTCCCTGATCACTTCTTTCTTTTTCCTGATGATCTCATCCCTGATGCCTTTGAAAGTAGTTTGTTTAAAGATGCTTGAAGCATTTTCTTCAGTCAATTCTCCTTCATAATAATAAACCTGATCACCTTTTCCGAGCATGATGGTCATTGCCCCGGATTGTTTTATTTTACTTTCTTCTTCAACTTTTTCTGTATCCTTCGGCATGTTCAGATCCATTGCCACGGGGCTGCTCAGAGTTGCCGTGAAAATGAAGAACGTAATCAGCAAAAAGCCCAGGTCCACCATTGGAGTCATATCCACACGGGTAGAAAGTTTTTTCGCCTTCTTGACCCCCGGTCCTTTTTTGTGGCCACTATCGCCACCGCCGGTATCAACGCTTGCCATATTGTGATGTTTTAAAAGTTATTTAAATCTGTTAGCATGACTATTTATTGATTCCTTATCTTATACAGGTCAGTTCCTTCCGGGGCTCCTTCCTGGGAAGTAATGAGATTGTATTTGAATACCTCGTTCTTTCTCATCGCATTTACTACTGCTTCAAAAGTGGGATATTTGGATTGATTATCCCCCTTGATAAGATACAGGAAGTTCTTAGTCCCGGCAAAAGCTTTATTAGTTTCATCTACCCACCATATCATTTCATTGTTCAACGTATCCAAAACCGGTATCCCGGGCTGTTTGAAACTTGCCTGTTGCGCCGGGGAAAGTGCAAGGTAACCCTTAAGAGCATTGAAAGGCACGCCAATGATGGGAGCATTTTTGAAAGCTTGTATTTCATCTTCCGTCAATCCCAGGTTCCTGCTTTGATTTATCCCCGTAATGATCCGGGTTAATCTTTCTTTGGTCTTATCCTTGGGATCAGAAATATTGACGAATACTTTGCTGTCAGGATCAATGGTAATCAGCATCGCATTATGTTCCTCCAGTATGATAGAAGAAACAGAACCAGGCGTCTCAACTTTAATAGGCTCTTCAGGCTTGAACTTTGTAGCCATAATAAAAAAAGACAGGATCAGGAAGGCGATATCCACGAAGGGAGTCATATCCGTATCCGTACTTTTCCGGGCCATTTTTACATGTGGCATATCTACTTCAGTTTATTGATTAGATGAATAATATGGAAAAATCCATACAACTATCCCTAAATTATTTGTATTGTGAAGCAAAGCTTTGAGTCAGGGTAAATCCTGATTCATCTATACCATATGTGATAGAGTCGATTTTGGTCGTAAAAATGTTATACATAATGAGTGATAGGGCAGAAGTACCAATACCCAGCGCTGTATTATAAAGGGCTTCAGAAATACCTACCGCCAGGTCTGTGGTATTACTTCCACCACCTTCTGCACCGAGGGCAGCAAATGATCTGATCATACCCAATACCGTACCTAACAGGGCTACCAGGGTACCTACAGAGGTAATAGTAGAAAGAAATACCAGGTTCTTTGAGAGCATCGGGAGTTCCAGCGCTGTAGCTTCTTCCACTTCTTTCTGGATTGCAATGACTTTTTGATCTGTTCCCAAACCACCTTCGCTGATCATTTCTTTGTAACGGCGAAGACCAGCTTTCATCACATTGGCTACAGAGCCACGCTGTCTGTCACACTCTGATAAAGCAGCATCTACATTACGGTTGGCCAGGTGATACTGGACCTTGCGAACGAAATCAGCAATAGAACCATTACCCAAAGCCTTGCGGATGGTTAAAAACCTTTCAATAGAAAAAACTATAACCATTAATAACATGCCGATAAGCAAGGGCACGATGATACCGCCTTCATAGATCCCATGGAGCGCATCTTTAGGCTTGTGGTGCTTCGGCCAAAAACCACCTGCAGCATCGGGTTCCTTAAATCCATCCGGGCTGCCAAGAATAAAACGCCAGATAAGATAGCCAGAAATGATACAAACTATTGGCGCAATCCATGAAATGGCATTACTGCTTTTTTTGGGTTGAACAGAAGTAGCCTTAACTGTTGCAGTTGGTTTAGTCTCTGCCATGATTGAAAGTTTTAGTGTTTTTAATTTTTAATGAAATGACAAGTCCTGATTAAGAGATACAATTCTAAGCAAAAAATCAAATAAATGATGAATGCCTCCCGCTTTTTTTTGGGAAGAGCTTTCAAGGTAAGGAATTTTTGATATGCAGCAAGTCAGGCCAGAAAAATTGATGATAAATTGAGGCCGAACGGGAATAACTTTTACCCTTACTCATAGCGCAATGCCTCGATAGGATTAAGCCGGCCCGCTTTCAATGCAGGATACAGCCCGGCCACTAATCCGACAAAACTGCAAATAATGATGCCATAGATCACCCAGTTCCATGGCACAACAAAGCCGGTATTTAAAACGACAGAAAAAAGATTTCCGACTAGGATACCCAAAACAATTCCGAACAAAGCCCCCAGTACACTGATAATAACCGCTTCGAGTAAAAACTGGCGGCGGATAACTTTACTTTTCCCTCCAATGGCTTTTATAAGACCCACTTCCTTTGTTCTTTCTGAAACAGACACCAGCATGATATTCATAAGCCCGATGGCCGCCCCGATCAGTGTGATCAACCCGATCACGGTGGCTGAAATAGTTAGAAATCCAAGACTCTTCATTGCTTTTTCTGCTACGCTGTCGCTCCGGTCAAGTACAAAATTATTCTCTTCCGTGGTGGCCAGTTTGCGGATGGCCCGGAAAGTGCCTTCTGCCTCTCCCATTGCCTGGCTAACCTGTATTATATCGTTGGTCATGATGGCAACCACATAAGAGTTATTGTTTGGAAAATTCCGCGCAATATTATTATAGGTAGTAATGATCATATTGTCCCGGTTGAACCCAAAAGAAGATCCTCTGCTGGCCAATACACCCAATACACGAAAAGGCACATTGTTCACTCTGACAACTGAATTAACGGCTCTTTCCACTCCTTCCCTGAAAAGCTTTTTGGCCACATCATACCCCAGTAAGCAAATATTGGAGCTTCCGTCAACATCAGCTTTACTCATATTGCGTCCGGCTGCTAAAGAAAAGCCATTGAGCAATAAATAATTCTCATCCCCGCCAAACATCAGAATATTGGGACTGGTCTTTCGCTCTTTATAGGAGGCGATATTATTCCTGTTGCCAAAAACGGAAATGCTTTTTTTAGACGGGTATTGAAACATGTTGACGAAGTACTCGGCTTCAGCCTTTGTAATGATTCGCCCCAGGCTTGATTTTTTTTCTTTTCGTTTTCCTTTTTTGGATAGCTTGACGTCGTCATTGTTACCCCCGCCAAAACGGATATTTCTTTCCTTGAACCGAATAGTAAAAGCATTGGCTCCCATGGTGGAAAAGCTCTCTGAAAATTTCTGGTTCATAGCCTGTATGGCCGTAATGATGCCTATCAGTGCCATGATACCAAACGCAATGATAGACACGGTAAGTCCTGTACGCAGTTTATTACTGCGTATGGTACGATAGGCCAATGAAAGAATATCGAGGAATTTCATTGCGAAAGGGGTTAATCATTAGCGCATCCGAAATTAAAGAAAGAAAAGCAGAAGAAAGGAACCGGTTGACAAACGGTTAGTATCAGAAATAAAACCAATTAAGCAACAGGTCAGGAAAAATACCGAGCAAAATGATCAACGCTGCCAGTATGGCCAGTATCCATTTAAAAGTTTTGCTTACAGGGATCACTTTGGGCTCATGATTTTCTTTAAAATACATAGCCTGTATAACACGGAAATAATAATATACGCTGACGGCTGCCATGAGTACAGCAAAGATCACCAGCCATAAATGCCTGCCGGTAGCCAGCGCTGCTTTCAGCATATAAAATTTAGAAATAAACCCGGCTGTCAGGGGAATCCCGGCCAGTGATAGTAAAAAAATGGCGGTGGTGCCTGCCACCAACGGTTGTCGCTTTGCCAACCCGTTGAACCCGTCAAATGTATAATCACTCATTTTGATCAATACAGCAAAAATACCGATTGTTGCCATGCAATAAGCGGCAGCATAAAGCAGCAAGCCTTCTTTTGCATCCGCATTCATTGCAAATATTGACAGCAACATGAACCCGGCCTGTGCAATACTGGAATAAGCCAGCATTCTCTTAACACTTTGCTGGAATACCGCTGTAATATTACCAACGAACAGGGTGCCCGCCGTGATCAGGGCTATCCATATTTGCCATTGTGGTTGCATACTCCCGAACAATTCATAGAACAACCTGATGAAAGCGATGAATACGGCAGCTTTAATAATAGTTGCCATAAAAGAAGTGAATACTGTCGGTGCTCCGTCATATACATCAGGCGTCCAGAAATGAAAAGGGGCCGCAGACACTTTAAATGACATGGAGAATAATAATAACATCATTCCGGCAATCAGCAAGACCCCGGGCTTACCATCAGGCATGGCTACTGGTCCTGTACTAAATGTTCCCGTAGCGCCATATACCAACGCAATACCCATCAGCATCAGGCCGGTGGAAAAAGCGCCGAGTAAAAAATATTTCAGGGAGGCTTCGTTGCTTTTAAGGTTCTTTTTATCGCTGCCTGTCAGTATGTATAGCGGAATAGAGATGATCTCTATTCCAAGGAAAAGGATCAGCAATGATTCAAAGGATGTAGCCAAAACGACCCCGCAAAGAATAAAAAAGATCAGGGCAAAATACTCTGCATAATAACTGCCTGTTTTTTCGATATCCCGTGCCGATAAAATAAAATAAAGAAAAGTCGAAAAGAAAATAATGGAATTGAATAAAAGCGAGAAGCGGTCAAAATGCATCATGCCTTCTGTATTGATCCTGAAAAAGGACATGCCGTACATTTCGAGGATATTCACGACAAGCAATACTCCCATTCCTGCCGTTGCTATATTACGCACAGCATTCTTTTGCTTCAGCAATATCCCGCTGAACATCATGATAACTCCTAAAACCGCCGATATTATTAATGCGTTCATACCTTCTTAATTCTTCTTAAAAAGAATCGTAACATCTATCTTTTTTAAAATAGTATCCGTGAATTCATTGGTGATCCCCAGCAAAGACTGCGGATAAACACCCAGCCAGAAAATAATCACCACGATAATTCCCAGTACCAGCTTTTCATTCATAGTAATATCCTGCGCTGCTGATGTCAATGTATTTGAATCCCCATAAAATACTTTGCGTATCATATTCAGCGTATAGACCGCTGCAAAAATGATACTTAAGCCTGCCAGCACCGTAAACCATATATTATATTTCGTAACTACAGAACCAAAAACTCCATTGAACATCAGGAATTCGCCAACAAATGCATTTGTCAGCGGTAATGCAATATTGGCCAGGGCGATCACCACAAATAAAATGGCCATGGCCGGAGCTTTTTGGGCAAGCCCTCCAAGTTCAGATATCTTTCTCGTTCCAAACTGCCGTTCTATTAATTCAACTACTATCCACAACCCGATGATGTTGATACCATGATTGAACATTTGGATCATCACGCCCTGCATACCGCTTTTGTTCTCTGAAAAAACAGCTACACACATCAGCCCGATATGAGCAATGGAAGAATAGGCCACCAATCTTTTCAGGTCATCCTGCTTAATAGCGATCAATGATGCATAGATCATACCGGCTACCGCCATAGATGATACCACATCACCCCATGAATAGGATGCGAGAGGAAGAACGGGTAATAACCATCTCAGCAATCCAAAGACACCCATTTTCACCATCACCCCGCTCAGCACCATTGTAGTGGCGGTCGGCGCCTGTTCATAGGTATCGGGCTGCCAGGTATGAAAAGGAAATATGGGCATTTTAACCGCAAATGCAATAAACAATAACCAGAAAAGCCATGTTTGCTCTTTATCAGTTAACGTTGCCGTATAAAAAGATGAGATATCAAACGATCTGTCTTTTGTATGGAAATAAATATAGAGCAACCCAACCAGCATTAACAATGAGCCTAAAAAAGTATAGACAAAGAACTTGAATGTTACCTGTATTCTCTTTGGCCCGCCCCATTGAGAACATAAAAAATAAGCCGGTATCAGCGCCAGTTCCCAGAAAAAATAAAACAACAAAGCATCCATCGCGAGGAATACTCCCATCATTCCTGCTTGTGTAAGCAGCATCAGTGCAAAAAAGTTATGAGCATTTTTATATTGGCTGCGCCAGGTTGCCAGGAAGATGACAGGGAAAGCTACTGCGTTGAGAAGGCAAAGTATTTGCCCGAGTCCGTCAAGCTTTACAGAAAAACTGCTGTTTAATGACCCCATCCATTCACCCTGGAAGGCCAGGTATTTCGCATCTTTTACTACTGCTACTCCCAATAATGAAACAGCCAGTGTGATCAAAGAAGAAAACAAAGCCCATGAACGGACCGTTCTTTCATTTTTTACAAAGAAAGCGGCCAGTCCTGCCAATAATGGAATTAATATCAATAAAACAGCGATCATCAATATGTATTTTGAAATTTTATGATTGATAAATTTCGAAATTTACCAATCACACTTTTCTCAATCATTTTCGTAAAAAGAACTGCAGCACAAACACCACCAGTATACTCAATACCATCAGTAACACATAACTGCCTACCTGCCCGCTTTGTAATAAACGCAATTGGCGGCTGCCATAATTCACTGCCCTCCCTACACCATTTACTACTCCATCTATCACGTATTTTTCAATTAGAGAATTAAGGATACCCGCAAATTTGTTAAGCGGGCTGACAATGGATTTTTCGTAAAATTCATCCACATACCATTTATTCTCCAACACTTTTCCCAAACCCGTTGCATCTGTTCGCTGGTAATTCCTGAATTTGAACCAGGCAGCAATGATCATTACCAACACCAGCCCGGTTGACAAAGCCATGAGTGCATATTCTGTGGAATGAGACACATGGGCCCCTTCATGTGGCTTTATTACAGGTGATAAGAATTCGCCGATCCTGTCTCCGCCATGCATCAATACTTCCGGTACTCCCACAAAACCACCAACAATAGAAAGTGCGGCCAGGATTATTAAAGGAATGGTCATAGCCGGGGGGCTTTCATGCAAATGATGCTCCTGGTCATGTGTACCCCTGAATTTTCCGCTGAAAGTGATAAACAATAACCGGAACATATAGAATGCAGTCAGTAATGCAGTAAATAACGCAATACCATATAATACAATACCAATTTCCTTATGCTCAAATGCGCTTAATAATATAGCGTCCTTTGAAAAAAATCCGCTGAGCGGCGGGATGCCCGCAATAGCAATACACCCAATCAGAAATGTCCAATACGTGGTCTTCAATTTCTTACTCAATCCTCCCATGTTACGAATATCCTGCTCACCTCCCATTGCATGTATCACACTGCCACTGCCGAGGAATAACAGGGCTTTAAAGAACGCATGGGTCATGACATGAAATACCGCTGCCACATAAGCGCCGGTACCCAATGCCAGGAACATAAATCCTAACTGGCTGACCGTTGAATAAGCCAGCACTTTTTTAATATCATTTTGCTTAAGCGCAATGGTCGCAGCCAGTAAAGCCGTAGCCAAACCAACGATCGCCACAATATTCATAGTTACATGAGACATGGAATAAAGAATATTGCTCCTGGCGATCATGTAAATACCGGCTGTCACCATGGTAGCTGCATGGATCAGTGCTGATACAGGTGTAGGACCTGCCATCGCATCGGGTAACCAGGTATATAATGGTATCTGTGCGCTTTTGCCGGTAGCACCAATAAATAACAGGATCGTTATAACAGTAATATCTGTTGCACTCAGCTTCCCGATACTTTCGGTGCTGAAGACCGTATCAAAAGAAACAGAACCGACTTTAGCAATAAGCCAGAATATAGCGATCAGGAAAGCCAGGTCCCCGATCCGGTTCATGATAAAAGCTTTGTTCGCAGCTTTATTGTACTCATTATTCTTAAACCAATAGCCGATCAATAAGTAAGAACAGAGCCCTACACCTTCCCAACCGATGAACAGGATGACATAATTGGCGCCCATAACGAGCAGCAGCATGGAGAAAACAAAAAGATTGAGATAGGAAAAGTATCTCCCGTAGTGTTCTGTCTTTTCTTCATGCATATAAGCAACCGAATACACATGAATAAGAAAACCAACACCCGTAATGATCAGAAGGAATAAGGATGAAAGCTGGTCAAGCTGGAAAGCAAAGGGAATCTTAAGAGTACCCACTTTAATGAAGTCGAAATATTCGGCCACATGGGTATTGCCTCCCTTTACCTGCATGAACACCCAAATGCTCATGACAAAAGAAGCCAGGATAACGCCACTACCAATGACACCTATCATTGGTTTGGACAATTGCTTTCTGCCAAGACCATTGATAAGAAAGCCAAGCAAGGGGAACAAAGGGATCAACCAGGCTATTTGTAAGGCATTTTGCATAATAAGGGCCCCTCCAAACCTCCCCAAAGGGGAGGCTTACAAGAGTCATTTAGTTTGTTATTTTCAAAACAATAATCAATACAATTTAATTTGAGACTTCCCAAGTCCCCTTCAGGGGATTTAGGGGGCTCTAATGTTTTAAGCGATTCAGGAAATTCACATCCACCGAATGAATATTTCTGTACATCATTACAATAATAGCTAACCCCACACTCACTTCCGCTGCTGCCACCACCATTATAAAGAAAACAAATATCTGTCCATCAGTTCCGGCTGTTGCATTCGTGGCGTGGTGCATTTTGGAAAAAGCTACCAATAATAAATTCACGGCATTCAGCATTAACTCAATACACATAAAAATAATGATCGCATTACGGCGTGTCAATACACCCACTATCCCAATACAGAATAATGCGATAGACAGGAATATGTAATAATTTATCGGCATAAAATCAATTTGCTGATTTGGAGATTATCTGATTTGGAAATGAATCGGCACATTTCCAAATCTCCAAATCACTCTTTCTTCCCGATCACTACAGCCCCTACCATTGCGCTTAAAAATAAGATACTGCTTATTTCAAACGGCACTACATAAGTGCTGAATAATTCCTTGCCGAGATTTTTGATCAACCCGATATCCCCTGTGTTCACTTCCGCTGACCGCATGTTCACTTCCGAATCCTTCAATGCGGCCACAAACACCAACAGCAAACATCCGCCAGCCACAGCACCCGCCAGCCTCAGCCATTTGTTCTTTTGTGGCTCTGTGCTCTTATTCAGGTTCATCAGCATGATCACGAACAGGAACAATACCATAATGGCTCCCGCATATACAATGATATTCACGATTGCAAGAAACTGGGCATTCAATAAAATATAATGCCCGGAGATCGCAAAGAAGGCCGCGATCAGCCACAAAACGCTATGCACGGGATTTTTGCTGGTCACCACCATCAATGCACTGAAAAGGGCCAGCACCGATAAAAACCAAAAAAGTATTTGTGTAACGTTCATATACCCCCAACCCCTAAAGGGGAGCTTTTAATTGTATTATTTTCAAAAAATTCTTTCCTTTTTACAAATATTTCAATAATAAAAAACACTACAACCTAAGTCATCCGCCGGAGGCGGAGACAGGGGGTTTCACTCTTTCTCCCAATGCCCGTTGGTATGCTTCCGGATCTTCTTTTGGATTCGGGATCAGCAGGTCCTGCTTTTTATAAATAAACCCTTTCCTGTCATAATTCGCCTGCGCAAAGGTCTGCGACAAATAGATGGCATCCTTGGGGCAAGCTTCTTCACAGTAGCCACAGAATATACAGCGCAGCATATTGATCTCATATTTAGCTGCATATTTTTCTTCCTTATATAAATGCTCTTCGCCCGGCTGGCGTTCCGCAGCTTCCATGGTAATAGCTTCAGCAGGACAAGCTACTGCACACAACCCGCAGGCGGTACAGCGTTCCCGGCCTTCCTCATCACGGTTCAGTATCTGCACACCTCTGAATACTTTGGAAAAAGTTCTCTTTTGCTCCGGGTATTGAATTGTCGCCTTCTTTTTAAAAAAATGGCCAAGGGTAATGAACATTCCCTTCAATATCCCGGGCAGGTACAATTTTTCCCATGATGTCAGGGGCTTGCGATCTACCTGTTGTGCTCTCTGTGTTAATGGCATATCTTGTTCCGCCAGCGGCGGAAGATTTTTAAAATTTCGCAAATATAGAGTTTATGTCCTCACTGACCATTCACCACTCACTATTCACCCAATTACTTTTTTAACCACAACACCACTGCGGCAGTAACCACCATATTGATCAAAGCCAATGGTATTAATCTTTTCCAGCCAAGGTTCATTAACTGGTCGTAGCGGAAACGCGGAATGGTCCAGCGTATCCACATAAACAGGAAAATAAAGCCCCATGCTTTGGCCATCAGCACCGAGAACCCGATCAGCGATAACAACCATGGCGATAATCCCCAGTTCGCTTCATTCACAAATGGTATATCATACCCGCCAAAATACAATGTTGACATCACTACACCGCTGATGAACATATTTATATACTCGGCAAATAAATAGAAACCGAGTTTCATCGAAGAATATTCCTGGTGATAACCAAAATTCAATTCATTCTCCGCTTCCGGCAGATCAAAAGGAGTACGGTTACATTCAGCCAGCGCACAGATAAAAAAGACGAGGAAACCAAGCGGCTGGTACCAGATATGCCAGTTAAAAAAACCATCCCCGAGCTGGTTTTGTAAAATGACGCTCATCCGCAGATCACCTACCAGCATCAGTAAGGCAATCAATGCAAGGCCCATCGGCAATTCATACGAGACCATTTGCGAGGCGCCGCGAATGGCGGCCAGCAAAGAGAATTTATTGTTGGATGCCCATCCCCCGATCATGATGCCGTAGACACCTAAACTCACTACACCAAAAATGTAAAGGATACCGATATTAATGTCGGCCACCTGCACAGGCACTTCATGTCCTTTTATATCAAATGAAGGAGCCCAGGGAATGACAGCGCTGGTTAGTAATGCAGTGATCATGGCCAGCATCGGTCCAAGCACAAATAAAAATTTGGATGAAGCCAGCGGGATGATCTCTTCTTTGAAAAATAATTTACCGCCGTCTGCCAGTGGTTGTAATAAACCAAATATACCTGCCCGGTTTGGCCCGATCCTGTCTTGCAGGAAAGCCGCTACCTTACGTTCAGCATAGGTTGCATACATAGCCACCACCATGGATAAGGAAACAATGAACCCTACCAGCAAAACCTTTTCTAAAATAAAATACCAATCGATAGCCAGTAAATACATACCCTAATCCGCCACGGCGGACAATTTAAAGTTTTTGAATCAAATTTTTCCTCTGCTACTCAATTACACTTTATTCAACTTTCTTCAACATTATTCGAATTAATATTAAATCTTACTTTCCCTGGTCACTCCCATTCAGGTGCTTTGGGTCAAATGTCTCACCGGTTGCAGGCCCCGGTAACTCACTCAAATGAACCCCCGGTTTATTTACATCGCTGATGTTATGTATATCCATCAGCAATTTTGGCTGACGGCCTCCCATTACTTCAGCTATCGTTTCCTGTGGCTTTACAGCACCGGAATAATAATGATTGGCTGAGATAACAGAATGTCTTGGGGCTTGCATCGGGCCATCAATGACCCAGTCGCTTAGTTTCTTTTTATCAAAGCGGCAGGTATTACAAATCCAGCCGGGTTTACCATCATAGCTTTGCACTTCACCCCACTGATCTTTTCTTGCTGTCACCCGTAACACTTCATCACCACGGTTCCATAATGTTACTTTACCACAGCATGTCGGGCAATCACGATGCGCATCCACCGGTTTGGTAAACCATACGCGGTTCTTGAACCGGAATGTTTTATCCGTTAATGCACCAACAGGACATACATCGATCATATTCCCACTGAAATCATTATCGATCGCTTTGGATATATAAGTAGATATCTCTGCATGATCGCCCCTGTCCAGTATTCCATGCACCCTGTTATCAGTTAACTGATCGGCCACATAGGTACAACGATAGCAAAGGATGCACCGTGTCATGTGTAATTGTATATATGGACCGATATCTTCTTTTTCAAATGTTCTTCTTGAAAACTCGTAACGTGTTCCTTCTTTGCCATGCTCATACCCGAGATCCTGCAAATGACATTCCCCTGCCTGGTCGCAAATAGGGCAATCCAGTGGATGATTCAATAAAAGAAACTCTACTACACCTGCTCTTGCATCTTTCACTCTTTCGCTGGTAATATTTTTTACGACCATGCCATCCATCACATTGGTACGGCAGCTCGCCACCAGTTTGGGCATGGGCCGCGGATCAGCCGTGGAGCCAGCCGCTACTTCCACCAAACAGGTACGGCATTTACCACCACTGCCCTGCAGTTTGCTGTAATAACACATCGCAGGCGGCGTCACATCACCACCAATCTGGCGGGCAGCGTTCAGAACCGAAGTCCCGGGTGGCACTTCGATCGTGATGTTGTCAATGGTTACTTTAAATAGTTTCTGTTCCATACCCCAAATCCGCCCGCTGGCGGAGCTTTACAAGATTTATTAAATTTTGATCGGTCAGGCTGCCTCCGTAGCCCCCTTTAGAGGGTTGGGGGTGTCAGCATAATTCGCCAATCCATAATTTCTTTTCAAACACTGATCCGGGTTTTCGACATGCCATTCAAACTCATCCCTGAAATGCCTGATCGCTGCCGCTACCGGCCATGCAGCCGCATCTCCTAAAGGACATATCGTATTCCCTTCAATCTTTCGCTGAATATCCCATAGCAGGTCAATATCACTCATCTTCCCTTTACCATTCTCTATATTCAATAATATCTTTTCCATCCAGCCTGTTCCTTCCCTGCAGGGTGAACATTGCCCGCAACTTTCATGACGATAAAACCTGGCCAGTGTGTAAGTATGCCGGACGACACATTGCGTTTCATCCAATACAATAAAGCCACCCGATCCCATCATAGAACCCGTAGCAAAACCTCCGTCAGCAAGGCTTTCATAGGTCATCATCCTCGTCTCCCCTTTAGCTGTCTTTAATAAAAGATTGGCCGGCAAGATAGGAACGGATGATCCGCCGGGGATACAGGCCTTCAATCTTTTCCCATTGGCGATACCACCACAATATTCATCGCTGTAAATAAATTCTTCTACAGAAATGGTCATGTCTATTTCGTAAACACCTTGCTTCTTAATGTTACCGCAGGCAGAGATCAGTTTGGTCCCGGTTGATTTACCGGTACCGATCTTCGCATACTCGTCTCCGCCTTCATTAATGATAGGAACTACTGCCGCAATGGTCTCCACATTATTCACTACGGTCGGACAATCCCACAGCCCTTTTACCGCAGGGAAAGGAGGTTTTATTCTTGGGTTACCTCTTTTACCTTCCAAACTTTCAAGCAATGCTGTTTCTTCCCCACAGATATATGCCCCGGCGCCACGCTGCACATATATCTCGCAATCGAAACCGCTGCCTAAAATATTTTTACCCAGCCATCCATTATTCTTTGCTTCAACAATAGCCTGTTCCAAAATATCAACGATCCATGAATATTCCCCGCGGATATAGATATAAGAACGATTTGAACCTAATGCATAAGAAGAAGTGATCATCCCTTCGATCAGCAAATGCGGAATAAACTCCATCAGGCACCTGTCCTTGAATGTTCCGGGTTCTGATTCATCAGCATTCACCACTAAATAACGCGGTACGCCTTCAGGTTTTGCCAAAAAACTCCATTTCATACCTGTTGGGAAACCAGCGCCTCCACGACCACGTAAACCACTCTTCTTCACTTCTTCCGTCACCTGTTCAGGGCTCAGTGTTTTCAAAGCCTTTTCCACGCTGCGATAACCCCCTTCACGGCGGTACACATCATAGAGCCTGATGTTTTCAATGTGCGCTTTGTCTAATAATAATTTTCTTCCCATATACCCCTATCCCCTAAAGGGGGATTTTAAAATCTTGAGTGTAATCATTTTCCTATTCTTTAATACTTTCTCCCTGACTCCCCTTCAGGGGTTGGGGGCTTACCTCACCGCCTGCCTTGCAAACAACAACCATCTCTTTCCCTTCTTCACCCATACTTCCAGTACTTTCAAATGAAAGTTCCCGTTATTCCCGTTTAAGCTGGCTTTAATGTCTGCAATAAACCGGGCATGTGCCACATTGCCATTGACGACCACATTCATACTATCTTCCTTATAATCCAGGTAACTCATATATCCTGTTTCCAGGTTTTTGAGCAAATCTGTTTTTGTTTCTACCCAGCCATTGCTATGTCCGTAACTCAGCGCTTTATCCGTTTGCTGGTTGACCGAAACTGTATTCTTTTTTACCAGCGCCTGGTGAAACTCTTTGATTGTTGCGGTTAGTTTTACCTCATCTGTTTGTGCAACAACAACCAAACTTGCCAGGAACAAACCTATCGTAAAAAACTGTTTCACTATTATTACTGCTGTTTGTCCATATTGAACATCCACTGGAACCCATATTTGTCTATCAGCATACCGAAACGGTGTGCCCAGAATGTTTCCTGTGGTGGCATAAGTACATTTCCCTCTTCTGCCAGCTCGTTGAATGCTTTTTCCAATTTACCCACCGAATCATAATGCAGCGAAAGGCTCACATTATTTCCTGTCTTCATTTCCCATCCCGG
Source organism: Chitinophagaceae bacterium (assembly GCA_036520835.1). Taxonomy (GTDB): domain Bacteria; phylum Bacteroidota; class Bacteroidia; order Chitinophagales; family Chitinophagaceae; genus VBAT01. Next base: position 1,672 of record DATDIX010000353.1, on the reverse strand, counting down.
CGGGCCATCTGATGCCATGAACGAACCAGCATCACATTGAAAAGTGGCATGCATAAGCCTGTTCTTGAATTCATCCGGAGTCTGCTCTCCCATTGGTGAATCACCAAAGCTTTGCTGGAACAAAATCTTTCCATCCAGGGCTTTACAATAAAACTGTAAGGCTTCTGTGCCGTTTCCATCAAAGTTGAGATATGGTACTATTCCTTGCATAATATTATTTTTTGTTGCTCATTAATTATTAACAGACTGGGTCCTTCTGCATTCTTCAATAATGGCATCTACTTTTTCTTTCGTCAGGTGCTCCCGGTAATTTTTTCCCTTCTGCATCATTGGTGCATAGCCACAGGCCCCGAGGCACTCCACTGTTTTCAGGGTAAACATTCCGTCATTGGTTGTTTGCCCCGGCTTAATTCCTAATTTATCCCCGATATATTTAATGATATCATCACTGCCATTCAGCATACAGGGCCCGGTCTGGCACACTTCGAACATGTGTTTGCCAACCGGCTTTAAGTTATACATGCTATAGAAGGTCGCCACTTCATATACCTCGATCGGCGCAATACTTAATAAAGATGCTACGTAATCCATCACCGGTACATCCAGCCAGCCGCCAAACTCCTGCTGCGCTAAATGCAATACAGGTATCACAGCGCTTTTCTGCTTTCCTTCAGGATAGAAGGAAATGATACGCTGTACCTCTTTCATTTTATCATCAGAAAATTTTATCATTTCAATTTTGAAATTTTGGAATTGGGAAATTTTGAAATTCCCCAATTGAACTTTTCCAATTATCAGGCATCCATCTCCCCCGCAATCAAATTCAAACTACTCATCACAATGATCGCATCACTCAGCATCGCTCCCTTTGTCAGTTCTTCGTAAGCCTGGTAATAAATAAAACAAGGCCTGCGAAAATGTAACCGGTAAGGCGTTCGGCCGCCATCGCTGATCAAATAATATCCTACTTCACCATTCCCTCCCTCTACGGAATGATATACTTCACCAACCGGCATATTGATCTCACCCATGATGATCTTGAAATGCCAGATCAATGCTTCCATTTTTGTATAAACATCTTCTTTCTCCGGCAGGTAATATTCAGGAACATCTGCATGATATACATCCGCTTCAGCGCCTTTGAATTCCTGTACTTTTCGGTAAGCTTGTTCCAGAATGCTTAAACTCTGCCACATTTCCTGGTTGCGAACCAGGTAGCGGTCATAGCAGTCGCCTGTGGTGCCAACCGGTATCTCGAATTGAAAATCTTCGTAACTGCTGTAAGGCGCATGCACCCGTACATCATAATCCACGCCTGCTGCCCGCAGGTTAGGGCCCGTGAACCCATAATTCAATGCCCTCTCTGCGCTGATGGGTCCTGCACCAATGGTGCGTTCCATAAAAATGCGGTTGCGGGTAAACAGGTTCTCGAACTCTTTCAGCACTCTCGGATACTCTGCTAAAAATTTTTCCAGCTTTTGAAAAGCGATGTCATTGAAATTTCTTTCAAAGCCACCGATGCGGCCAATATTTGTTGTCAGTCTTGATCCGCATACCTCTTCATATATTTCATAAATGAGTTCGCGGTATTGCATCACGTACAGGAAGCCGGTATAAGCGCCGGCATCCACCCCTACAATTGAATTACAGATCAGGTGATCCGAAATCCTGG
>DATDIX010000352.1:0-6173 GCA_036520835.1 Chitinophagaceae bacterium | reverse complement strand
TATACACTTACATTAAAATCCCTCAATGCATCGTTCAGACTCGTTTTCAGATCGGTGCTTGGTTTTCGCTGCCCGATGATCAATGCGCAGCCTACTCCATATTCCCCTGCAGGAAATTTTTTGGTGTATGAGCCGGGTATCACCACACTTCTTGCCGGCACCCTGCCTTTTAGTTCTACCGGCTTAGTGCCACTGACATCAATGATCTTTGTTGATTGGGTCAATACGACATTAGCCCCTAGCACCGCCTCTTTTTCCACTCTTACCCCTTCCACCACTATGCAGCGGCTACCGATAAAACAACCATCTTCAATAATAACAGGAGATGCCTGCAATGGCTCCAGCACACCGCCGATACCCACACCGCCACTCAGGTGAACGCCTTTGCCTATCTGGGCGCAACTGCCTACTGTAGCCCATGTATCCACCATCGTGCCTTCATCCACATAAGCGCCGATATTGACATAGGAGGGCATCAGCACCACATTTTTGGCAATATAAGCGCCATACCTTGCCACAGCATGCGGCACAGCACGGACGCCGAGTTCTTTATAATTCTTTTTGAGCAGCATCTTATCATAGAATTCAAATGGCTCCACGTTCCAGGTCTGCATGGGCTGGATGCCGAAATACATCAGTATCGCTTGTTTTACCCATTCATTTACCTGCCAGTTCAAAGACCCCTGCGGACCATCAGCAGCCTGTGAAGCTACCCTCAATCTTCCTTTATCCACTTCTTCGATAACGGCCCTGACGGCATCACTGTATTTAGCTTCTTTCAGCAAATCCCGGTTGCCCCAGGCTTCCAGTATCAGTTCTTTCATTTGTAAATTTTGCTGCGAAAATATTTATTAATGTGATACAGCTCCTGTAATTCTGCTACCAGGGATTCACCGCCTGCTTGATGCAGCACCTGGATCATGGCAGCTAAGAGTAATTCTGCAAATAGCGCTTGATCTCAATTAAGAATTCTTCCTTATGACATAATCCACACTTGTTAGCAAAAACTGTAAGCACCGCGACACATGCCTGCGTTAAAAAATTATTATGTTTGCATGATGATTAGGAGCGAAACCCAACCCGTTCGCATAGCGATCCTCGACCTGAATGAAGGCAAACCCAACCAGGGAATGCGCTGTATCAACCAGATCATTGATCAGTGGCAAATTTCCAACGAACTGAATGTGGTAAAAGAAGAATTTGATGTACGGGTAAAAAATCAATTACCTGATACCTCTTTCGATATTTATATTTCCAGCGGCGGCCCCGGCGACCCGCTTTCTTCCCGCTTCGAAGACTGGGACAGGAACTGGAGCAAGTGGCTGAATGAAATGGAACGCTGGAACAACAATCCATCCAACGCACAGAAAAAATACATCTTTTTCATCTGTCATTCTTTCCAGTTAGCCTGCCGTTATTTCAATGCAGGTATCCTCACCAAAAGAAAGTCAACCGCATTTGGCGTATTTCCTGTTCATATGCTGGAAGCCGGTAAAGAAGAATGTGTATTTGACGGGCTCCGCGATCCTTTTTATGCCGTTGACAGCAGGGACTACCAATTGGTACAGCCCAATCACACAGTGCTTAAAAATATGGGAGCCAGGATACTTTGTATAGAAAAAGAACGCCGCCATGTTCCTTATGAACGGGCGGTAATGGGTATCCGCTTCAATGAATATATGATCGGCAGCCAGTTTCATCCCGAAGCCGATGCGATTGGCATGAGCCTTCACCTGCAGACAGAAGAAAAAAGAAAAACAGTGATCGAAAGCTATGGCGAGGAGAAGCTGGTCAATATGCTCGACCACCTCAATGATCCTGACAAGATCATGTGGACCTATTCACGCATCCTCTTTAATTTCCTGAACTCTGCTGTAGGCGCAATGGAGTTTGCCTGAGCGGAACCTTCTCAAATATATCTTCAGAATATATTTCACGCAACGGCGCAAAGACGCAACGTTAAATGCTATCACTGATCAATACTCGCCGCGCCGCGGCGAGATACTTAATTTAACTTTTGAAAAAGCTGCGTCAAAATCCCGCTGCTCCCGGCTGGCACACTTGTTTGATATTTGGCTCCTATCCCTTCATTCAGTAACTTAAACCCTGTTAAAAGACCTCTTCATGATACCATCGCTGCGCTCTGCCTTTAATAAAGATTTTACTACAGGGAAATATGAAGCATTTTTGAATGAATTGCATAATGTGCATCCCGGTGCTATAGAGTTCAGGGTGGCGGAAACGGCCGTGTTCGTTCCAAAAGATTTTACACGCAAACTACTGGATGCCTGCGATAGCATTATTGATATCATCGTTGATCCGAAATTCAAAGAATTAACCAGGAACGCCATACCTAAAAACCTCCGCGTGCCGGGAGAGAATGATCATTCGCATTTCATTGCTTTCGATTTTGGGGTATGCATCAATGAAGCCGGTGAATATGAACCGCAGCTGATAGAAATGCAGGGCTTCCCATCCCTTTTTGCGTATGAAGTTTTAATTGATGATGTATTCAGGAAGCATTTTACAGTACCCGGAAATTTTGAGGCATACCTGGGCGGCCACAACCGGGAAACCTATATACAGGCATTGAAAGAGATCATTGTAAAAGACGAAAAGCCGGAGAATGTGATACTGCTGGAAATATTCCCGGAAAAACAAAAGACCAGGATCGACTTTCATGTTACCGAAGATCATACAGGCATCAAAATAGTTTGCCTGACCAAATTGATAAAGGAAGGGAAGAAATTATATTACATGAATGACGGGAAGAAGACCCTGATCAAACGGATCTATAACCGTGTCATCTTTGACGACCTGCAGCAACACCCCCCCGATGTACAGGAGAAGGGAAAAATTCTTTTTGAAGAACTTGATGTAGAATGGGTGCCGCAGCCTAATTGGTTTTACCGTATCAGCAAATACACGATGCCATTTATCCGCCATCCATACGTACCAAAGACTTTCTTTTTAAATGAACTCAAGCAAATTCCTGCCGATCTCGAAAACTATGTATTGAAACCACTTTTCTCATTTGCAGGGCAAGGTGTGGTGATCGACGTTACCCAAAAAGATATAGACGAAGTAAAAGACCCGGAGAACTGGATACTGCAACGGAAAGTAAAATACGCTGATGCTATTGCAACACCCGATATACCTGCCAAATGCGAGATACGCCTTTTCTACTTCTGGAAAGACGGAACGGCAAGACCTGTAGCCGCCAATAACCTTGCCCGCTTAAGCAAAGGAAAGATGATCGGGGTAAGGTATAATAAGGATAAGGAATGGGTGGGTGGTAGTTATTGTTTGTTTGAAAAATAGAAATATTATATGCAGCCAATCAAAAATATTAAACCCAAAGAACTTGCTCCCGGCATCACCGGCTATTATGCACATGGCACCAATATGACTTTGGGTTATATAGAAATAAAAGCCGGCAGTGATCTGCCTGCTCATCAGCATCCGCATGAACAGATCACGTATATCCTCGAAGGGCAACTGGATATGGTGATCGGGGGAAAGCCCTGTTCATTGACAGCAGGCATGTATTATGTTATTCCTTCCAACGTACCGCACGGAGCTGTTGCCAAAACAGATTGCAAAGTGATCGATGTGTTTAATCCTACAAGGGAGGATTATAAATAAACATAGCCCACGGTTTAAACCGTGGGCTATGTTTAAACCGTGGGCTATGAATTTATGACGGTTATGATTTTTTAATGATTTGAGAATGTAAATATCAATCCTTAAAATTCTTCTTCAACTCCATCAATTTAGCCTGGAAAGGATTCAAAGGTTGTGCAGGTTTGCTGCTTTTCACAGGAATAGTTCTTTCCGTCTTCCGGACTTCCGGTCTTTCCGACTGCCCTTCCTTAAGTGACAACGCAATTCTCTTCCTCGCCGTATCTACTTCCAGTACAGTCGCCATCACTTTCTGTCCGAGTTTCACTGCTTCATTCGGGTCGCTGATAAAACGATTAGCCAGGTGAGAAATATGCACCAGCCCATCCTGCTTCACCCCCACATCCACAAAAGCGCCGAAGTTGGTGATATTCGTAACGATGCCCGGTACTTTCATTCCCGGTTTCAGGTCTTCCATACTGCTTACACCTTCAGCAAAACGAAACTCCTCGATAGCTGAGCGGGGATCACGGCCCGGCTTCTCTAATTCTTTCAAAATATCTTCAATAGTGAACTGCCCGATCGTTTCAGAAACAAAATCCTTTGCTTTGATCTGTTTTCTTACTTCCGCATTTTGTACCAGATCAGGAACAGTACTGTTTACTTTCGCAGCCATTGCTTCCACCACGTGATAACTCTCCGGGTGCACGGCTGAATTATCCAATGGATTCTTTGGATTTGCTATTCTTAAAAATCCTGCGCATTGCTCAAATGCTTTCGGGCCGAGCATGGAAACTTTCTTTAATTCATCACGGCTTTTAAAACCACCATTCTTTGTTCTGTATTCCACCACATTCTTTGCCACGGTTGCACTCAGCCCGGATACATACATCAGCAAATGTTTGCTGGCTGTATTCACATCAACCCCAACAAAGTTCACGCAACTCTCCACCACCTGGTCCAGCGCTTCCTTTAAACGGTTCTGGTTCACATCGTGCTGGTATTGCCCGACACCAATACTTTTGGCATCTATCTTTACCAGCTCACTTAATGGATCCAACAAACGGCGGCCAATACTGATAGCGCCACGTACCGTTACATCTTCACCCGGGAATTCTTCTCTCGCCACTTCGCTGGCAGAATAGATAGAAGCACCGCTTTCATTTACCATAAAAATTGAAACCAGTTTACCGAAATCTATACTCCGCACCAGTTGGTCAGTTTCTTTACTGGCTGTTCCGTTACCATAACCGATCGCTTCGATATCATATTTAGCTACCAGTTCTTTTATCGTTTGAGTGGCGCCGTTCCAATCATTCTGCGGTGCGTGGGGAAAAATGGTATTATATTTTAAGAAAGTACCGTGCTCATCCAGGCAAACAACCTTGCAGCCGGTCCTGAATCCCGGGTCGATCGCCATTACTCTTTTATGCCCCAACGGCGATGCCAGTAATAATTGACGAAGGTTTTCAGCAAAGACTTTTATTGCTTCTTCATCCGCTCTTGTTTTACTGGCGGTCCTGAATTCCGTTTCAATAGAAGGTTCTAATAAACGGGTGAATGAGTCTTCAATAGCCATGCCCACCTGTTGCGCCGCAACATTCGACGACTTAATAATAGTTCTTTTCAACTCCTCCACCCCTCTTTCCTTCTCAATATTAATATCCATGATCAGGAAACCTTCTTTCTCTCCCCGGCGAATGGCAAGGATACGATGCGAAGGACTTTGCGCCAGTGGTTCCTTGAATTCAAAATAATCCCGGTACTTCTGCGCATCAGCTTCTTCTTTCTTACTTGTCAGCACTCTTGAAGAAAGGGCGGCTTGCTCCGTAAATAATTTCCGAACAATATTTCTTGCCTGCTCATTTTCAGAAATCCATTCAGCCACTATATCCCTTGCTCCCTGCAATGCATCATTGACATCCCTTACATTTTCATTGATATATTTTGCAGCCTCTTCTTCCACATTGACAGCCTGCTGATCAAATAAAAGCCTTGCCAGCGGTTCCAACCCTTTTTCAATAGCCACGGTGGCTTTTGTTTTACGTTTAGGTTTATAAGGCAGATAAATATCTTCCAGTTCTGTAGCGCTGATGCAATCCTCTATCCTCCTTTTCAATTCCGGTGTCATCTTGCCGGCCTCTTCAATTTTCTTAACAACCGTTTCCTTTCTTTTCTCCAGCTCATTAAAATATTTGACCTGGTCAATAACATTGGCGATAACCACTTCATCAAGATTACCAGTCGCTTCTTTCCGGTAGCGGGCAATAAAAGGAATGGTAGAACCTTCTGTATGCAGGTCGTGGATACTACTGATCTGTTTCAGTGAAAGGTTGAGAGTGGCGGCGATATGTTGTGAGTATTTCAGCTCCATAGGTATTACTGTTTCGGGCAGCAAATGTAAAGGTAGGGTGAACAGAAAAAAAAAATTGTTTATTACGTCAACCTATTTATAATTCAAAATAGTCCGCAACAATATTACTGTTTTACTAACTTTTCGGCTGCTGATAATCCTTGCCGGTAAAAAGTCCCAGGCTTTGATAAATTACCAT
>DATDIX010000351.1:0-4616 GCA_036520835.1 Chitinophagaceae bacterium | reverse complement strand
ATGAAAGACGATGACCTGAAAGCTATTTATGCATACTTGCGTTCAGTAAGGCCCATTAGCAACAAAGTGGAGAAATATCCAAAGTAGTGTTACGTATATGTTGAAGAAGCTGTTTCAAAAGATAGAAATTTCAACACAGAGTAACTGAGGATTTGAGTTACACAGAGAAAAATAATTTAAGAATCAGAACTCTGTGGTTCTCTGTTACTCTGTATCTCAGTGTTGAAAACACTTTTGAGACAGCCTCTTTTTGTTGACTTATTCCTTCAAAATGTTGCATATATGCCAAAAATAATAAAGCAGGAAAAAATTGAGACAGGATCATTAAATTTGTAGTGGCACAAATAAAAATTAGTCATCCTATGTCACTCCTGAACAACAATAACAAGAAAGACAAAAAGAAGAACCAGCAACAGCGTAACGCCCCGGGTTTTCCTGCTCCAAAAGGAAAAGCAAATACAAAAGGGGTGATGAAGAACACCAAACTTACAGGTGGTTCACAACGCGGTTCTTAGAACTGCCTGGTTCCATATAAATTTCTGCGATCAACTTACTCACGTCTCCCGGTCTTTCGGGGGCTATCCTGTAACTTGCAGGCATGATTGCCCTTCACTAAACTCAGGGCTACAGTTGTAAATGATTGATTATTTAAAAGGACTGAATGAGCGGCAACAGGAAGCCGTATTACATATTGATGGCCCCCTGATGATCGTGGCCGGCGCCGGCAGTGGTAAAACCAAGGTACTTACTACCCGTATTGCCCACCTGATGGCCAATGGTGTGGATGCCTTTAATATACTTGCTCTCACCTTTACCAATAAGGCGGCAAAGGAAATGAAAGAGCGGGTGGAAAAGATATTGGGGAACAACGAAGCCCGCAATTTATATATCGGTACTTTTCATAGTGTATTTGCCCGGATATTGAGGGCCGAAGCGCACCGGCTGGGCTACCCGAACAGTTTTACCATTTATGATACCGATGATGCGAAGAGTGTGGTAAAAACAGTGGTCAATGAACTGAACCTCGACGACAAACATTACAAACCCAGTACGGTTTATAACAGGATATCATCGGCCAAGAATGCGTTGGTGGGACCGGCTGAATATGCCAATGATTATTACCTGCAGCAGGAAGATATGCGGTCGAACCGTCCTGCTATCTCGCAAATATATGCAGCCTATGTGCAGCGTTGTTTTAAGAACGGCGCTATGGATTTTGACGACCTGTTACTGAAGTTTTATGAGTTGCTGAAAAATTTCCCTGACAGCCTGAGTAAATACCAGCATAAGTTCAAATATATTATGATCGATGAGTACCAGGATACCAACCGGGCACAATACGAGATCATCAAACTGCTGGGCGCCATGCATGAGAATGTTTGCGTGGTGGGAGATGATGCCCAGAGCATTTACAGTTTCCGGGGGGCAACAATAGAGAATATACTACAGTTCCAGAAAGACTATGATGATGTAAAAGTGGTGAAGCTTGAGCAGAACTACCGCAGCACCAAAAGCATCCTGCATATCGCCAATGAAGTGATCAGTAATAATAAGGGGCAGATAGAAAAAGTATTGTTTACTGAGAATGCGGAAGGGGAAAAAATAAAGCTGGTGCGGACGATGACGGATAATGATGAGGGAAAATTTGTCGCTGATACCATACAGGAACATAAACTGCGCAATCATTACAGCAATAAAGATTTTGCTATTCTTTACCGTACCAATGCACAGAGCCGTGCATTTGAAGAAAGTCTCCGTCGCATGGCAATAGCCTATACTATCTATGGCGGTATGAGCTTTTACCAGCGTAAGGAAATAAAAGATATGGTGGCGTATTTACGTTTGCTGGTCAATCCGCGGGATGAGGAAGCATTAAAACGTATCATCAACTTCCCGGCAAGAGGAATAGGCAAGACAACGGTGGATAAAGCTATCCTGGCGGCCAATACAAATACTATTTCCATGTGGGAAGTATTGGAGAATGCAGCAAATTTTGGTTTCAAAGCAGGCACGTTGCAATCCATTGAAGAGTTTGTCACCATGATCAAAAGCTTTGCCAGCATGTTAAAGACAAAGAATGCGTATGAAGTAGCTTTTCATGTGGGCAAGCAGACCAATATTATAAAAGAACTATTCAATGATAAAAGCACGGAAGGCGTACAGCGATACGAGAACATCCAGGAATTGCTGAACAGCATCAAAGAATGGACGGAAAGCCCCGATAACGAAGATGGCGAAGTGGGTGATAAAGGCCTCGGTGCTTATCTTCAGCAGATCACCTTACTCACCGACGCAGATGAAAAAGATCCCAATGCCGATACAGTAAAACTAATGACCATACATGCAGCGAAAGGACTTGAGTTCAGTTGCGTATTTGCTGCAGGTTTGGAAGAAATGCTTTTCCCCAATGCAATGAGCATTAATACAAGGGAAGAACTGGAAGAAGAACGCCGGTTGTTTTATGTAGTGATCACCCGGGCCAAAAGCCGTCTTTGGATAAGCTATGCCAACACCCGCTATAAATTTGGTTCATTGGTACAGAATGAACCCAGCCGCTTTTTGGATGAATTGCCTGAAAAATATTTAGACAGGAGTTTTGCCGGCGGCGGAGCGAAGAATCAAAACAATTTTGGCACTTCTGCATTTGAAAGAATGAACAGGGGTTTTGGCGGTTCTTCCGGTTCGGACTGGGGGTCAAAACAACAAACTGAGAATAAGAAACCTTCTTACATGACACCTGTTACCAGGCCGCAAACAAAAGAACATACTCCCTCAGCTGATTTTATAGCCAGCGATACTTCTAAATTACAGGTAGGGCAAAAAGTAGAACACCAGAAATTCGGTTTTGGTGAAGTAATGAAAATGGAAGGAGCGGCACATAATCCTATTGCAACTGTAAAGTTTGAATTGAATGGCGAAAAGAAGATCATGCTGAATTATGCGAAGCTGCGGATAATGGAATAGAACTTTTAAATATTTCCCTGGTGTGATACGTCAATCAAATTCTTCCAATACTTCTTTTGATGTGATCGTTATAGGTGTCGGTTCCATGGGCGCAACGGCCTGTTACTGGCTGGCGAAGAAAGGATATACAGTTTTGGGTATTGAACAGTTTGATATCACTCATGAACTGGGTTCTCATGCCGGACAAAGCCGTATCATCCGCAAAGCTTATTTTGAACACCCGGATTATATTCCTTTATTGCAAAAGGCTTATGAGAACTGGAAGAACCTGGAGAAAGAAACAGGCACACAAGTATATTATCAAACTGGGTTAGTTTATTTTGGCAAGCCGGATAACGAAATGCTGAGCGGGGTAAAGCGATCAGCAACTTTATATGATATATCGCTTGATACTTTTAGTGAGTCTGCTGCCAAAGAACGTTTTCCTCAATTTAGTTTACCCGATAGCTTTGAAACTCTTTTTGAACCCGAAGCGGGTTTTATTACCCCGGAAAAAGCGATCAGGCTTTATGCCAGCCAGGCAGTAAAGAATGGCGCTGCCATTCATACCAATGAAAAAGTGATCGCATGGAGAAAAGAGGGTGCCGGCATTATTGTTGTCACCGATAAGAAAACGTATAACTGCAGTAAGTTAATCATCTCAGCCGGTGCATGGTCTGGCAAAATGATCCCGGCTATAGCTGAAAAAATAAAAGTAACCCGTCAGTTCGTGGCCTGGATACAGCCAAAGAATGAAGAAAAGTTTTTATTAAACAATTTTCCCTGCTGGATGATCGCTGATGATAATAAACCGGGCTGTTATTATGGTTTCCCGGTGTTGCCAAAAGATACATTTGGTGAACCGGTTGGTTTAAAGATAGCCTGGCATCATCCCGGTATAGTTACTGACACAGATAATGTGAACCGGCAAACAACGGAAGAGGATATGGATCCTATCATGTATTTGCTAAACAACTATTTGCCGGGTATTTTTGAATCATTGGTTGCTGCAAAGACCTGTCTTTACAGCAATACCCCGGACGAGAACTTCATTATTGATAAATTACCCGGCTTTGAAGATCATGTTGTCATTGCCTGTGGTTTCAGTGGTCATGGTTTTAAGTTCGCTTCGGTGGTGGGAGAAATTTTGGCTGACCTGGCTATAGATGGTGTAACAAAACAGCCTGTTGATTTTCTAAGTGCTAAAAGATTTGAATGAAACCCGCTATCCCAGCGTTTTCATCACTTCATTCCTGAATAGTTTCCCGATCGGTATCTCTGTATTATGAATTTCGATAAGTTCTGAGGTGAACGATTTGATATGACGGGCAGAAACGATAAATGAACGATGCGTTCTTATAAATTCTTTTTCCGGCAGCATGGCTTCTACGGAGCTGATGGATTGTTTGGTAATGATCGTTCCGCCAGCAGTGAACACTTTGACATAATCCTTCATGCTTTCGATATATAAAATATCCTGCAGCATTACTTTCACCATTTTCCTGTCGGCCCGGAAATAAACAAAAGAACCGGTCTTCTTTTCTTCAGTAGCAAAGGAAGAGTCAGCCCTCGTGGCAGTTTGCTGGTAAGCTTTGTTCACTGCTTTTAAAAAACGGTCGAAAGGTATAGGCTTCATCAGGTAATCGATCACATCGAGTTCATACCCTTCCAAT
>DATDIX010000350.1:0-12692 GCA_036520835.1 Chitinophagaceae bacterium | reverse complement strand
CTTGAATTCGATGAAGAGCTATCAATCACAAGCAGAGGCAAAGACCCAGCCTGAACAAATCCCGGGCGGTTTGAAGGAATCCCAGTTCTTTAAAAAAGAAGCAAACCGGTTCTTTCAAAAATCAGCTGAAGTCCCGGTCCGGACGCCGCAACCGTTTCGTGCCGACACTGAGTATCACAAAAGCCTTTTCCGCCTTTTCGTGAAACATTTTGAGTATGTATATGCACGACCCAACGACATCATCATGATTGAAAGTTGTGATCACCTGGTAAAAGTGTATGTTGGCGTAGGAGAACGTGCGAAGTTGACCCTGCGTCATAATACCCTTAAGGATTTCCTGTCGCAGCTTCCGGCAACTCACTTCCTTCGTATCGGGCGTTTTTGTGCTATCAACATACAAAGACTTACCGGTGGAAATTGCAATGAACAAGTATTCGAATTTGACTTCAAGATATCAATAAAGCCGAAACATTTCGTTTCACATAGCGTCTTTACTAATATCGGAATATGATCATGAATTTACCCTCACGTAATATTATTACATCTTCACGTCGCCGGGAGGACTGTTCACGTGATTTCGCTTGTCAAAGGTTTATTTTGCCTTTACATTTATCCGGGAGTGATAATAATTGTCTGCGTTCTGTTATTAAACGACAATCATTCGGAATTCTCTGACCACCGCACCGCTACCTGTCCCAGGCACTGATAAGTACACGATTTATTGACGTTGTAAGCCTTATTGACTTACCGGTTCTGCTTTTGGCAATTGTTCTTCTTGAAAAAAGGAGAAGGGAATTATTTATAGGAACTAATCTGTTTCAATTATGATTTTTCAGGTAATGGAGTTAATCAGGCAAAATCTCAATGCATTCCTGGTACCCCCCGGTAGCCCGGAGATGGTTGTATTGGGAAATATTGCTTTTGCTACCCCAGATAATCCAACTACCCCGCTCGTAGATGAATCTGCACAGGTTTATATGTCGTTGGTGAATGTTGAAGAGGAAGCATCCTTGCGAAACCTGGGTCCAGTGCGTCAAACCGAGATCCGCCCGCTTGCCTATGTTAACCCCCCTATAACGATAAACCTTTTTCTTTTATTCTCTGCCAATCACAGGGATTATAGTATAGCTGTCCGGACACTGAGTTCAATTTTGCTTTTCTTCCAGGGCAACCGTACGTTTTCTATTTCACGAACACCCGTTCCGGCAATAGGTGTTTTTGCAACACCAGGTGAAGAGGAAAATAAAATAAAGGTTACGCTTGACCTGATGAGCCTGACGTTTGAGCAAGTAAATCATTTATGGGGTTCATTGGGAGGAAAGCAAGCTCCGTTCTTGTTGTTCAAAGCAAGACAGGTAGAGATCGATGCGGATAGAATGTTCCAGGGCGGAGGATTTATATCAGAAATTCAAATCAATTGACCCGGTATGCAATCAGTTTACAGGAGACTATTTGAAGTAGAGATACGGCATGATTATTTCCAGTTGCCGGGACCGGGAACGCAGTATCCTGATACCTACAACATAGCCGACTATATGTCGATTATCCCTTCTGCCGAAACGCTGCAAAAGATGCGTGATCATAAAATGATCTTCAAGATGACGGCAAAAGGACTTACAGTATATGTACAGGCGGAATTCATCAACGCGGCAACCGGTTATGCAACGCTGGTTGATATCGATCCCGACCTGGTGCTTTCTTTTTACTGGACGCTGACCGATCGCCGCTTTATCAACTATACCAACCACCGGCTGAAGGAAAAAAAAGATCGCATCTACTATTTCTCCAACAGGTCTGCTTCCCAACTTGGAGGCATCACTTATCTCAACCAGGCCATTCCTCCATTTGGTACAACTTACCCTGGGGAGACAGCCTATCATCTCGGCGATATCGTCAGCCAGGGGGGGCAGACCTTTGAAATGATTGACATAGAATCGCCGGCGATCAATTTTCCCGGCAATATCGCCAAATGGCAAAGCATCAATACAGCGGTCATTCATTATATAAATCCATTCGACAGGCTGCCTTGGCAATCTGTTTTTTACCATCATAAAAGATCAAATACGACACCGGGAGAGTTTATTTTCTATACGCTGCTGGATGTAAATGGTGTTGCAGTTGATCTCGGTTTAATTACCGGTACTAATCTACCACAGAATGAATATCGTACTCCCGTTAATGCTGCAGATGATGTTGACAATACTTTAAACTTTTCTCATGTTGAGCCCGGAAGATATACCCTGCAAATAGCAGAAGGCGGCGGTACGACCAATGTTTCGTTTTACCTGTTGAATACAACTGTGCAGCCAGACCTTTTTGCCGTATCCGAGTTTTTTTTGAGCGGGGCAGCAGCTTCATTCAGGTTTGTGACCAAGAATATTGCCCTGGACCGCTGGATACTCGATAACCCCGCCAAGATCTTTTTAACCCGTTTCCGCAATCGCCTCACGAGATGGAGATACTTGCGTCAGGACCAGACCATATTTCACCAGGCGCCGACGCCACGCCCATTAACACAAACCTTTTCTGGTTACACTATCGTTGTGGGAGGCAATACTATCAACCTGCCCGACCCTTCCGTAGATCCTATCATTCCCGAAATAGATGTACCAACAAATTTTCTAAAAAATATTTATTCTCAAATCTTCCTTTCATAAAAAATATCAATGTCTATGGCAAGTACGTATAAAACTCCAGGTGTTTATGTTGAGGAAATCACGAAGTTTCCTCCATCAGTTGCTGCCGTTGAAACTGCGATCCCCGCCTTTATCGGTTATACCGAATTCGCGGAGAAAAACGGCGAATCTCTAAAAAACATTCCAACCAGCATCGAGTCGTTTCTTGAGTTTGAACAGTTTTTCGGCGGCCCCCCGCCGCGGAATATTATTGTGCGACTCAGTTCTGCTAACCAGTATCTGCGAACAGAGCGCCAGGGAACACCGTACCTGTTGTATGATTCCGTCAGGCTCTTTTATGATAATGGAGGTGGCATTTGTTATATTGTCTCGGTGGATGATTACACCAAAGTACCTGCAATTGGCAATGATACAAGCGGGATACTTGGTGGATTAAGGACCCTGGAAAAATACGATGAACCCACACTTATCGTGAGCCCCGATTCTGTAAGCCTCAGTTCCGACCTTTATACTTTTCAGCAGCAGGCGATCGCCCAATGTAACAAACTACAGGACCGGTTCCTGATTTGTGATTTATTAAAGAACGATGAGAATGCGCCAAATCAGACTTTCGTAGACCGTGTCAATGATTTCAGGAACAATATCGGCATTAATTACCTAAAGTATGGCGCAGCTTACACACCCTGGTTGCGTACCTCGCTGCCATCCGGTTTACGTTTCCGCGACATAATATTTGCCGTAGACGGGGACCCGGCACCAACGTCTGTCACCTCGCTTGCATTATTGAGTTCATTGACAACAGCGGGTAATTTACTGCAACTTATTTTTGACCTGAGCAATGGTATTGCAGCCGTTGATCTCATTAATTCAAAAATAAAACCAGGCGGCGCAGGCAGTCTCGTTGATACGGGAGTGGAAGATCTCGATAGTCAATTGAAAAAGTTATTGAAAGGATACCTCGCAGTCTACAACGACCCTACTAAAATAGCCTTCGCGGATTACTCAGGTACAGCTACGGGTGTATTGACTGTTATCTATGCAAAGATCCGGGATATACTACAGGCAATTACCGTTATCCATGCTTCGTTGCCAACTGTCGTACCGCCTCCGCTGCTGGCGCCCTCTCCCACGCAAAGCGTCGAGTTCAAACTAAAAACGGATATTGACAAAAACAGGCCTGCCTATGATGCAGTTCTGAGCACGTTAGCTACGCATCATTTTGAACATGGCGTAAAAATTACTCCGCCTGGTGCGGCCAATCTCCTGATGGCTGGCTCCAATCTTACCGATGTATTGAACTTTCCACCACCATTCGCCAGCCTTGCCGTTATACCAAAAGACAAGGCCGTGCAGGCTTTGTATCGTACTCAATCGGCAAAGACACCTACAATGGCCATATTGAAAACAATTGCAGCTGCGCCGGCAGGTACTGCCCCAGGTTTAGCAGTCAATGCCATCACATTGGCTATTCCTGCGCCCGCTGACCTTAAAGCAAACCTGGAGGCCGCCATCGCAGCCGAAATGGCAGCAGCAGCAACGCCACTTACCCTTAATGATACTGCCGCCGCTTTAAAAACACAGATAGGGCTCGACATTGCTGCAGCGTCGGACAAAAACAAATTACTGTTCACTATAATCACCGCATTTATAGATGATGAGGTCGCATTGGTTCCTCTTGTTAAGATCGGTGAGGCATTTCCCTCGGGAGCATTCCCTACTGCTGTTTCCAATTCGCTGAACCAGTTCTTGCTCGATGCAAAGAACATTGCTGTTAACGCAGCGGGATTGCCCGGAGCCACCAAAACGAGTGTTGCAAATGCACTGGTGTTTACTTTTAATGCGGCAAAAGAATATACATTGATCGCAGCTTCCGCCGCCAACACTGCAGGTGCTGCAGCCATTAGCCTTTTCAATACCATATTGAACTCAGCTTCTTCGTATGAATCCATTTTTGATCAAAGTCTCTTCCAGAATTTCGGTATCTACAAAACACTCTTAACAAAAGCAGGACAGGATTTGATGATCCTTCCACCTGGTGCAGCGATAGCGGGCGTCTATGCAAGTGTCGATTCCAACCGCGGTGTATGGAAAGCGCCTGCCAATGCAAGCCTTGCTTCTGTATTAGGTCCATTTTTCCTTATCAGCGCACAGGACCAGGAATCATTGAATGTAGACACCAATTCAGGAAAGTCCATCAATGCGATTCGTGCCTTCACAGGACGTGGCACACTGGTTTGGGGAACACGGACGCTGGCCGGCAACGACAATGAATGGCGTTATGTACCGGTAAGGCGCTTCTTCAACTATGCGGAAGAGTCAATCAAGAAGGCAACGGAGCCATTTGTATTTGAACCCAACGATCTCAATACATGGGTCCGTGTAAAGGCCATGATTGAAAACTTCCTTACACTTGAGTGGAGGCGGGGTGCCCTGGCAGGTGCAAAAGCAACGGATGCATTTTATGTGAAAGTGGGGCTCGGTGAAACGATGACTGCGCTGGATATACTCGAAGGACGCATGATCATCGAGATCGGCCTCGCCGTGGTAAGACCGGCAGAGTTTATCATCCTGCGCTTCTCTCATAAAATGCAGGAATCATAATTATATCATTTAATATGATCATTAAAACAAGTTAATATGGCTAATTATCCCATGCCTAAATTCCACTTCAGCGTGGAATGGGCCCCCGGTACCCGCATCGGGTTCACGGAAGTGACAGGATTGACCATGGAATCGGATGTCATTGAATACCGGGAGGGCAGCAGCCCGCTCTTTCATAAGATCAAGCAACCCGGTTTGCAAAAGCTCGCCAACATCACGTTGAAACGTGGTATGTTCAAGAGCGATATCGAATTCAACGACTGGATGGATACGATTTCCATGAATACAGTAGAACGCCGCGACGTTACCATTAAGCTGCTGAATGAAAACCATGAGCCTGTCATTACCTGGCAGGTATTGAACGCATGGCCGACAAAGGTTCAATCTTCTGACCTGAAAGCAGATGGCAATGAAGTAGCGATCGAGACAATGGAGCTGGCGCACGAGGGAATAAAAATTTCAAAGCAATAACTTATGGCTACCAACTATCCGCCGGTCTCTTTTCATTTCAAAGTGGAGTTTGGATTTAAAGAAGAGCTGCACGGTGTGGCACCTGTTGAAAACGATATCATGTTTCAATCAGTGGGCGGTCTTTCATCAGAAATGACGACGGAAACGATCAAGGAGGGTGGCGAAAACAGGTTTGAACATGAACTTCCGGTCCGGACAAAATTTCCCAACCTCGTATTGAAACGTGGCGTAGTCACCGATTCATCTTTGATCAAATGGTGCCTTAACTCTTTTCAAAACCTAGAGATTCGGCCCGTCGACCTGGAGATCAAATTGCTGAATAAGGAACATGAACCACTGATGACCTGGGCTGTCAAACAGGCCTGGCCAAAAAAATGGGCGGTCGAAGACCTGAGCGCCATGGATAGTAAGATATTGATCGAATCGCTGGAATTGAGATACCAGGAATTTACCATTTTATAAATCCCTTTGTATGCCCATTGAGATAAAAGAATTATACATCAGGGCCGTGATCGATGGTGGTGGGAGCTCGAAATCTGCGCAACCTGGCGCTGACACAGGCCAGCAGGCTGTGGGGGCGTCTGCACAACCTTCAGAGCAACTTGTTGAACTCTGTGTGGAGAAAGTAATGGAGGTCCTTAAAGAAAAAATGGAGCGTTAGACTATGTCATCCGCATTGGAAAAAGTAATTATAACGGCATACAAGACGTCCAAATTCGATGAGAAAAAGGATAAGATCACGTCCGGAAAATTTACGGTGCTTGTAAATCCAGAGGGATACACACGTTCCTATAAGATCAAGTATAAAGATCAACAGGCATCGGGTACCAAGGCCAAGAAAATGGAGTTCGATAAAGTGGAACCAGAAGATATAGACTTTGATTTCTTATTTGACAAAACAGGTGCGTTGCCGGGCACATTCAAAGCCACAGACAGTGCAGGCATCGAACAGGAGAGCAAGGATGGTATCTGGCCCGATATCGAACAGTTTAAAAAAGTAGTATACCGCTACAAGGGTGAGATACATCAGCCGCCGTACTTGATCATCCAGTGGGGTGAACTTGTCTTCAAATGCGTGCTGCGGGAGATGAGCATCAATTTTAAATTGTTCCGGCCTGATGGTACACCTATCCGCGCTGCTGTGAAGGCAAAGTTCACTTCGACAGTCGAAAATGAACTTAGGGTAAGGTCACAGAAAGATAAATCACCGGATATTACACATATGCGTATTGTCAAGGCCGGCGATACATTACCCATGATGTGTTACGAGGTTTACGAGGAACCCGGGTATTATATGCAGGTTGCAAGGGCAAATAATCTTATCAATTTCCGAAACCTCGAGCCAGGCACAAGGCTCTTCTTTCCGCCAATAGAAAAATAGAATATGGCCAATGACAGGAACATACCAGAAAATGTCAAGGGAACTGCAATAACGTTCACCGTAAAAATCAACGGGAATGCCATTCCGAAAACATTCGAGGTGTATTCACTCACTATTATCAAAGAAGCCAACCGCGTTCCATCCGCAAAAGTTACGCTGGTTGACGGAAGTCCCGCGAAAGAAAAATTCAGTGCGAGCAACGATGCCCTGTTTGTTCCCGGTCAGCAGATCGAGTTATTGGCCGGCCGGCAATCCAAGGAAGACCTGGTGTTCAAAGGCGTCATAATAGCTCATTCTATTTCCCTTCGGAAAAATGGCAGCTCGCAGTTAAAGCTGGAATGCAGGGACATGGCATTTCAAATGACCCAGGGAAAGAAAAGCGCTCATTTCGCTGACGCAAAGGATAGCGATATCGCCACGACTTTGTTGTCAAAATATAAAGTATCCACCGGTACAATAGAGGATACTTCCTATAAGCATGCGGATATGATGCAGTTTAACAGTTGCGATTGGGATTTCCTGCTGGAGCGGATGGATATTAATGGTAAACTCGTTTTTGTCAACGACGGCAAAATTGATATTAAGGCGCCTGATTTTAGTGCAACGCCGGTACTGGCTCTTCAATATGGTGCAACCATGCTTGAGTTCGATGCTGAGATTGATGTACGCAATCAGTACGCTGCTGTAAAAGCTTTATCATGGGATCCGGCCAGCCAGGAGATAGCAGATATTGATGGGCAATCTCCTTCAAAAGTAAAACAGAATGGAAATATCAGCAGCGATGATCTTGCTAAAGTGACCGGTCTCAAAATACAAATATTACGTCATGGCGGAAATGTAGCAAGGGAAGAATTGCAGGCATGGGCCAATGCATGCCGCCAGAAATCATTGCTCGCAAAAATCCGCGGCCGTGTAAGTTTCGACGGATTTGCAGGCGTGAAACCCGGGGACGTTATTGAATTAAAGGGATTGGGCGATCGCTTCAACGGGAAAGTATTTGTTTCAGGCATACGCCACGAAATAGCCAACGGCGGATGGATAACAACAGCACAGTTTGGAATGGATCCCGATTGGATTGCAGGCAAGTTAAATACTGAAGCTTCTTTCGACGACCTGCTGCCTCCTGTCCGTGGTTTGCATGTTGCAATAGTCGAGAAACTGGAAAAAGACCCGAAAGGAGAGGACCGTATCCAGGTAAAACTACCGATGGTCAATATCAATGAAGGTATCTGGGCAAGGATAGCTACGATGGATGCAGGCGACAAACGGGGATCTTTTTTCAGGCCCAGCCGGGGGGACGAAGTATTGGTGGGATTTATCAATGATGATCCACGCAACGCAATCGTGCTTGGGATGATGAATAGCAGCAAGAAGCCCGCGCCACTGAAAGCGAAAGATGATAACCTGGAAAAAGGTTTTTTTTTCGCCAGCGAGATGAAAATGCTTTTTCATGAAAAAGATAAGAGCATGACGTTTGAAACTCCGGCAGGAAATAAGATCGTGATTTCTGAAAAAGAAAAGGGAATTACCCTGCAGGATCAGAATGGAAATAAACTGGTGCTCAATAAAGACGGGATCACATTGGAAACTAAAAAGAAACTGGTCCTGAAATCTTCCGGCGATGATATCGAGGCGGAGGGCGTGAATATAAAGCAAACGGCAAAATCGCAATTCAAGGCCGAAGGTTCGGCCGGTATTGAACTTACCAGTAGCGCTGTTGCCAAATTAAAAGGTTCACTCGTTCAAATCAATTAAACTATTTCTCATGGGAAGTCCGGCAGCAAGGATCAGTGATATGCATGTATGTCCATTGTCAACAGGACCCGTTCCGCATGTGGGAGGACCCTGCGCCGGACCTGGAGTATCAACAGTGTTAATTGGTGGACTACCTGCTGCGGTAGTGGGAGATATGGCTGTATGCACAGGGCCACCCGATACGATCATACTTGGTTCTTCAACGGTGTTGATCGGGGGAATGCCGGCAGCAAGAATGGGTGATTCAACAGCGCATGGAGGATCAATAATACTCGGAGAAATGACGGTGTTGATAGGGTAGCCACGGGTATTGATTGATACTGGATGCTCGATATTTAAAACTATATCAAAATTTATTACCATGGACGACGATAAATCTTTTCTTGGCAGCGGATGGAGTTTCCCACCCCTGTTTGATAATGTCAGCGGCACTGTGCAGTTGGTGTCAGCAGAAGAAGATATTGCTCAAAGCCTGCAATTGTTGCTTTCTACGCGGCCAGGTGAACGAATCATGCAACCCTCATTCGGATGCAATCTCGATGTAATGCTGTTTGAACCGCTTACTACAACACTGATTGCTTACGTAAAGGATCTTATTGAAACATCAATATTATACTTCGAGCCAAGAATAGAGCTGGATTCCGTGCGGATAAATACTGTGCAGGCGGAAGAAGGATTGGTATTAATTGAAATACAGTACACAGTATTATCTACTAATTCGCGGTACAATCTGGTCTACCCGTATTATCTCGACGAAGGAACAGAAGCTGATTTCACATTGAACATGAACCTGAAAAAATTAATCGCATAAAAGAACCTGTATTGTCATGGGCGGAGTCAAGGTTTCCATATTTCGCGAGGGAATAAGCAGGGAAAATCGTGCTGGAAGGACGCTCGATCCCGCTTCAGTGCAGTTGAATGACAGGAGCATCCCGGCGATGATCGATGCAGCCCGCGCCATCGCAGCTCAGTTGGCTTACTACAATGTAGTTAACAGCATTGACGGAGATTGGCAACCTTTTTTTAAACCAGCGATTTCTTCTCCGGATAATTATATTGACTACCTGCTTGATCTCCCCGATGAGCGTTATGACACGGTTATCAATCGCAATACAACTCCGCACCTTGCTCTCTTCCTTACTTTCCTCGCGTTGATGCAAAAACTAAAGACGAGTGTGAATGAAATACCTGCGCGGCATTTCGATTATTTTCTCAACACCATTCTTCAAATTAAACCCAGGGCAGGGATACCCGATAAGGCGATCGTGTTGCTGGAGCTGCCCGCTAGCGCTTCGTCTTTTAGAATTGAAGAAGGCGCTTTGTTCATTGGGGGAAAAGGATTTGATCAGCAGGATATATTGTACAAAAGCGAACGCGAGATCATTGTCAACCAGGCAAGGATTACCGACTGGCGCACTTCCCTAAGGAATACAGTTGATTTTTCGAAAATCTATATTACTGCAGTGGCCGACGCGTTGAAAGATAAGGCTGATAAGACCGTGTCGGAGGACAAGGGATGGATGGCTTTTGGTAATGGCCGGTTAAAAGATGCAGGATTGATCACCGTTCCCGCTTCCACTGGCTGGGCCATTGAGTCACCAGTGCTTTTTATGCAGGAGGGCGATCGCTCGGTATTTATCGACATATACTTCGATTGGAAGAATACTGCACCACTTCCGATATTAGACGTTCCGATAGCAATCGAAGCTTATTTTACCAGCGAAAAGGGTTGGCTAAAGGCAAATGTATTGTTGTCGCAGTTCAGGGCTTCGACAAAAACGATCATTGCTAACGTGCAGTTACCCGCGTCCTTCCCGGCAATCACGCCTGGTATCAATCTTCCTGAAAACCCGGTTACACGCTGGCCAATGCTCAAGCTTGTGTTGAACCCGGATGTCAATGCCAACCTCTATGATTTTCTTCAATACGTAGCTGTAAAGAAAATTGCATTAACTGTTACAGTCAATGGCGTAAGGAACCTGCTCATACAGACCAGCACAGGTACTGCAAATCCTGCCCAATCTTTTCTACCCTTTGGTCCCAACCCGAGTTGGGGAAGCAAAATGTATATCGGTCTAAATGAAATCCGGTATAAGAATATCAAATACACGAACATTACTTATAAGTGGAAGAAAGCTCCACAAGACCTGGGTGTTTATTACCAGGAATATCTTTCCATCGATAGCGGACCGACTGCTGGAACCCGACCCACGCCGCCTCTACCGATCAACAACAGCAGTTATAAAGGAACTCTCTTTTTTCTTAAAGATGGAAAATGGCAAACGATCGATTTTATTGACCTGTTTCCGGCCAACACGCTTTCAGATGAAAAAATAATTGAAAATTTCACCTTCATTTCTGCTTCACCTTCAGAGCGCGACAATGGGATTACCGAACTGGTACCCATTAACAACTTTCCTTCAGCTGGATACTGGACGCTCAGCTTTGATGTGCTGGTCAATAATTCTGTTTTTCAAGGACTGCTTGCCTTTGGCCAGGATGAATATTCGCGGGTATTGAGTGAAATCGCTATTGGCAAAGCAACAGGGACCGCCATTTATAACACTGTAAAGCTTCCCAACGCTCCTTATACCCCGGAGATCGACTACCTACTGGTAAGTTATATCGCTTTCGAAGACTTCGAGGTTTTTGCCGGTGATAGCCAGAACAAGTTTTATCACGTTTCCCCTTTTGGTATCTATTCTCCCGATTCCACCAATAACCAACTCATCCCACTTCATGCGCAGGAAGGATTTTTATATATGGGAGTAGAACAATTGGTGCCTCCGCAAAACCTGACTGTTCTTTTCCGGGTGCAGGAAAAAGGAAGCGATCACGAGATCAATCCCGATTATTTTTCCTGGAGTTATCTCGCGGGAAATAAGTGGATAGCACTGAATAAACAACAGGTCATCATCGACCAGACATTCGGACTAAAGACCTCGGGCATCGTTGAATTAAGCATACCTTCTAATGCCAGTATCGATCATACTCTCATGCCGGCCGGAAAACACTGGGTACGGTTGGAAGTCGTAAAAGACGTTCCTGATGTAAACCCGGTCCTCGATCTGCAAACCCAGGCTTTACGACTAGTATATGACGGTGATTTAAGTAATAAACCAGGTGTTCTCCCTGCCCAAAGTATCAAGCTTTTTGTTGGCAATAACGGGCAGATCAAATCCGTCACTCAACCGTATCCAAGCTTTGGAGGGCGGGATACGGAAAATAGTGCGCTGCTGAGGTTGAGGGCATACGAGCGGCTACGACATCGCGACAGGATGGTGAACTATTGGGATTATGAACGATTGGTGCTCGATACATTTCCTGAACTCTATAAGACCAAAACCCTGCAGTGTACAGAAAGGGACCAGAAAAATAAACCCGGTCATGCCACTGTGGTGGCGATACCTGACCAACGTGGCAACAATGTTCTTGAGCCCAAATGCAGCCAGCTATTATTGGATCGCATTGAAGCGTTCATGAAACAGAAATCACAGCCTGCGATCACAGTGCACGCCGTGAATCCTATTTATGAAACAGTACACTTTGATTTTTATGTCGCCTTTCTTCCCGGTCTTGATGCAGGTTTTTACAAACAGCAATTGAACAAGGAACTAAAAGCGTTTGTTTCGCCCTGGGCATTTGACAGTACGAAAGAGATTTATTTCAGCGCTGTCTTTTACAAGACTGATATCATACGCTTTATTGAGACAAGACCCTATGTAGACTACATATCCACCTTTGAAATGTATTCATCGGGTGGGGAGGCGGCTGTGTTCAGCATTGGAGATATGTATATTACCGCGGTAGGTGACCTGGAAAAGCTGGATGATTTTATCGTAGCTGCA
>DATDIX010000349.1:0-3268 GCA_036520835.1 Chitinophagaceae bacterium | reverse complement strand
ATTTATCTTTATGGACCATGCCGGGCCTGTGGTGGATATACCTTCCGCACCCTCTTCATTAGATGTGCTGCCGCATCCGCATATCGGGCTTTCTACGGTGAGTTATCTTTTTGGCGGGCAGGTAACACACCGGGATAGTTTAGGTGTAGAGCAGATCATCCGCCCCGGTGAAGTAAACTGGATGGTAGCCGGCAAGGGTATTGCTCATTCTGAAAGATTTGAAGACCCTGCTGCACTGTCAGGAGGAGAACTGGAAATGATACAAACCTGGGTGGCGCTTCCTGAAAAAGATGAAGAAGCTGCTCCCTCTTTCAATAATTATACACCGGACCAGCTTCCTGTATTTACCGACAAAGATGTGTGGGTGCGGCTCATTGCCGGTAATGCGTATGGATTGGCTAATGATGTAAAAACAAACTCCCCGTTGTTTTACCTGCATGTTGTATTGAAACAGGGTGCAAAGTTTGGCTTGCCCAAAGAACACCCGGAACGTGGCTTTTATATTGTCAAAGGAAGGGTGGAAGTAGCAGGGAATAGTTATCACGAAGGACAAATGCTGGTGTTTACCAAAGGCGTTGACCCGCTCATTCTTGCAAAAGAAAATACCACGCTGATGTTATTGGGTGGTGAGCCATTGGGTGAACGGTTTATCTGGTGGAATTTTGTTTCTTCCCGTAAGGAGCGCATTGAACAGGCGAAAGAAGACTGGAAGCAGGGCCGCATTATATTGCCGCCCACCGATAATAAAGAGTTTATTCCGCTGCCCAACGATAAGTCAAGACCTGCAGGTGGCGCACCGAAACCGGAACCACTATCCTGATGCCGTAAACACTATTTACTTCCCGCCGGCCGGCGTTCATACCTTATGCTTATCACTTTTCAATATCCTTTGTAATTGCCGGGCTGTTTTAAACCCGCACTGAGCCGCTATGTATTCAATGGTGTAGTCGGGACTGTTCAGCATCGTGCTGGCAAATTCTTTTCTTAATAAAGTAAGGTACTCCAGTACTGTGGAGCCTGTCTTTTCTTTAAAAACCCTGCTGAGGTTTCTTGGGCTCATCCCCACAAGCGAGGCCAATGTTTCAATACTGTTTTCCTGGGAAAGATGATCGATCAGGTAATCCTGCACTTCATGTATCTGCGGGTTGATATGATTCCTGTAATCGAGATAAATGCTTTGTTGCTTATGGGTACCGCTTCTCCGGTGGTAAACAACAAGCCCCCTTGCTACCTTATGTGTAAAAAGAGGGCCTTTCAGTTCCTCCATGATGGCAAGGGCCAGGTCGATCCCGGCACTGATCCCGGCGCTGGTATATACGTTATTACTTTTTATATACAGGATATCTGTGAGGACTTTTGCCTGCGGAAATTCCAACTGTAATTGATTGACCCTTCTCCAATGAGTGGTACACTCTGTATCTTTTAGTAAACCGGCATGTCCCAATGCAAAGGCGCCATTGCAGATCGAGCAAACGGTTATTTTCCTGGTGGAACATTCTTTTAACCATTTGAAATATTCCCGTTCTGCTTTAAATGAAAGGCTGTTGACATATTCAAAATTCATACCCGGTACAAAAACAAAGTCCCCTTCCTGTAACCTGGCTTCTTTGAAATGTTTGACCTCTCCAAATCCAAGCCCCGAAGTAGATACCGGTCCCTCCTGGTAAACATAAAACTCCATCTCGGCTTGAAAGCCATAAAATTTGGCTTCCGTAAAAACCTGCACCGGCCCGGCCAGGTCAAGTAGCTCAACTTGTGGAGGAATGATAAAAGCTATTTTTTTCATGATCGTTGTATGTATGTCAGATACCGATATAAAGGTAAGCGGTACCCGGATGACGGTAAGGACAATTATGGGTCGAAAACAGCCAACGAGCCCTCAACTTGCAGGGAGAAAAGACCAGGTTTCATTGTTGTTTGTTTATCCCGGTTTTAGCAGAAACTATTTTTTTGCTGCCCCGGTATTCAATGACCGCTAAATAAAAACCAATGGTAAAGTCAATGGACAAACAAAACAGGTCGTAGTGCGGGGGAGTTAAATCTGAACCTGGCAATAAATGATAAACCATGTCCCAGGCTCCATGGAGAAAATACCCTGCAGCCAGGAAATATAAACTCCTTTTGATCCCGTAATAGGCAACAAACAGGAAGAAGATGGATTGTATTGCATTCTGAACAAGGGCCGTGGTATTTGTCCAGGCAAATCCTGCGTAGAGAAATCCAATTCCTGAAAGGGTCAGTCCATAAATTACTTTTTTGTCTAACCCCTTTAAAAGACCGATCACTAAAATTGTCAAGAGCCCTGAGGAAATTCCTATAATTATTGAAGTCATAACCTTGTAATTAAAAATATGAAAACATCTTTTTTTGATCCGGCGAACAATTTATGAAAAAAAGACACCTGGAAAATAATGCCCGCCATACCGGTACAGCATTGACTGATCAGTATTGAATCTCAGTCCTCGGAAAAAGTTTTTTAAAAGCAAAATGGTATATCTCGGTTTCCCCGAAACGTACAGGAAATGCATTCATGAATATCCAGCCCTCCCTGCCCATATAATTAAGGGCATCAATGATGGTATTGAATCTTTTTAAATTCCCTGCTTCTGTTTTCAGCCGGTTGTCACGCCAAAAACTTTTTTCTTCTCCAAAGTCAATAGAAATGGTCACTCTATTACTTAACAATCCCGGTGTGGCTATTACCTGGCAATATTGCTCCACTTTTACAGTATCGGCCTGGGCGTTTGCAGCCAGCAAACCAAATAAGACAATAGCTGTTATTATTAGTCGTTTCATGATTTTTTCTGCAGTTTTATTGTACTGAATAAACCTTTTATGCCGGATGGGTCATTTATCCCGGATAGTGAATGATCAATTTTCATGTCATTACACCTGCAATCACTGCCGCAACTGCATTTCTTGCAGGTGCATCGGGGGCTATCACATGACCGGCTATCTTTCCTGATTGATTGGCCCGGCTTTATTCCCTGGCTTTCCCGGGTTGTTTTTGAATTCCCGGCCACCGGGGTGGCGGTTTCTCCCGTTTTTTCTGCAGCAACAGGCGAGCTGTGGATTTCAGCTGACCGGCCGGTTTCATAATTCATGTCAAAAATTACTAAGGCCGGAAGTAAGGCCATCAGGCTGAACACCTGTAATGTGAATGCGATCTGTTTCATTTGTATTTGTTTTTAATTTGATAGTGTAAAAGTAAACTGGTGCTGAGTGCCCGGAAGGACGATAAGCTGTCAGAAACGGACAACCATGATCA
>DATDIX010000348.1:0-6160 GCA_036520835.1 Chitinophagaceae bacterium | reverse complement strand
GGCGTTTATAAAGCAAAGAATTTTGAGCTTTTCAAACAGGACCTGGAAGATCATGGAATGGCTGAGCAGGCAAAGGATTTTTTTAATGCTTCCGGTAAGTTGCAAGTCTTGTGCTATAAAGCGGAAATAGAAAAAGATCTGCGTACTCCAGGCCTGGCAGGATTTCAATTGCTGGGTCTGCAGGATTTCCCGGGACAAGGAACAGCATTGGTAGGAGTGATTGATGCTTTCTGGGACGATAAAGGATATATTAATGCCAGGCAATTCAGCCGTTTTTGCAGTCCTACAGTTTTACTGGCTAAGCTGCCGAAATTTGTTTTTACCAATACTGAAATGGTAGAAGCAGATGTGGAGTTATTTCATTTTGGGAAAGTGGAACTAAAGAATGTTATAATAACCTGGGTCGTTAAAAATGACAGGGGTGATATTGTACGTTCAGGGAACTTTGCACCACAGACATTTATTGCAGGCGCTAACCAGCCAGTCGGTAAGATAAGCTTCCCGGTTAATGATATTCCGATAGCAATGCATTATAAATTAGAAGTGGCTTTTGAAAAATTACCAATTGCCAATGACTGGGATTTCTGGGTGTATCCCGCAGAACTCCCCAGGAGAGAAACGGATGATGTTAATTATTATCATTGCACTTCTTTGGACGATAAGGCGGAAGAAGTGCTTAACAATGGAGGGATGGTTTTTCTAAATGCAGCAGGTAAAGTGGTAAAAGGAAAGGAAATAGCCATGCAGTTTACCCCTGTATTCTGGAATACATCCTGGTTCAAAATGAGACCGCCGCATGTCACGGGCTTGCTGATACAATCCAAACACCCGGCTTTTGCTGATTTCCCAACAGAATACTACAGCGATTACCAGTGGTGGGGTATTGCCAATAAAGCACAGGTGATGCACCTCGAGGATTTCCCGAAGGGATTCAAACCATTGGTTCAGCCTATAGATACATGGTTTATGAACAGGAAACTGGGATTGGTATTCGAAGCGAAAGTGGGTAAAGGTAAATTAATTATTACCAGCGCTGATCTTTCTGATACATCGTCTTTTGCTGCATCACGACAACTTTATTATAGTATTAAAAAATACATGTTATCAGGTAAGTTCAACCCGGTTGATAAAGTTGAATTGTCTGTGATAAAGGATCTGTTCATATCACCTTCAAAAGAGACATGGGATAGTTATACAAAGGATAGCCCGGATGAACTGAAACCGATCAAAAATCAGCCTGCCAATAATCAATAAGAAACTCTCAGGATGCTACAGGATACCTGAAACAGGAAAATAGACTAACATAGCTTATTATTTTAACCTTTATTGCTGCTATATGAACAGGATCATCATTCTACTTCTTTCTATTGCTATCGCTATTACGGCTGACGCACAAAAAATACCTGCGAAAAAGAAAATATTAAAGCCGCTGCGGCTGACCAACCAGTATTTCATGACCAAATGGCCGGATGCGGGTAAACCTATTTTCACCAATATAGAAAGACCGAGTAATATCTGGACAAGGGCCGTGTATTACGAAGGGCTAATGGCATTGTATGGTATTGATAAGAAGAAAGCCTATTATGACTATGTATTGCAATGGGGTGAAAAGCACAAATGGGGTTTGCGTGGCGGGGTGAGAACCAGGAATGCCGATAACCAGTGCTGCGGCCAAACTTATATTGATATGTACCTGCTGGATAATAAACAGCATCCTGAACGAATAAAGGACATCAAAGCTTCTATTGACTCGATGAAGCTAACCAGCAAGGTGGATGACTGGAACTGGATCGATGCCCTGCAGATGGCGATGCCGGTTTTTGTAAAATTAGGCAACCTGTATAATGATACCAGCTATTTCAGCAGGATGTACGAGATGTATGCGTTTACGAAATACAAGCATGGTGGTAATGGTTTGTATAATCCCGCAGACAAACTATGGTGGAGAGATAAAGATTTTGTTCCGCCCTATAAAGAACCCAATGGAGAAGATTGCTACTGGAGCCGCGGCAATGGCTGGGTAGTGGCTGCATTGGTCAAAACACTGGAAGCATTACCAAAGACCGACCCACACTATAACGAATACCTGCAGGATTTTAAAGATATGCTTTCAGCATTACCTTCTATTCAGCGGGAGGATGGTTACTGGAATGTGAGTTTACATGATTCCAATCACTTTGGCGGCAAGGAAGTGTCGGGAACTTCTTTGTTTATATATGGTATGGCCTGGGGCATCAATAATAATGTGATTGATAAGAAAACTTACCTGCCCGTGATACTAAAAGCATGGAATGCGATGGTGAAGGAATGTATACATAAGGATGGAAAGCTTGGTTTTGTACAGGGAACAGGTAAGGAGCCAAAGGATGGCCAGCCGGTAGGCTATGATAAAACGCCTGACTTCGAAGATTATGGATTGGGCTGTTTTCTTTTGGCTGGAACTGAGTTGTATAAAATGAAAAAATAAGCTTCGGTATGAAGTTTTTTTTAGTCTTGTTATTTTCGGTTTTTTCATTATTCATTCTTCATGCCCAAAAGAAACCTAATATAATCTTGATCGTTGCCGATGATCTTGGTTATGGAGACGTGGGATGCTATGGCCAGCAAAAGATAGAAACGCCGAATATTAATAAACTGGCCAAAGAAGGAGTAAGGTTCAACCAGTTTTATGCAGGTACTGCAGTGTGTGCGCCGTCAAGAGCAAGCCTGATGACCGGGCAACATACAGGTCATACACCGGTTCGCGGAAATAAAGGAACACAACCGGAAGGACAAACGCCTTTGCCTGATTCAACAGTGACTTTTGTAAACCACCTGCAAAAGGCAGGCTATACAACTGCCGCTTTTGGCAAATGGGGTTTAGGATACATTACCACTACCGGGGCACCGGATAAAAAAGGATTTGATCAGTTCTTTGGCTACAATTGCCAGACGCTGGCACATAATTATTATCCTGATCATTTATGGAATAATCATCAAAGGGTTGATTTGCCCGGCAACCTGAAGTATGATTCAGCCTATTCCGCTGATATGATACAGCAACAGGCTGTCAGCTTTCTCCGGGAAAAGCATAATAAACCATTCTTTATTTTCCTTCCTTATACGTTACCACATGGGGATGTGATAAGCCCTCACGACAGCGTTTATAATTATTATATTAAAAAGTTCAATGAGCAACCACTTGCACAACGTCCATCCACTTATACGAATCTTAAAAGAACTTTCGAGCCTTATCCGCATGCGGCATTTGCTTCAATGGTAAGCAGGCTGGACAGATATGTTGGTGAAATTGTTACCACACTAAAAGAAAGAGGTGAATTGGAGAATACATTGATCCTTTTTACCAGCGATAACGGGCCTCACAGGGAAAATGGAGGCGATCCTGATTTCTTTGACAGTAACGGGAAATTCAGGGGAATTAAAAGAGATCTTTATGAAGGCGGTATCCGTGTCCCATTCATTGCTTACTGGAAAAGCAAAATAAAACCGGCCATTACTAATCAGCCGGCTTCGTTTTGGGACCTGTATCCTACGTTCCTGGAAATGGCTGGTATTTCTGCAACGAAAACTATTGATGGTATCTCAATCCTCTCTTCATTGACCGGCAAGGGCAAACAAAAGCAGCATGAATATTTCTATTGGGAGTTTCATGAGAATAACGGGAGGCAGGCTGTACGATGGAAGAACTGGAAAGGAGTGAAGCTGAATGTTGGTAAAGATGCAAATGCACCACTCGAACTATATGACCTTACCAGCGATCCCGGTGAACAGAATAATGTTGCAACAAAATACCCGGCTATTGTAAAGCGAATTGAACAAATAATAAAAGAAGCACATTCCCCGAATAAAGACTGGCCCCTGTTTGCCAGTGAAAGGTAATGACCTAATCTAACTGGTAGATCTTTATATTATCAATCGCCTGTCTTGATTTGGTGGAACGGAACCCAAAATAACCTTCTTTTAAAACGGCAGGATCATTGTATTCAAAATACACTTCTCCATCCACTGAGTACCGGACAATTGTCCCTATCACTTCAATGACGATCGTATATCGTTTGTTAGGCCGGAGCAAGTGCACTGAATCCTTAAATTCCTTCAGCAGTGTTCGTTCCCCCGTTCCCTGGTATTTACGGAAGCGGGTAGTGCTGTTGGAATTTCCACCCATACCCACATAATACATTTGTAAAGAATCATAACTTTCCAATACACCATTACGGGTAAAAAGATCGTTGTTCTTTGGATCAGTGGCCATCCAGAATGTATTCAGGTCGGAAAGGCGGGCATTTGTACTGCTATCTACCAAAACCGTTCTTATGGCTTCGATTCGGATATTACCGTATAGTTTCTTTTTCAACCAAACTGTTACACCTCCTCTTGTATCTAAAAAAAGTTTGCCATCTTTTGTATAAGCCTTTGAGTCCGGCTGCGACGCTATTTCAGCAATCCATTGGTTACTGTCAAGCGTTGTATTAAAATCATCCGAAAAGATCAGTTTTCCTTTAGGGGTATGCTGGGGATATGCAGAAGTAACCCTCAGAACAAGAAACAGTAGTATGAAGTGAACAGTCCGCATTTTCAGCTGGTTTACTAAAACGAAAATGGAGAAACTGCCAGTTTCTCCATTTGTTGACCCATATGGATTCGAACCATAAATGACTGAACCAAAATCAGTAGTGTTACCATTACACCATGGGTCAGGACCATCCATCACCTTTCGGTTTTGGGAGTGCAAAAATAGGGTTAGATAGCTAAGTTGCCAAATGGTTTTTTAAAAACTTATGCAGGCTGAGAAGCCCTGACAGGCCCCTTTTCCTCCCTTTCTCTCAGCTCTGCGATCTTATCCAAAGCTCCCGCTACCACATCACACATTATTGTATACAATGCACCTTGCCGGGGATTTGCATAAATATATTCCAGCGCTTCATTCTCGTTGGCAATGGTAATGGTCGGAAGATGCGGGTTTACTTTATCAATACCTTCTTTTAATAAGCTAATGATCTCATCAGCGGTTCTTCCCCGCAGGTTTTTATCACAACGGATAATGATCTCATCAAAATACTGCGCCGATATTTCTCCTAATTCCCTGATATCTTCATCACGCCGGTCGCCGGTGCCGCTGATGACGCCGATCTTCGACGGGTAATCCAATTTGCTTACAAAATCACAGAGCAATTTCAATCCATGCGGGTTGTGGGCAAAGTCGGCCAGCATGGTAAAATTTTTGAAATAGAAGAAATTCAGTCTTCCCGGCGTAAGGCTTTCCGAAGGAATAAAAGTTTGCAGGCCTGTTCTTATATCTTCAATGGTAATATCACGGAACAAATAAGCAGCCAGCACGGCCGGTAAGCAGTTGTTGACATTATGCACTGCTTTTCCTTCATACGTCAGCGGTATATTCTTAACTGGCAATACCCTTACTTTCCAGGTTCCTTTCATGATAGTGATATAGCCGTTTTCGAATACAGTAGCCAGCCCGCCATTTGCACAATGCTTTTTTATGCGTGGATTATTTTCATCCATGCTGAAGAAGGCGAGATTGCAATCCAGCCCTTCTTTCATGTTATACACAAGGTCATCATCTGCATTCAATATGGCATAGCCATGCGGAAAAACGGTTTCCGGCACCACGGCTTTTACTTTCGCCATTTGTTCCAACGTATTGATGCCGCCCAATCCCATATGATCGGCTGCGACATTTGTTACTACCGCCACATCACAATTCCGGAAGGCAAGCCCGGATTTTAAGATGCCGCCTCTTGCACATTCCAGTACAGCAAAATCAACCGTAGGATCTTTCAGCACAAATGTGGAGCTGATCGGCCCGGTGCAGTCGCCTTTCATCATCAGTTGGTTCTGGATATAGACGCCATCACTGGTAGTATAACCTACTTTCTTTCCGGCGCTCTTGGCAAGATGCGCTGTCAATCTTGTTGTGGTCGTCTTTCCGTTAGTGCCCGTTACAGCTATGATGGGAATACGGCCGGCACTTCCTTTCGGGAACAGCATATCTACCACAGGTTCTGCTACATTTCGTGGTAAACCTTCCGCCGGTTCAATATGCATTCGGAAACCCGGTGCCGCATTTACTTCCAGTATAGCGCCGCCATTTTCTGCCACCGGTGTCCGCAGATCAGTGGCCATTACGTCGATGCCACATATA
>DATDIX010000347.1:0-25048 GCA_036520835.1 Chitinophagaceae bacterium | reverse complement strand
CATCCCAGTTAACTTCATTCAACTGGTAAAATTTATTATTTTTCTTTATTACAATCCCGCTTTTGGTTTTATACAGTTTCATTAGTAAATTATTAGTGATCGGTAAAAAATTTTCTTTATTCCCCTTCAGGGGACAGGGGTTATCTCATGTTCAGCCGCAGCACATACATGTCATTTGTTATGAACAATGTTTTTTCATCCGGTGTCAGTGCACAGTTGGAACTGGCGTCGGGTAATTTTATTTTACCCAGCAATTTCCCTTCTTTATTGAATATCCAAATGCCACCGGGCCCGGTAGCGAATATATTCCCGTTCCTGTCTATTTTCAATCCATCAGGTAATCCCTTCTCATCCTTTCCATGACCCGCTGCGCTATAAAATATCCTGCCATTGGTAAATGTGTCGTTATCGCCGATATCAAATGCATACCAGTTGGGTTTGGCAGGATCAGAATTAGCGACGATCAATGTTTTTTCACCGGGTAAAAAAGCGATCCCGTTCGGACGGGTGAGTGAATCAGTGACCAATACTACTTCTCCGTTCGTTTTTACTTTGTAAACTCCCTGGAAGGGAATCTCTTTTTTGGGGTCTTCCGTATGTTTTTCTAATCCGTAAGGTGGGTCAGTGAGAAATAGCTCCCAGGCGCTGTTATAAACGGCATCATTGGGGCTGTTGAATTTTTTCCCTTTGTAATTATCGGCAATAGCAATATACTTTGGTGCAGGCTTATCTAATGGCGCATCCATCCTGGCCATTTGCCTGTTGCCATGCTGGCATAGCACAAGATGGCCGTCTTTATCTGTTATTAGTCCGTTGGATCCCATTTCCCCGCCTCTCTTTTCCGCACCGGTGTAACCTGAGGGAGTGAGATAAACTTCTTTCCTTTTTTCTTCTGTCCATTTATAGATGGTGTCGCGGGGAACATCCGAGAATAAAAGCATCTTGTGGGATTCGATCCAGACAGGGCCTTCGCTCCATTGGTAACCTTCTGAAATTATTTCAGCCTGTGCAGTGGAATCAATGATGTTGTCCAGTAAGGGATCAAGCCTTTCGATGATGCCGATCTTTATATTATTCACTTCTTCCGTTTTATTTTGTTGATTATTGTTGCAACTGAACAGGATAATGCCGAAAAGGAAAGTAAGATGTTTATTCATATGTATATTTTTAGTCGGAAAGACAGTAAGACCGAAAGTCAGTAAAGAAGCATTCATTTATTTAAAGCATCTTCCGACTTCCCGTCTTACAGACTTCCGGACTCCTAATGCAAATCTCTTGTCACTTCGTCTCCCGATCCCCCTTGCAAAATATCAAGGTCAGCTCCCAGGTGTGCCTGCTGCACATGATCAATATAAAATTTTACATAGCCTCTTACCGCCATCGGCTCCGGCGCTTTCCACGCTGCTTTTCTTTTCTTCAGTTCCTCATCACTGATGTCTAAATGTAGTTTTCTTTTTTCTACATCCAACTCGATCATATCCCCATCTTTTACCAGGGCCAGCACACCGCCAATGGATGACTCCGGCGAAACATGCAGCACGACTGTGCCTGCAGCCGTCCCGCTCATCCTGCCATCGGAGATGCGGATCATATCTTTTACACCTTTCTTTAATAATTTTTCAGGCAGGTCCACATTACCAACTTCCGGCATACCCGGATAACCGACAGGGCCCACACCTTTCAGTATGATCACACAAGTTTCGTCAATATCCAGACCCGGGTCGTCAATGCGGTGATGATAGTCTTCCATGGTTTCAAACACCACTGCCCGGCCTTTATGTTTCATTAAGGTCTTGCTTGCGGCAGAAGGTTTGATGATAGCGCCGTCCTTACAAAGATTTCCTTTTAATACAGCAATGCCGGCGTTTTCCTGCAGGGGCTTATCAATAGTTGCGATCACATCCTTATTATAACAAACGGGTTTTGTATTATTCTCACCGATCGATTTCCCGTTTACGGTTATGACATCATTGTGCAGGTATTTTTTTAGTTCTTTTATTACAACTGGCAAACCACCGGCATAATAAAAATCTTCCATTAAATATTTACCGGATGGTTTCAGGTTAGCCAGTAAAGGGATCTTGCTTCCTATCTTGTCAAAATCTTCCAGGTTCAATTCAATACCGATCCTTCCGGCTATAGCCAAAAGATGAATGATCAGGTTGGTAGAGCCTCCGACACCTGCATTGACGACAATGCAGTTTTCAAACGCTTGCCTGGTCAGTATCTTCGAAAGCTTCAGGTCTTCTTTTACCATTTCCACAATTCGTCTGCCGGATAATTGCGCCATTACTTTTTTCCTGGAATCAACAGCCGGGATTGCAGCGGCGCCGGGCAATGTCAGCCCCAATGCTTCAACCATGCAGGCCATGGTAGAAGCAGTACCCATCGTCATGCAATGTCCCTGGCTGCGGGCCACACCGACCTCCACTTCATGTATATCTTCCTCGGTGTATTGTTCTACTGATTGTTTTTCTTTTATCAGCCAGTTGAATGAACCTGATCCTATACATTCCCCGCGGAACCTTCCGTTCAGCATCGGGCCCCCCGGCACAACGATCGTTGGCAGATCAACACTGCATGCGCCCATCAAAGTAGAAGGAGTTGTTTTATCACAACCCGTAAGCAAGACCACACCATCAATAGGATTGGCCCGGATACTTTCTTCCGTATCCATACTGGCCAGGTTTCGGAAGAGCATAGTGGTAGGCCGCATGATCGTTTCACCCAATGAAGTAACCGGGAACTCTAAGGGGAAGCCGCCGGCTTCCACTACACCCCGTTTGACGATCTCGGCAAAATCACGGAGATGGCCATTACAGGGAGTGAGTTCACTCCATGTATTGCAAATGCCGATAACGGGTTTGCCTTTGAAATAATCATCGGGGTATCCCTGGTTGCGCAACCATGACCGGTGCACAAACCCCATTTTATCGTCTTTGCCGAACCAATCCTGGCTTCTTAGCTTTTTACTCACGATGTTTTTTTTTAATAAGTAAGGTTCATTTAATGATTTAGAACGACTGGTTTTTACAGGCAGAACGGGGCTCCGGGCTCCGTTACAATAGTTTCACAATTATAACATCTATTTTGACAAAAAGAACCTTTGTAATTACAAAGGCTCTTTATGGTACTAACTGCTGTATGAGAAAAAATTTTATGGCTTATCCCACCATATCCTGGTGCTTAATTTATCCGCTCCCTGAACAGCAATAGCTGCATTTACATTTACAGTATTTACAGAAAGTTCGGTAGTTGGGTAAGTAAGCCTCCTGATAAATGTGCCGTTGGGTACATCCGGGTTATTCGGTTGTCCATACGGGTTAGGCGTCAATGCGGGGAAACCGCTTCTCCTGAAATTGGCAAATGCTTCCGGGCCATTCATGAATGAGGCGATCCAGTATTGTGTATTGATCTGCTGTAATTCTGTTCCGCCGGTAAGCGGGTTGGCGGCAACATAAGTGTCCCTGTCGGCGGCAGCCACAGCGCAGCCAGCATCGAAGGTTACCATCTGATCCATATGGGCCCTGATACCATCTGAGAAATATTGTGCAGCAGTATTACCGGTCGTAAGCCAACCCCTGAACCTTGCTTCAGCCAACAGCAAATTTGTTTGGGACGCTGTAACAAAAAATACCGGGGCAGCCTGTTTTGCAATTCTTCTGCGGTCTGCCTGGCTGTAATCGTAAAAACTCGCTAAACCATCGGCAGTGGCAGCGGCAACGATAGTACCGTTGTCTTTTCCTATCGGCATGCCGATCTGGACGGCTGCTGTTGTATTACCTGCTGCTACCGTTTGCCCGTTGCCGGATGTAGCGCCTACATAGCGAATAGCAATGGAAGTCAATCTTGGATCATTGGTGTTTTTCAGTTGATCAACAAACGGCTTGGTCAAATAAAAATTGGCGGCTTCGGTTCCGTTCAGCGTGCCGCCGATGGGTTGTGTATAGTTATTATCGTGTCTCATGTATGCATTGTCGGCATTGTCAGTTATTACGCCACCGGCAAAAGCAGCCTGAACAGTTGCCTGGGCTTTGGGTATATCTGCTTTGCTAAGCCTCATGCCTGCTCTCAGGAGTAATGAGTAGGCAAATTTTTTCCATTTGGTTATATTCCCGGCATACAATATATCTGAGGATTCGATGGTCCCGGCTGCATTCAAAGCGGTAGCGGCTTCGGTCAGTTCTTTTATAATATCCGTATAAATGGCCTGCTGCGCATCATACTTGGGGAGAAATACCTGGTTGGAATAACCGGCTCCGCCTTCCGTATAGGGAATGTCTCCGTACTCGTCTGTCAATATCATAAATGCATAGGCTTGGAATATGCGGGTCATATTATACAGGTTACTCCTTGCCGGCAGATCTTTTGTAAGTCCGATAACGTCTTTGGTATATTTAATAACGTTTTGATAATAGGCTGCCCAGATAGGCGGGGTGATCACATCGCGGCTGTCCTGGTTGAAATTAGCCCCGGCCAGCACACCTCCGTTGGGTGTGACCATTTGCTGAACGATCCCTATGTCAAAGACCAAAGATTTTACCGGGTAAGAAGTATTGATCACGGCATTGTTTAACAGTAGAGCCGGATCAACTGCGGTAGGGCTGGTCTTGTTTTTATTCAATCCTTCCAACCCTTTATCACACGAAGCTGCTAACAGCATTAAAGCGATCAGCAAACTATAGTTAACTATTTTTTTCATGGTAAGTCGTGTTAAAATTTAATATTTAAGTTGAAGCCCATTCCCCTGGTAGAAGGAATGCCGGGGGATTCCAGTCCTACCTGGTTGTCAGAGCCAAAACCAAAAGTTTCCGGATCAACGTTATCGATCCATTTCTTCAGCATCAATACATTGTTGGCTACGAAATCAAGTTTGAGGCCTTTGATCGGCCATTTAACCGGAACAAACCGGGTAAAATCATATCCAAGACTAAGCTGGCGAAGCTTCACGTAACCGCCATCATAAATAACTGCTTCCACTATCTGCTGTGAACGCAGGTGCTCCCAGTATGTCTGATTCGCGGCCACAGCTGTATTTACACCACCACTTGGATTTACCCCTTGACCAATTACTCCGCTTACTCTTCCTTCCAGTGTCATTTTATGCAAGCCATGACGAACAGCATTGAAGTTGGTTCCGGACAATACTTTATTTCCCAGTTTATAATCTATTAAGAAAGACAGGCTAAGCCCTTTGTAGTTAAAGGAGTTCAGGAAACCACCCACCCACTTAGGCAAAGCGCTGCCAAATAAAACGAGGTCGGATGTACGAAGGGGTAACCCGTTTGTCTGGAATATCCTTTGATTTCCTTTTGTTGGATCCGTTGCATAACCATATCCGGCTATCTGTCCCATTTCTTGTCCGACAACATGCCTTATTTCTCCGTTAAATACGTGGGTTCCTATCGTGATCCGTTCGCCGGGAGTACTGGTGAGGATGCTAAGCACTTTCGTTTTATTGTAAGAAGTGTTGGCAGTAAATTCCCAGGTGAATGACTTGGTTTGTATTGGAACAAGGTTAAGTAATACTTCAAAGCCATTGCTCTGGCTCTTACCACTGTTGATGCGTGTATTGAGATAACCCGAAGCATCTGATATCTGCACAGGAATGATCTGGTCCTTGGTTATTTTTTGATAAACAGCAACATCAAGGTTCACCCTGCTCTTAAACATTTTTAATTCAAGGCCTATTTCTGTTTCAGCTACCCGGCTTGGTTTAAGATTGGGGTTAGGTACAGTAGCTCCGCTGGTACCTACTGCTACAAGAGTACCTGATGGATTGGTAATAAGATTTGCATTGATCCCATAGAATAACTGATCAGAAGCAGGAGCTACGTCGCCATCACTGCCCACTTCTGCATAACCGGCTCTGATTTTTCCGAAATTTAGCCAGGATATATTTTTCAATGTCTCTGAAAAAACATAGGCGGCAGAAACAGAAGGATACATAATGCTTCTGTTGTCCGGGGACAGTGTCGAGAACCAATCGTTCCTGGCTGTAGCGTTCAGGTAGAAAGTACGTTTCCAGGATATTTCGCCGGAACCATATAAAGAATTTACACCTTGTTCTGAAAGAGCGTACACAGGGTCCTTTGCTCTTCCATTCTGAACGGTGTAAAGACCGCGGATGACAAAGTCAGTTACCTGCACATTATTAATGTCCATCCGCCTGCGCATTTGATTACCACCGCCGGTAAGCGTGACATCAAAATCTCCAAATTGTTTGTTAGCCGTTACCAAAAAGTCAAGATTTGTTTCCCTGAAACGACGGGACTCCTGTGTAAATACTCCGTTCACAAAGCCGGGTGCCGCCGCCGCTCTTGAAGCATGGCCTGTCGGAAAATTATTTACATCTTCATCACGGGACCAGTAATCCTGTCCGAAACGTCCCTGGACAGAAAGCCAGGGAAGAATATTATACTTTGCTAAAACGTTTCCAAATATC
Source organism: Chitinophagaceae bacterium (assembly GCA_036520835.1). Lineage (GTDB taxonomy): Bacteria > Bacteroidota > Bacteroidia > Chitinophagales > Chitinophagaceae > VBAT01. Next base: position 18,603 of record DATDIX010000347.1, on the reverse strand, counting down.
CTGTCTCTTTTAATATTATGAAATTGTTCTGCCAGGACCCAATAAGGATTGGTACGGTTCATGAACCTTGAATAGATATATTCATTCCCGGTAGCCGGGTTATACTTATTTTCATTCAGTACACTCAATGGCATGGTGTTGGCCATGGCCATGATAGATGTAGGAATGGAATTGTCCTGGTTGGCGATATTGGGCGGGTTACTGTTCACCTCCCTGGAGTAGTTAATGTTTCCGCCGAAACTTAATTTTTCGGATAAATTATAACTGAAGCCAAGGTTCAGGCTTTTGCGGTTAAAGGTATTATTGGGTACGATCCCTTTATTGCTCGTATTGTTCAATGAAAGGTGCATCCCTCCTTTATCACCCGAGCTGGACAGGGTTACAGTATTAGATACGTTCTGCCCATTCCTGTAAAATTCTTTGATGCGGCTACCCTGTGCTACATACGGAACAGTAAGATTGTTATATAAGATATGTGTCATTCCGGGCTGAATTTTTTCACCGAATGACCACTGCCCGGATGTTGGATTTGGAGCCGTAGGACGAGCGCCATTTTCTCCCTGGCCATATTCATTTTGATAGTCTGTAAAGTCCAGCGGAGTTTCGTTGGTATAGTTCAAATTATAGGCTACGCCTATTCCCTTGCCCTTGCCTTTTGTTTTGGTGGTGATCATGATGACTCCATCCTTGGCACGGGAACCGTATAAAGCCGCTGCCGGGGCGCCTTTCAGGATGGTCATGCTTTCAATATCGTCAGGGTTGATACTTGACAAGCCATCTCCACCATCGGAATAAACACCGCCACCCTTTACGCCAACAGTACTTCCATTAGCACTCCCTCCCGGTTCAGGATTACTATTGAAATTGGAATTATCAATGGGAACACCATTAATAACAATTAACGGGCTGTTTTGTCCTGAAATAGATGACTGGCCGCGGATACGGATCTTGGAAGTACCGTTTGGCCCTGTACCAAGCGTTGAAATATTCACACCCGCCACTTTGCCCTGCAGTGCATTCATTACGTTAGGAGTTCTGTTAATGGTCAGTTCATCTGGTTTTACGTTAGTGGCCGAATATCCCAAACCTCTTGCCTGTTTGGTAATACCTAATGCAGTTATCACTACCGCATCAAGGGTTTGAGCAGATGAGGGTAGTACCGCATCCACCACGGCGCGGTTTTCAACCTTGATCTCAATGCCTGTGTAGCCAACAGAGCTGAATACTAAAGTGGCATTGGAGGCGGCAGCGATCTGGTACTTTCCGGAGGTGTCGGTAACCGTACCAACTGAGGTTCCTTTTACGGATACGGAAACACCGGAAAGTTTTTTCCCGTTTTCATCCGATACCGTTCCGGAAACCGTTTGCGCCTGTGCAATGGTGAAAGAGGAGAAGAGTAGTAAGGTAAGCAGCAGTTTGATCAAGCCTGGCTTAAAGCCTGGCTTTACATTTTCTTTCATACAGCAAGTTATTTTGATGAAATAATAATAAGCCGTGCCCGGCAGTAACGGGCACCCGGTCTTTCAACCGCCGACTAAAGTATTTACAGTCTGGAACAAAAACTTCCAATAAAATACAGTGATGAATTTTGTACGGGCCAGTGAAATAAATTTCCTTTCGGTGAAATAAATTCCCTTTCTTTATACAGATATCTGGTCCCCGGAGTAAGGGGGATCTTTCTCAACGAAGCTTGCATGAACCAATTTGTACTTCAGCAGGGACGCTCCGGGGAACTGCAACTGTTTCCGCACATCACCGAGCTGGGTGCAAAGAAGAATACATCTATCCAGCTAAATTCATTTCCCGAATCCATTACGGAAAGTATCCGGGTCTACTATGTAATTGAAGGCAAGTTTGAATGGCGCATTCACCAGCAACAACGCCTGCTCTATCCCGGGGATGTGGCGCTGATATTACCGGGCCAGCGATTCGGCAGCGAAAAAGGTTTTATGGAGATCGGCACTGTTTCCTGGATACATATTCATATACAAAAACTGGAGAGCGGAAAAATGGTGCCGGGGCTATGGAGCAGTTTATCAGAAAGTGAAAGCCTCGCTATCGGGAAGATACTTTTGCTGAATAATTCGATCATCCTTTCCAAATTACCCGAAGCAGGCCGCATACTCCAGTATATACAAAACGAAGTATTCAACCGGGAGATCGGTTATTGCACAAGGGTCAATCACCTGATTGATGAACTTTTCATTGCTATTACCCGCCAGCTGACAAGACAGACTAACCCGGCAAGGGATTTCCCGAAAGTATTTATGCAACTGGAACAAACACTCCGGCAAAACCTGTCGCACCAGTGGACCGTGGAAGAAATGGCCGCCGTAGTAGGCATGGGCACCACCCTGTTCAATGAAAAAGTAAAGAATTACTCCGGGTTTTCACCGATCAACTACCTTATTAATATCCGGATATCGGAAGCGATCAAATTATTAAAAAAAGAAGATATCAGTCTTACAGATATTGCGCTGGACACCGGGTTTTATTCGTCGCAGCATTTTTCAACGACATTTAAAAAACTCACCGGCTATACACCGAGTGAGTTCAGGAAAAATAATTTACCCAACAACTAATTATATAATACATGAAATGCGTCATCACCATTGAATTAGGAACAAATGCAGTAAGAGTATTTGCATTTGATCTCAGCGGTAATGTGATCGGTTCGATGAAAGGGCATTACCCTACTTTTCATACAGAACCCGATCACAGCGAACAGGACCCTGAGCAAATGTTCATCACCATGCTGTATGTGCTGAAGAATTTGCTGAATGAGAATATTCACCCGAAGAAATATAAAGTAGCCAGTATCTGTTTCAGCGCCTCCATGCACAGCGTACTGGCGATTGATAAGAATGGTGTGCCATTGGGTAATGCAATCACCTGGGCTGATAACCGGGCCAAGAAAGAAGCGCAGGATCTGAAAAGTTCGCCGGGTGGAAAAAAAGTATACACTGCCACGGGTACACCAATTCACCCTATGTCGCCCCTGCTGAAGATAGCCTGGCTAAAGAATAACGATACCGAACGGTTCAAACAAACGAGTAAATTCCTGTCTGTAAAAAGTTACATTATCCAGCAGCTTACCGGTGAATACCTGATAGATTATAGTCTTGCCTCTGCTACGGGCTTACTGAATATTCACACATTGAAATGGGAAGCAGATGCTTTGCAATTTGCGGGTATCAATGCTGATATGCTGCCCGGGCTTGTTCCTGTATTTGCCTCTGCAGGAGTGTTGAAAAAAGCTTACCAGAATTCACTCGGTCTTCCGGCCGATACAAAAATAATTGTGGGATCAAGCGACGGATGCATGGCCACCTTAGGCGCTGGTGTATGGGATGAAGGCAAAGCGACCATTACCATTGAGGACAGCGGGGCAGTAAGAGTGGTAGGTAAAAAGGTTTTGCAGGATGAGAAACAGCGGTTCTTTAATTACCTGCTGACAGAAGATTGTTATGTATCAGGCGGGCCCACCAACAATGGGGGGATCATCTTTGAGTGGTTTGCCCGGCAGTTCGGTGATTTTAAGAACCCGTTCGACCTGGAGTATTGCATGAGAGAGCTGATAACGGAAGCTTCGAAAGTGCCGGTAGGGTCTGACGGTTTATTATTCCTGCCTTATTTATTGGGTGAAAGAGCACCGATATGGAATGCCAATGCCCGCGGGGCCTATTTTGGTATGAACATTAAACATGAACGGCAGCATTTTATAAGAGCCACGATAGAAGGGATACTTTATGAGATATATAGTATTGGAAAGATCCTCGAGGAGCACAGGACGATCAACAGTCTTTCTATCAATGGAAGCTTTGCCTCCATTCCTTTTTGCACGCAGATCATTGCTGATATATTCAATAAACCTGTCAGCCTGCGGCAAAATTATCACAGCGTGGGTTTGGGCGCATTTTTAGTAAGCGCTACAGAAATGGGTATTTATAAAAACCTGGACGAAGCAGCTCAAACGGTTGAGTTGCCCGATACGTTCAAACCGCAAAAACAAAATCATGAAGTGTACTCATCTTACTTCGGCATATTTGAAAGGTTGAGTACAAAATTATTTGATGAGTTTGAAGCGATCGCCGACCTGCAGCAAAAAAATGCAGAGCAAAATACCGGTAAAGTGTAATTGTCATCAACCTGTAAAACATCTATAATAACAATAAAACTACGGCTGTATGAAAAGGTTCCTATTCTTGTTTAGCTTACTACTGTTCATCACAGTTGCTATCCGGGCGCAGCAGGTAACGCTGACCCCCGATCAGATAAAAGCAATTACTCCTGACTGGAAAGGAGAGCGGTTCCCGGATGGAAGACCCAATGTACCGGACAAATTATTGGTACGTCTTAAGGCCGTTCGGCTTGAAGAGGCCTGGGGCATTCTTCGTAACAAAGGCTACCAGAATCAGTTTGAAGGCGACTGGATGGTGTTGCGCCCTGATTCAGCGATGACGGGAAGAGCAGTGACGGCGCAGTATCTTCCGTTAAGACCCGATGTTGACAAGATCATTAAAGATAAAGGCAAAGCGGAAGGACGCATCGGCGCTACCAACTCATGGCCCATTGATGTGCTGAAGAACGGCGATATATATGTGGCCGATAGTTACGGTAAGATAATAGATGGCACACTGATCGGTGATAACCTGGGTAATTCTATTTATGCCAAATCACTCAGGGGTGTCATCTTTTATGGTTCTGTCCGCGATGCGGAAGGATTAGCGGAGATCAAAGGGTTTAATGCATGGACAAAAGGATATGATCCTTCTTATATCCAGCAAATGATGCTTGGAGGTATTAATGTTCCCATCCGTATAGGCAGGGCAACGGTATTGCCGGGTGATGCAATCCTTGCAAAAAAAGGCGGGGTCGTATTTATTCCTGCCCACTTATTAGAAGAAGTAGTGCTGAATGCAGAATTCATTTCACTGAAAGATCAGTTTGGTCACCAGCGGTTGCGGGAGCAAAAATATACACCCGGCCAGATAGATACGCAATGGACGGAAGAGATCAAAAAGGATTTTTTAAAATGGCTGGATGATAATCCCGGCAAACTTCCGATGACAAGGCAGGAACTGGATCAGTTTATGAAAGACAGGACATGGTGAGAAAAGTTATCGGTTACCAGTTACTGGTAACCGATAACAAAATATTATTAACAACTTAAAACCATAAAGACATGACACCCTCACAAAAATTCTTGAATAAACTCGGGTTAAAAGACCCTGAAATTACCGACGAACAAAAAAATAGTGTAACCGGGGAACAGGAAAACAGTCGCCGTTCTTTCTTAAAAAAATCAACACTTGGCGGTATCGCTTTGGGAAGTGCTTTTGCTTTTTCACCAGTCGAAGATCTCATTGCACAAAGTACGCAGAAAGTTAGTCGCTACGGCGCACCATCGGACTTGCAGATAACAGATATGCGTTATTGCCTCACAGCGGTGATGGGTGGTACCGCCATCATTCGCATTGATACCAACCAGGGAATATATGGATTAGGTGAAGTGAGAGATGCAGCTGATGTGCGATATGCGCTGATGCTTAAAAGCAGGATACTGGGCAAAAATCCCTGCAACGTTGAACAGATATTTAAATCGATCAGGCAGTTTGGCGGACAGGCACGCCAGGCCGGGGGTGTATGCGCTGTTGAAATGGCGCTTTGGGATATATGTGGTAAAGCCTATAATGTACCCTGCTGGCAATTATTAGGGGGCAGGTATCGTGATAAAATAAGGATCTATGCCGATACTCCTGAATCTTCTTCTCCTGATGAACAAAGAAGACTGATTAAATACCGTATGGAAGAGCAGGGTTATACCTGGCTGAAGATGGATGTTTCCATCGCTAAATTAAAAGGGATACCGGATACAATGGTCAATAATAAATTCTGGGAAAATGCACAGGGAAACCTGGCGCAATGGGGCGATCAGAATAATTATATGTCTTATGGAAATACCCTCCATCCTTTTACACAAATTCAGATTACCGATAAAGGGTTAGAAGTGCTGCAGAAACTTGTTGAACATGTAAGGGGCATGGTTGGTTATGAAGTTCCGCTGTCTACTGATCATTACGGGCATTTTGATTATAACAATGGTATACGTTTGGGCAGGGCTCTTGAAAAATACCGGTTAGCCTGGTTGGAGGATATCGTATCCTGGGAATATACAGACCAGTATAAAAAAATGTCGGATGCATTAGAGACGCCTGTGCTTACCGGGGAAGACATTTACCTGTTGAAATACTTTAAGCCTTTAATAGATGCCCGTGCTGTGGATATCGTTCATCCAGACCTGGCGTCTTCAGGCGGGCTTTTAGAAACAAAAAGAATTGGCGACTATGCAGAAGAATATGGCATTGCCATGGCCATGCACCAGGCAGGTACACCTGTTTCGTTTATGGCTTGCGTACATTGTGCAGCTGCTACCCAGAATTTTTTATCACTGGAGCATCATTCAGTAGATATTCCGTGGTGGGAAAGCCTGGTGAAAACTACGGATGGAAGAAAATTAATTACAAAAGGCTTTGCCAATCTACCCCTTACCGCACCGGGATTGGGTATCGAATTGAATGAGGAAGTGGTAAAACAACATCTGCATGCTTCAGACAAAAGTTATTTTGAACCCACTACTCAATGGAATGATAAGCGTTCACATGACAGGATATTCAGTTAGCATGGCGCAAGGAGAAATTTTTAAAAAAAACCTTTCTGCCTTTTATTGATTATTTCAAGCAGTTATTAAATCCCGATCAAAATATGATGACAAAAAAACGTTCAGTTATTTTTTACTGCCTTGCGGCTTTATTTATTTTGCTATTCGTCATTTTCTGGACAACAGGAAAAATGGATCTGTCCGGCTGGTCGCTTACTTTGTTTTTTACATGCCTTTCAGTTGCTTTCAGGGGAAAAGCATTATTAAAAGGGCTGTCTTTTACTGTCATCATTTTTGCAGCCGTTACGATCGCCATGTTTCATCCTGAATATTTTTTACAATGGGGAGATTATAAATTAAGTAACCTGATCATCCCGTTGATCCAGTTGCTCATGTTTGGCATGGGTGCCTCTATGAGTATAAATGATTTTGCAGCAGTTGTTAAATCACCTAAAGGGGTTGCAATTGGTGTGCTTAGCCAGTTTATAATCATGCCGGTATTGGGTTTTACGTTAGCAAGTCTCACTGATTTTCCACCGGAAATTGCGGCCGGTATCATCCTGATCGGATGTTCTCCAAGCGGGCTGGCCTCCAACGTAATGGCTTATTTGGGAAAAGCAAACCTGGCTTTATCCATCACCATTACTTCTATTACTACATTGATTGCTCCGTTTGTTACACCACTGTTGATGAAGCTTTTCGCCGGGGCTTTAATTGAAATTGATGTAATGAAAATGATGTGGGATATTTTCAAGATGATCATTATTCCGATCGGGGCAGGGCTGATCTTTAATAAGCTGTTAAGCGGCAGATCAAAATGGCTGGATGATGCTATGCCTTTTGTATCTATGTTCAGTATTGCTCTTATTATTACCATCATCACTGCTGCCGGAAGAGAAAGCTTGCTGAAAATCGGACCCTTGTTAATTGCAGTGGCATTTGTTCATAATACATTCGGGTATTTCCTGGGATACTGGGGTGGTCGTTTATTTAAAATGCCTGAAAGGGATTGCCGCACTATCGCCATTGAAGTTGGTATGCAAAATGCCGGGCTGGCCTCGGGCATTGCAAAAGAAATGGGAAAGATTGCAACCGTTGGCCTTGCTGCTGCCGTGTTTGGCCCGTTAATGAATATTACAGGGTCTGCACTGGCAAGCTGGTGGCATAACCGGCTGCCGGATGAAGACAAACAGAAAGTAAAGGAAGAAGCATCGGTATGACCAGGAAAAATCATTACCTCGCTTATGGATTCAGGAGATTACAGGGAATAGGCGTTGTTGATATTGTAATGCCTGACCTGCAAAAAGCCTGAGGATTAGGAGAATGTCAGCGTCTCGCTAATCTTGCTCACTTATATTATACGCCATTTGCACCACACATGGTTGTATCATTCCTGGGCGCTATGGCTTCTGCTCATGTTTGCGCATCAGTGCCTAATTTTTTAATACTGGAATGGCAATCTTATTTTCATACACAGCCGATGTTCAAAGAAATAATTCACTATGATGGGGAGTGGGTGAAAAATAGTTTTATCACTCTTTCTGAAAAACCGGGTATTGGTGTGGAAATAAACCAGGAAGGAATGAAAAAATATGCCATACCGGGAGTACCGTTCTTTGAGTAAAGGTACCCGGGTGCTTTATATGATCATTTATTTTTATTGACCAGGAGGACCCTGAAAAATGTTCTGAAACTGATACCAATAGTTTTTGCAAGGATCTTTGCATCAAATTTTAAACTGGCTTTTCTTATATACACGGCGTCCCAGTAATAGCGGTTGACAATGCCTTCATAATCTTTTACCGGTCCATGATAACCTTTTATCTGTGCCAGGCCTGTAATGCCGGGCTTAACAAGGCTCCGGAACTTATAGGATGAAATAATAAATGAAAAACGCATACAGTCTGAAATCATGTGTGGCCTGGGGCCTGTCAGGCTCATGTCGCCGGTCAGTACATTAAAGAACTGCGGAAGTTCATCCATATTTGTTTGCCGCAAAAATCTTCCTGCTCCCGTAATGCGGGGATCATTTTCTTCCGCCGGTTTTTCATCTGCGACCTCGTTTTTTATCATTGTGCGGAATTTAAGGCAACGGAATATGGTTCCATTCTTGCCCACACGGTTTTGAGAAAAAAATACCGGGCCTTTTGAGTCCAGTTTTATCCAGGCGGCAAGGATCGGCAGCAACCAGCTTAAAACAAGTGTAATAACAAGCAAAGAAATGAGAATATCAACGCTTCTTTTAAGGTATAAATAGTTCCTCCGGCTGGCAACGAGGCGGGTGATTATTGCGTTTTCATGAATGGTTGACGATTCAATAGCAGGCGGTGCAGGCAGTTCTTTATGGAATCCGGTTTCAGGCAAAGTATATAGGTATTAAGATCAGGAGCGGTTTCTGTAAACTTATAATCGGGGAAATAGTATGACAGGTTGCTTGCCCTTTTCATCAAAGTAGTTACAATAACATGATGAGTGTTGTTTATAAAAGAGATGCCGGTATTCAGACAAATACCGGGAGCAGCATTTTAAAAGTGCTGGTCTATTTTTCCATTTTTCAGTATCCCTTATCAAAAGAAGAGATAATGAAATATATGCCGCCCGAAACGGGTGCAGACGCTTTCGAATATGCGTTGGACCACCTGGTTGATGACGGTATTGTTTTCAGGATAGCTGAATTTTATTTATTGTATAATGACGGAGTCCTCGTGCAAAGAAGAAGGGAAGGTAACCAGCGGGCAGCGCAATTATTGCCAAAAGCCATGAAGATCGGCCGGTTCCTTTCCGGGTTTCCTTATGTAAGGGGCATTGGCATATCAGGATCATTATCCAAAATGTATGCGGATGAGAAAACGGATATTGATTTTTTTATTATCACCAAAGCCAACCGCCTGTGGATTGCACGTACATTCATGCATTTATTTAAGAAGCTGACCTTTCTTACCGGCCAACAACATTATTACTGTATGAATTATTACCTCGGCGAAAATGCATTGAAGCTGGATGAGCAGAATATTTATACCGCCATTGAGACTGTCACTTTGCTGCCGGTAAGCGGGAAAGCCATGCAAGATTTTTTTGCTGCCAATGATTGGGTAAACAAATGGTTTGCTGAACACAATACTGATCACAGCAAAGAGACTGGCAAAAGCGGGAGATCATGGCTGAAAAGAGCTATTGAATGGGTGTTGAATAATAAAGCCGGGAACAGCCTGGATAATTACCTGATGAGAATAACCACCCGCCGCTGGCAAAAAAAGAAACAACGCGGAGCCCGCAATGAAGAAGGAAAAATAATGGACCTGGTCACGGGAAAACATTTTGCAAGGTCAAACCCGGGCAGGTTCAGCGAAAAACTGCTGAGTATATATAATGAAAAGATCAATGAATTAAAAAGACGTCATCCCGGCTATTTCAATTCTTTTTCTGAAGCGTAATAATGTAGTAATCCCCGATACTCCTCCACGGCCATTTTGATTTCCATTTATTTTCCTTCTTTTTCAGGAACTGGTAAGCACCCGGGTGTTTTTCAGCAAACTTTTCTATATAAGAAGGAGGAACTAATGTACAAAGTCCTTCTACACTTACCTGTTTATATGAATCTTTTAGGGTTCTTCTTACAAAAGATGGATTATAATACCAGCATCGGAAAAATTCTCCTTCGATACGGGCCTTCGAACCTTTGCTGCCTGAAAACCTGCGGAAAGCCGTTTTGAACCTTCCTTTAAACAACAATAGAAATTCCCAGAGGCAGAATTTAGGCAAGATGACCAGCGTGGCAAAACCACCTGGTTTCAATAAAGGATCGAATGACCGTAATACTTTCGCCAATTCATTTGTACAATTAAGACCGGCAAAATTGGAAAAGATCATGTCGTAAGGGCCACGGGCGGATAGTTTTTCCAGTTGTGTGAAAGAACATGTTTCATTGCCGATACTCATTTGAAGGCGATGCTGGCCCGCTTTTTCTTTCAATTTTGTCAGCATAGCATCTGAAATGTCGGTGGCATGCACCGTATGTCCCTGTTCTGCAAAGAAGACAGCATCTTCTCCAGTGCCTGCATTCAGTTCCAGGATATGAGAATGAGGCGCCAGGTATTGCATTACATGGTCCCTTACCCTTTTTCTTTTATATTGAATGATGGTGTCCCCGGAATACAACTCATCAAACAGCGGGGCCTGTTTGCTGAAAGCTGCAGCAGCAGCTTGTTCATTCAAAGTAGATGCCTGGTCATTCATACAGGTGCATTTTCCAGCGAATGTAGTTTTTGCTTATCCAGCCAGGCTGCCGGGGCATAGTATAAAAAGGACATAGCCTTCTTAAAAGTAAAGGAACTGGCAGCCAATGGCCGGCTGAATAATTTTTTCAGGTGCTGTATGGCAATGTGTTTACGATAGCTTTTATGAACATAGCGGTGAAGCTGTTTGTAAAAGGCCGGTGCATAAGTATTGCGGAACATCAATGCCAGTTCATCTGAGTCTGTCCAGTTCGTTTTTTCTTTCAGTTCATTTTTTACTTTTTCATAAAAAGGAGTGCCCGGTAGCGGGTATGAAACGGAGATCCCTATTTCATAAGGTAATAATTCATTGATCATCCGGATGGTTTTTGAAATATCCTCTTTTGTTTCACCGGGGTATCCGAACTGGATAAAGAAAGAAGGATGTATGCCTGTTTTTTTCAATAAACGGGTCGCCTGGTATATCTGCGTTACGGTGGTGCCTTTATCCATGGCATCGAGTATCTTTTGCGAACCGCTTTCGGCGCCCATCCAGATATTTTCACAACCAGCCCTTGCCAGGTCGCGGATATAATTTTCCTGTAATAACAGGTCAGCCCTTGCCTGTATCTTAAAACGGAATTGTATTTTTTCTTTTTCCAAAAGGTCTGCAAACTCGTTTACCCAACCCGGCTTCAGGCCAAAAATATCATCACAGAACCAAATATGATCAAAGCCGAATTTCTCTTTCAGTATCTTCAGTTCCGCCACTACATTCTGCGGCGATCTTGAATTATATCGGTTACCATAAATAGGCTTGGCGCACCAGTTACATTTAAAGGGACAACCTCTTGTTGTTGCCATGTTCAGGGAAAAATAGCCTTTATGCTTCATCCACATCTTCCGGTAAATGTCTATATCCACCATATCCCAGGCAGGGAAGGGAAGGCTGTCTAATTCTTTCAGCACAGTTCGTTTTACTGTTTTTATTACAGCACCATCAATTTTGTAAGCAAGACCGGGTATAGAAAGAAAATTATGTTGTTGATCGTCAATAGCGGTTACCAGTTCTGCCAATGTTTGTTCTGCTTCACCCAATAAAATAAAATCAGCGCCTTCATTCAGGTATTGTTCATACTGGTCGGTTGAGTCGGAACTTGACACTATAACGGTGCATCCTTTTTGTTTGGCCGATCTTATCATTTTAAAAGCAGCTTCCCGCATATTGGTCAGGCACATCTTGGTCAGGTAGTTAAAACCATCATCATACAGAACCAGCAGATCGGGTTTGTTTTTTTCTAAAGAAGGAATCAATTCTTCCGGTCCATGCGCAAACATGGTATCGAAAAATGAGATATGATATCCTTTCTCTCTCATCAGTGAAGCGGCGTACAAAGTGCCGATGGGCGCATAAGGCTGCCCGGTGGCCCATTGTTTGGGGTCAAACCGTAAGAAATAGGAGTGAGAAAAAAGGATCTTTTTCATCAACGCTCAATTAAGTTTTGTTCCCGGTGAAAGATGAAGATAGCAGACACATTTTACACAGGTGCTGTCTTTATCCATATCGAGCTCTTTCCGGAAACGGATGCTTGCTTTACTGTTTAAAATGTTTTCAAGTGACTGCTCCCTGGTATTCCCCATGGGTGGATGAAAGAAACAGGGCCTGACGGTTCCGTCCGCTTCCACGACTGTTGACACCCAGGGAGCATTACACTTTTTATATGGAAAAGGATTAAGGTGGTAAAAGGCAGCGTAGTAACTGTATATCTTTCGCAGTTTTTCAGGGCTTTCAGCAATGAAATGACGGCCGGGACCGCTTCCATACTTTTCAATAATATTTTCTGTGGCGGCTTTCAGTTCATCTAATTCATTTTCACCGGGCAGTATCTCATGCTGGCGCTGATCGGTCCAGAGTACTTCACGGTTAAAAGCGTGGCTGCTTACATCAGCGGGAAGAAAACTGACCTGATCTGCACCAATCTCCCTGGCACTTTCAATTATGGCTGGCCAGTGCCGGAAATTGATCCGGTGAATTACTGTCCTGGTAGTGATTCTGAACTTCGGATCGATACTTTTGATATGTTGTACTCCTTCCTTTAATTTTTGGTAAGCGTCGGGTATGTTCCTGACGAGATTATGGATCTCTTCATTTCCATCCAGCGATACAATGATATCATTTACCCATTTCACCAGTTGTTCTGCATTTTTTTTTAATGTTAACCCGGTGGACAACAGCGATACTTTGATATTCAGTTTTTGCAGTATTTCGCAAAACCTGAAAAAATTCGGGTTCAGTAAAGCTTCGCCGCCGGACATCAGTACTTGTTGGGTGCCTAATCTTTTCAATGAGATCAGCAAATCAATAATATCCTCTTCAGTAAGCTGTTTTAGGTTCTTATTGTCTTTCCATATATCACACATCACGCAGCGGCAATTGCAGGCGCTGTGCGGCATTAAAATGACAATGGGTAATGAAGATATCCTGTGTGTTTGCAGTGAACGGTAGCGTTTAAAGGTTTGATATAGTGATTGACTGAACATGTGGTATTAATGCTGAATACAGATCCATGGAAAAGGGTTTTTATTCCGGAGAAACCTGTTGAACAAACTGTCAGGATCATAGCGTACGGAATAGTTGAATTTTTCGAGGTATTCAAGACTATGATGAAAATAGCAACCGGCCATTTCAGGAAAACCTGCTGCCTGGAAATAAAGCAGGGATCGCTGACGGGCAGCGCTCAGTTCAGATACAGGATAAAAAGGCGAATCAATGATATGGATCTCACCGCCGGGTCTCAGCAGTTTTAATGTATGGCCGATCGTTGTGGGCAGCGAGGGAAAATATTGTATAGAAGCGGCAAAAAGGATAATATCAAACTGCATGTCTTCAAATATGCCGGTTTCTGCATGGCCATATATAAAATGCAGGTTGGGCTTGTCCTGGAAGACCTTTGCTGCCTGTTGTACTTCGGTAAAATTAATATCAGTGCCGATCACTTTACTGCCCGGTATAGCGGCAAGCCTGTGTGAAAGCCACCCGTTGCCGCAACCTATCTCCAGTATGGTCAACAGTTGTTTTTTTTTCTTTAAGTAGTCGATCAAACGTTGTGCAGATTCCTGCCGCAGCTGCCATTCTTTATAATGAGGATGAACCGGGTTGACATGCGGCAATTGCGCTACTTCTTCATTTGTATACACTCTTCCTTCCTTTTGCCGGAGGCGGATATAAAGGGTTTCAAAATCATTGGCGGTATGTTTGACTGAACCCGGCATTATACTTTTTCAATTTTATAAATGAAATTCTTTTCAAGGAAGTTCTTATAGGATTTTTCGAGAATAAGGTCAAAGCCATTTTCCGATGCGGTGTTTTCGATCATCTCCATATCACAACCTTCAAATAGTACCATGCTGATCTCGGTACCGGGGTGAATATAATTGCCGAGGTTTTTGAACAGGGCTGTAAAGTATTCGCCATTTTCCCCGCAAAACCAGGCATAGTCCTTTGGGGTCAGCGGTTGTTTTTTATAATAGGGCGGGTTGATGGCGATGATGTCAAAGGATTGTTCAGGAATATCTTTAAAAAGATCAGACTGAATGATGGTCAGCGTTGTTTGGTTATACCGGCTGTTTTTTTTCAAATATTCAATAGCTACGGGATTAATATCAGAAGCCGTAGCAACCGCTCCTTTTTTAGCCGCATAGAGGGAAATAAGACCGCTGCCGCATCCCGGTTCTAAAAACTTTTTTCCCTGCAAAGCGAATTGTTTGATATGATTGAGCAATAAACGGGTGCTGAAAAAAAATCCCGGGTGAAAGACCTGTGGTGGTATTTCTAACCGTATACCGTCATATTTGTACACCCTTGTTTTTGAAAGATACTTTACCAGCAAAGGCTTGTAAGTATGGGCGACGATATTTCTTAATGCGGCGATCATGTTTAAAAGCCCTCCAGTTCAGGCTGGCGGTATTTAAAAAGCATATGCATCATTTTAATTTCATAGGGAAATTTATTCCAGTTGTTTTTATAACGGAGTGAGGAGAGGAGCTTCAATAATTTTATCCGGTGAGGAGTCAATTTGGTGTCAGTCACCGTCGGGAAATACCCGTTCAGCACAGTTTCAAAATCTTTTATTTTTTTAACCATGTATGGTTTCAGCCAGGGAGTAAGCGGGTTCCGGTGCAAATCAAAATTTTCCCATTGCGGGTTTGTCCAGTCATCCAGTGTTTGCGGAAAGTGAAAACCGGATTTAATTACGTCTTGTGATAATTGTGAGCCCTCGGTGGGTACGGGACTATAAACATAAATAATGATCTCGGTTTTGGGATTTATCTCTTTTATCTCCCGAATAAATTGAATGTCAAAATCAATCTGCCTGTTTACTTCATCTTCTGTATCTGCAGGCGTTCCGACAATAAACGAGTACTCAGGAATGATATCAAATTTTGCCATCCGGGCAGCGAAGCGTTTTATCTGCTCGCCTGATTGTGTCCCTCCTTTATCCATTTTTTTTAACATTTCATCATTACCGCTTTCGGCTCCATGAAAAATCATCTTGCATCCCCCTTCCCGCATGATAGACAAACTTTCATCTGCGTATTTATCAATAGTATCAATTCTTCCTTCGCCCCACCAAACAAGATTTTCATTTTTTATCAGTTTCGAAAACTCCACGACCCGTTTTTCAGACACAAAGAAATTACTATCGTAAAATTCGACTGCATTGATCCCATATTTTTCTTTTACCTCCTTTATATCGGCATATATTTTTTCTGCCGAACGCCCTTTCCATCGTGCATTGTAAATGGGAACAACCCCGCAAAATGCGCATTTAAACGGGCATCCTACGCTGCTGTGATAAGCAAAAGTTTTTGTTCCGAGCACAGATTTCCCAATGTATTTTTCCATCGGGTAAAACGAATTTAATTTTTCGTATGGTAGCGGCGGCAAGGAATCCTGGTCGTAGAGTTCGTCTTTTTTTGTTTTGACAATGATATTATTTTCTCTGAAAATTAAGTTCGGAATGTGACGAAGCCCGGACCGGTTTTCAATTGCATCCATCAACATAGGAAACGCATAGTCTCCCGGGCCATAAATAATATAATCAATATACCCGGAGCTTATTGATACCTGGCTGTGGTTGGAAGCGAAGTATCCCCCCCAGACAATTTTTACATGCGGGTATCTTTTCCTGATTTCCTTTGTAATAGGGATGGCTTGTTTCAATTGCGGACCCGGCATTACTGTGCATGCAAAAACATGATAGTTCCCGGTGTTGAGATAACCGAGTAAGATTTTCAGCGGGTCTTTTTCAAGGTTGCCGTCCACAATAGCATAATCATATTTTCCTTCAATAGAAGCGGCGATGGAGAGAATCGAATTAGGAACCCTCGCCTTTGTTTCGGCAGCACGGGGATTGAATAATATAACCTTCTTCATGCTATGATACGCTAGTTTGAATGTCCTGGTTATCTAATCGGGTTATCGTAGTAAATAGTTGCCTGACAGGCCTTTATTATGCCGCCAGGTAGCATAGACATTGTGAATATGGGCAAGAGTAGCGGGTTCACCATTGACGGCCCGCCGGGAAAGCACTTTAAAGAGCAGCAATTTATGAATACCGTGATCAAATGATTCAACCAGCTCCAGTTCCCGGTAATAAATGACGGGCTGTGGCAGTGGCAGTTGAAACAGGGTTGAAACCAATTCCCCAAACGGGAAACTGTTTTTTGCTTTTAATTCCTGCATATGATTCTTGCCAAGAGAGTACGCTGTTTTATACGCTTCAGCATATACCTGTGATATAACGATCCGGCCGGCAGCCAACACCTGTTGGCAGGCTTTTCCTTCATGCCGGAGGGAACAAACGTAATACTGATCGTTTACGGGGCCATGCAGGTCAGTAGGGAACAAATTGTATAACTGGCCATTGCTTACGGTGATCAGTGAAATAATTCTGGGTACAGAATAGGCTGACTGCACCTGCTTGTACAGGTTATCGTGGAGGAATACATTCCCGTTTTTTTTATTATAAAGCCTGTTGTAAAGCCCGGTCATGAGTTGATGAATGGAAGAAACAAAGTGATGTTCTCCTTTTACGCCTTCATAGTAAGCAATAACTGTAGGCCCGGCTGTTTGTTTCCTGATCAGTTGTAAAGAAAGCCGGGCAATGGCATCCATTTTACCCGGAAATTCGTTTGGTTGGCGGGATGGAGGGCAAAAAATAATTTCAATAGTGGCGGGTAAATTTTGTTTGTTTGCAGAAGCGGAGTGTAAAGTAAAGATGAGAGGGCAATAGCCGGTAAATAAGTGTTCATCAGTAATGTCTTTAATGACCCGGTTGTTTTCTGCGAGATAAACATGAAGCGGTTCAGAAAAAGATTCTTTCGCCAGGCAGAGATATTCCTGCGGATAATGGAGGCCGTTGAGTTTATTTAATATTTTTTTGACCAGCTTCATATTTTAAAACTAAACAAAATATTTCCACGGAAATTGAAGATCATCAGCATAGGTTATACGAATACCCCTGGTTTTACTGATCCGGATACATGGCTGGACAGGATCAGTTTTTATACTGGTATCCTGGAAGAGCTGGCAAAGCAACATGAAGTAGAAAGCATTGAGCAGATCAGCTATTCCGGGATATTACAGCGCAGGGGAGTAGGTTATCATTTCCTGGATCTTAAAACAGAAAAAAGCTTATTCCCGGATAAATTACACAGGTATATTGCTCAGATGAAACCCGGCGTTGTGTTTGTAAATGGTTTTATTTTCCCGCTTAATATCATTCACCTCCGGCTGCGGCTGGGCAAAAAAGTTAAAATAATTGTACTGCACAGGGCTGAAAAACCCTTTACCGGTATTAAAAGATATTTTCAGAAACTGGCAGATAAATGTGTAGATGCTTACCTGTTTACTTCTTCGGAATTTAGTGATATGTGGAAGCGAAACATAAATGTAAGAAAGATACATGAAGTGATACAGGCTTCCTCCATTTTCCACCCGGCCGATAAAGCGGATGCAAGAAGGCAGACAAATACAAACGGCGACCCCGTTTTTTTATGGGTGGGAAGGCTGGATGTGAATAAAGATCCGCTGACCGTAATAAAGGCGTTTCTTAATTATTTAAATAATCAACCCGGGGCAAAATTATATTTGATCTACCAGGGGGAAGAACTTTTGCAGGAAGTAAAAGACCTTATCCGTATCGATGAAAGGGGGGAAGGTGCTGTCATATTGATCGGCAAGGTGGATCATCAGCAAATGCAGGACTGGTATAACAGTGCCGATTTTATTATTTCAGGGTCACACTATGAAGGAAGCGGCATAGCCGTTTGCGAAGCGATGTCCTGCGGGTGTATCCCTATAGTGACAAATATTTTATCTTTTCGCAGAATGTCTGGTCTGGGAAAATGCGGGTTACTTTACGGGCCCGGTAATGAAAAAGAGTTGTTAACTGCATTGTTAAGTACTGGTAAAATGGACATTGAGAAGGAACGTGCAAAGGTGTCAGCACAGTTCAATGAGGAACTTTCTTTTGGCGCCATTGCCGGCAAGATCAATAAGATCATACTTTAATTATAGAAATAGATCCATTATTTTCTTTACGGTGTTTTCCATAGTTGAGAATGTAACCCGTTTATAATTTGCAGAAGGATCGCTTAAGATAGTCAGTACTTTTTCGCACATTTCTTCTTTTGACCTTACAATATGCCAATGTTCAATTTCCT
>DATDIX010000346.1:0-3956 GCA_036520835.1 Chitinophagaceae bacterium | reverse complement strand
CACTGGTCAATGACAAAAGCAAAATTATTATTGATCTTTTTCACGCATTTTACTCCTATTCCTTCCAGCGCTGCTGCATTGCAAAGCTGCTCATACTGCCCGCGGGTGGGAATACATAATATCTTTTTCCCAAGGTAAAGCGCTTCTGCTGGCGTTTCAAAACCGGCGCCACAAATAATACCTGTGCATTCCGTAAGACTTTTGTTGAAAAGCGTTTTATTGACAGGTATGAAAGTGATATTACCTTTTGTGACCGGCTCTTTGGTTTCTTTTGAAAAAATATGAAACGGGATATCCCCGAAGGCCCGGAATGTTTTTTCCAGTTCAGCACCTGCATAGGAAGGAAGATAAACGGTGATATATCCTTTATCAACCGGGTTCGCATCCAGTATCTCTTTTTTAATAACAGGAGGAAGTATAAAATCATCGTATTGCTCAAAGTGTAATCCTATATAATGACTCGCCCTTGCATAGTTCTTCAGTATCCATTCGCCAATGGCATTTTTGTTTTCAGGCCTGGGAGTTAACCGGGATTGAAAACTGGCCTGGTGACCTAACTGGACAGAAGCAATTTTCTTTTTAGCACAGGATGCTGCGGTGATAAATTCAAAATCGTTGATAACAAGATCATATTTCTCCACCGGCAGGTCATTGATCTCTTTACGAAGGCTCAGTGGGTGAAAGCCGCGGAGTATTTTCCAATAATCCAGTCCGCCGGTTGAATTAAAATAAAGGCTTAAACCTTTGCTCCGGTATTTCACCGGTGCATCCATAGCCAGGTGACTGTTATCACCACTGAGAAAGATATCAACGTTTCCCTGTAGCTGCAGGTGAGGAAGCAATTCCATGGCCCTGCTGATATGACCATTGCCGGTAGCCTGTACGGCATAAAGTATTTTCATAGCCGAACTTTTTTCAGTGAGTAATGGATCATAGCTTTGTTACCAGCGAGTTGATGAATAAGCTCACTTCGTTGGTTAATACGTTTAATTCTGGTAATTTTTTTCCCATGTTGACCACCTTGCCTGATTGAAATTCCTTTTCATCGTATTGGTAGATTGTCCATTCATTATTGTTGTATTCAAGCGAGGTAAGGTTTTCTACCCAGTCACCGCTGTTTAGATAAATCACTTTGCCTTTCTCTGTTTCTATTATTCTTTTTTGCGGCTGGTGAATATGACCACAGATGATATAATCATATTTTTTTTCGATAGCCAGTTCAGCGGCTGTTTGTTCAAAGTCGCCGACCCATTTCACTGCCTGCTTAACGCCATTCTTTATTTTTTTACTGAAACTCATTTTTTCTTTCTTCATCAGTTTCAGGCACCAGTTCACTGAACGGTTCAGCAGGATCAGCAGGTCATAGCCATGCCCGCCGAATTTTGCCAGCAGTTTGGCACTTCCTTTTGTGCTGGTATCAAATACATCGCCATGAAAGATCCAGGTCATCTTTCCATTCAGTTCCATTACTAATTTATCGGTCAGCTGAAAGTTGCCGAGTTCTATATCGCTGTAACGGCGCAGCATTTCATCGTGGTTGCCGGTAATATATATAACACGGGTGCCTTCGCTTAACAGGCTCATGATCTCTTTGATGACCTGCATGTGAGCAGCCGGAAAATAACGTTTGCTGAATTGCCAGCCATCTATAATATCGCCATTAAGAATTAAAATTTGCGGGGAAATGCTTTTCAGGTAGTTGACGATCTCCCTGGCATGGCAGCCATAGGTTCCCAGGTGCAGGTCCGACATCACTACTACATCAACATGTCTTTTTTTCATTCTGAGGGTTTCACAAAGGTGAAAAACGAGTATGAACAAACCGTTAATACAGCGTGATGATATTGTGAATAAATGATAACCGGAAAACAGGGATATGGCATTAAAGAATTGTGTACTGAATATGAATATAATATGATGATACAAACATTTATTCGGAGAATAACCTAAGGAGATTAGGTAAAACAATCCTTTCGCAGAGGCCCGGGATGTGCAGGTAATTAATAAGGAGAGTGCAGTTGAAAGTTCATTTGCTTCCTGAAAGCAGCAGTACTATTTTACCAACTTATTTCAAAGCAATAGCAGCTGCTACCGGCTGACCGGTTTCAAAATTTTCGCCAAGCAAAACTGCAATAGTTTGTGCTAATTGCTTCTGGTATATCTGCTGATCTTCTTTCACTTCACCGATGGGTGCTATGTTTGGCCCGATCACTGCCATCCAGGTTTGTGAAGATCCGTTGATAAGCATTCCATGTTCCGACCAGTTACCAGATTTTTTTCCTCGGCCATGATCTGTTGTAATGATAAAGGTCGTGTTGTTTTTATAGCCGGGAGTGGTCTGCACCCAGTGCCAGAGTCTGGCGATCATCCTGTCTGCTTCAGCTGCTTTTTCCAGGTAATGATCATACCGTCCATCATGTGCTGCCTCGTCTGTTTCACCCAGTCCCAAGTAAACCACTTTTGGCCGGTGTTGCTGAATATATTCTTTGGCGGTAAGAAAAGTCAGTTCATCATGCCGGGTTGCTGTTTTATCATTTACTGCTTCATCCTGTACTTTGTTGACCAGGTATTGGGCTTCGCTTGTATTATCAACGTTCATATTTTCATAGCCGCTGTTCAGCACTATCCCGCTTCTTTCTTTATTTAATATATAGGGAAACACATCCCAGGATGTAAAGGCAGCCACTTTCCCCCTGAATTGTTCTTTGGTATTCAGGTATTCAAGAATATTGATGTTGGGATTTGCATTCTTATCGTTAGAAGATATGGTCATATCTGGATTGCCGGTGAATATTTCATTATATCCCGGGTAAGAAATGGAATAGATATTCGAGGTATTTACTTTGTTATCATAGCGACGGTTGCCGTACAACTGGCCTTTTGCTGCTATGACATTCCAGAAAAAAGGCAGGAGTTGTTTTCTCCTGCCTTCTATATCCGGCGACCCGTACAGCATTTTCATTGTCGCTGTATCGGGAGTGTATTTTTCATTGCTGATAAGATCAGGGTCTGCCCCGGTAAATACTTCCTGCCAGCGAAACCCGTCAAGGGTTATGATAAATATATTTTCCGCTGGTGAAATAGTATTTTTTGTTGCTGGTGGAGAGATGGGGTCGGTTAGCTGTTGCTGTAAGGCTGCAAATATCAGTATGCAGGAAACAAAGCTTTTCATTGTGTAACGGTTTTGCAAAGTAAGCATTGCAAAATGACCGGATAGTTATGGGAAAATTACTTTTATGTTACTTGTTATAGTTTACTGTTCTTTTTTCCTGTCTAACGTAAACCCGATTGTAGTGCCAATATCTTCCCTGCTTCTTACATGTATGGTTTGTCCATGGGCTTCAATGATGTGTTTGCAGATGGCAAGACCCAGGCCACTGCCGGTTATATCCAGGCTACGGCCTTCATCGGTGCGGTAGAAACGTTCAAATATCCTGGGCAGGTGCTTTTCCTGTATGCCTACACCATCATCACTCATTTCAACAAGAATATGACTGCCGTCTGTGACATACATACTGGCCGTGATGCTGCCATTCAGTTTTCCGTATTTAATGGAATTCTCCACGAGGTTCAGCAATACCTGTCTTATTTTTTCCTTGTCGGCAAAAACGGTCAGTGGTGATTCGCAGCCTTTTTTGATACTGCATTTAATGTCTTTTTGTTCTGCCATGATAGAGATGCTCTCAAATACATCTTTTACCAGGTCCTGTATGATAAAGTTTTGTTTGAACAGAACCAGCTCACCTCTTTCCAATTTTGATATCTCATCCAGGTCGTTCAGCAGGTTGGTAAGGCGTTCAACATTGGTAGCGGTTTTTTCTAAAAACCGTTTATTAACTTCCGGGTTTCCCATGGCGCCCTGTAATAAGGTGTCCACATAACCCTGGATGGCAAAGACAGGCGTTTTAAACTCATGCGAAAGGTTTTGCAGAAATTCTTTGCGGAACTGTTCATTC
>DATDIX010000345.1:0-10308 GCA_036520835.1 Chitinophagaceae bacterium | reverse complement strand
ATGCGTATATGCAGGTAAGGTCGGGTGAAATGCAAAACGCCATTTGTTGTGCCGGCGAATTAGCCAGCCGTATGTTCAAGTCGCAACGTTTTCTTCACCAATCTGTTTTACAGGATAATAACCTGCCGGTGGAAATTGATTTTCTCCGGTGGATGCTGAGCGATGGGGCGGGAGCTTTTTTATTGCAACCAACACCTGAACTGGGAAGAACGGCATTGGAGATAGATTGGATAGA
Source organism: Chitinophagaceae bacterium (assembly GCA_036520835.1). Lineage (GTDB taxonomy): Bacteria > Bacteroidota > Bacteroidia > Chitinophagales > Chitinophagaceae > VBAT01. The sequence continues at coordinate 10,073 of DATDIX010000345.1, read as the reverse complement.
TATTCGTTCTTATGCGCATGAATATGATCTGTGCATGTATGCAGGTGGTTTGAAAGGTAACAATGGGGCCGTGCAAAAAACCTGGCTTGATTATAATGATGTAAGTGAAGCAAATCAGGCCGGCGCTGTGAATTTAATGCAGGACATGCAATTGGTTGACAACATTGTCAAGCTGGGGGTTCGTCGTTTCTTTGAACTAATAGATGAAAAGCGGATCAATGAAAAAAATATTGACTGGCTGGTTTGCCATTATTCGTCGCACCATTTCAAACCACAGATCATCAACCTGCTTAAACAGGGCGGGCTTGAGATACCGGATGATAAATGGTTCACTAATTTGTATACAAAGGGAAATGTGGGCTCTGCTTCTATTTTCGTGATGCTGGAAGAATTATTATACAGTAACAAATTGAAACCGGGTCAGAAAATACTTTGCATGGTGCCTGAAAGCGGCCGTTTTATTACCGGGTTCATGCAACTGACAGTAGTGGAAGAGGGAAAGAAGAATATTCCCCTTGAAGATATAGCCCTTGTAAAAGCTCCTGAAATAAGGGCGGGCAATGGCCCCGTGCAGGAGTGGCTGGTACGTCAACTGACAACCGTTTGGATCGATTTTGAAAATTCCTTACAGCAGGTGCCTGTTGTGCAAAAGATATTTTCCGGTAACCTGTCATTGGAAACTTATAAAAGATTGCTGGTAAATTTGAGGCAGCAGGTCATTGATGGTTCCCAGTGGATAGCCAGGGCAGCATCGAATGTAAGTATGGAGTATTTCCAGGTCCGTTCTTCTTTTATCCGTCATTCTTCAGATGAGCACAGGGATTACCAGCTCCTGGAAAAGAATTATATTAATTGCGGGGGAAAAGAGGAAGAAATTGTGACCGGGCAAAAAAATATCGGCAGTGAAGCTTTAAGCGCTTTTATGTTTCACCGGGCCAGCCAGCCAGACCCGTTTGACCTGTTGGGCGCCATGTTTATCATTGAAGGATTGGGAAACAGGGTATCGGGCAAATGGGGAAGGGCAATAAAGAATCAACTGGATCTGCAGGATAACCAGGTCTCATTCTTTCTGTACCATGAAAGCAGTGACAGTAATGAGAATCATTTTGAAAGATTTGAAAAAGCCATACAATCGGAACTGTTAACAGAAGCGATGGCTAAGAAGATAGTGAAAACAGCCAAAGTGGTCGCCAGGTTGTATAAAATGCAACTGGAAGAAATTGATAACTTTTAAATGAACTGATATGCTGCACACCCGGTCTCATTTTGAGCAAATGATCAATGACAGCCGAAATCCCAGTCACTGGCACACGTTGTTTATTGATAAGAGTGTTCCCTTTGACCCGGATGCTAAAGCCGCATTTTTATATGACTCCAGCCGGAAGACAAGGCAGTTTCTTTATCCTATTGTCAAGATTTTTGCACGTCTTTTTATTTTGCTCATGCAGTTCTTTAAAATGTTCATTCCGAACCTGATCAATGCGCCCAAAATGCTTCACCGCTGTCTTTATTTCGGAATGAAATATTTCATTACACCTGAAGCAAATTTTCTCATCCTAAGGCATTTTTATTTAGGTTCGGAAGTATTGCGGTTCTTAAAAGACAATGTAAAAGGAGCTGATGACATTCCCATGAATCCTTTGAAACCAGTGGCCGTAAAAGATATAAAGAAGAATATGTTCCTGGAGCATGATCTTAACCTGTATAATTTCATCATTAACCTTAATAAAGCCATTGAAGAAAAAAGGACTTCTATTGAAAGGATATCCAACCCGAATTTCAATGCTATTTCAACAACGCCCATCCCGTTTGAGAATTTCCGGGACAAATGGACCAATTTCCTTGACCTGGCTTCGGCTATCGAGATTTTTACTCCCATCTACCAGTTCTTTTTAACCGATAATGATTTCTGGCGTGCATCGAATTCCCTGCAACTGGATGAAGTGATCGGTATTTATGCGGCTACCATTATGGATTGCCCGGAAAAATTAACAGCGCTGAACAACAAACACCCGATGATACCATTGCCTACTACCGGCGCTGCATTCCGTCTTTTATTACATGGGTTTTCTACTGAAGTGTTACATGCCTTGCTGGTACAGGCAAAACTGAGACAACAGTCGCAGGCGGCTTAAGCAGCAAAAAAGAAAACATTTTTTGATGAACCCATAGGCTGTTGTAGTTTTAGTCACTAAATTAATTGCTATGGAGACCGGAATGCTTCATTTACACAGCGTACTTCGCTGGATCATCCTTGTTCTTTTGCTGGTAACATTATTTGGTGCTTTTGCAAAAAAGCAAAGCATCCGCAGCAGCAGCCTGTGGTTGCTCATATCTGCTCATATCATGTTTGTAATAGGCATTTACCAGTTGATCGCTGGCAGGTATGGTATTTGGAAAGGACTGCCTGCAGGAGTTGAATTAATGAAGGATACTACATATCGTTTCTACTGGGTAGAACACCCGTTGATGATGATCATTGCTATTGCCCTGATCACTGTAGCGAGGAGAAAAGCAAAGGCCCTAAACTATAAAGCGACGGGTTGGTTATTGCTGATCGCTTTGATATTGATACTTGCTGCAGTTCCATGGCCATTCAGGGAGATTGTGGGCAGACCATGGTTCCCCGGAATGTAATGTATTGAGAGGCTGTCCCAAAAGTCGTCATCGCGAACAAAGTGAAGCGATCTGCTTGAATTCATCAATTGATTATAAAGCAGATTGCGTCGGTCGTTCCTCCCTCGCAATGACGATTAACGACTTTTGGGACAGCCTCTTTTTTATCAGCTTTTTAGAGCAGTAGCTACTTGCTGCATTTCTTCAACCGTGCCGACACTTAGCCGCAGCCATTTGCTGCCCGTTTCAAATGACCGGGCGCCGATGATCTGTTTCGATTCAAGCAATGCTGTTACGTCTTTGTTGTAAGGGGAGGAGTCGAAGTAAACAAAACTGGTATGCGAGTTTATATAAGGCATGCCTGCTTTCTCTAACGCAGAGTAAAAAACTGAACGGGCCTTTTGATTTTCCTTTTTACAAAAACTGACAAATTCCTGATCCTGCAAAGAAGCCATTGCCCCGGCGAGTGAAACAGCGCTGGTGCCAGCATTGGACCAGGGCTGCAGATCGCTCAGTTGTTTTATAGTTTGCGGGTGAGCTAACGCAAAACCGGCACGGGCTCCTGCCATACCATATATTTTAGAGAAAGTTTTAGCTACTACAAGATTAGGGTAATCGTTCACCCATTTGGCCATAGATGGCTCATCGCTGAACTCCGTATACGCTTCATCTAACAGAACAATACATTTAGGCGCTATGTCTTTGATGAATGTTTCTAATTCACCAGCGGGTATGATCGTACCGGTGGGGTTGCCCGGGTTACAGATGTACACCATTTTCGTATTAGCGTCCATGCTGTCTTTCATTCTTTGGAGATCAGTTATTTTACCGGAAGTAAGCGGAACCAGTTTGATCGGCAACCCAAATTTCCTGGCAGCAGGCATCCATAGCCGGAAAGTAGGATCAGGCGCTACGGCATTTCCTTTTTGCAAAGCCGCCATCACCGATACCAGCCCCAGCAGTTCAGACGAACCGGCCCCCATGACGACATGCTCCTTCGTTAATCCATACAGCGATGCGATCTTCTCTCTCAATTGCGTCGTCACCTCCCAGGGATAACGATTGGAACCATTCACCGCATCCATCATCGCTTTTCGTGCAGCCGGTGAAGGGCCATGAGGGTTTTCGTTGGAACTAAGTTTGATAAAATTGGCGGGCGGACCACCATAAGTGTTAATGATCCGTTCAGCATCACGGGAAAAACTATCACGGCTGAAGGCAAAAGCGGCAACAGCGAGAGCACTTTGCCGGAGGGCCTGGCGACGATCCATAAAAGATGATTTATAACAGTAAGGTACGATAAAGTCTATTACCTTTTTCCAAGTTCAATGACTTTACAGTCTTTCATGTCTTTGCCGTCAATGGCGAAAGTGATGATCGTTCTTACTTTATGCCATCCTTGCTTACCTGCAGCGCCGGGATTCATGTGGAGGCAGTTGATCTGGTCATCATAGATCACTTTCAAAATGTGGGAGTGGCCGCTAATGAAAAGTTGGGGTTTATGAATGGCTAATTCTTTTCTTGTCCCGGGATTATACCTGGGTGGCGACCCGCCGATATGCCGGATCATAACTTTCACTTCTTCGCATATGAATACCAATTGTTCAGGATAAATAGTTCTGATATCCTGCCCGTCAATATTGCCATAAACACCTTTGATAGGTTTTCGGGCTGCCAGCTCATTAGCTAATCCAATATCCCCAAAATCACCTGCATGCCAAACTTCATCACAGTTTTCAAAATGTTTGAAAACATTCTCGTCCAGGAATCCATGGGTGTCTGATATTAGTCCGATGCGGGTCAAGAAAGATCATTAAATTTGAATGCAATCTAACCCGGATAATAACCGGGACAAAATCTGAAATTAATGCCATTCAAACGGAATTTCACTTATTTCATTGACAAACGAAAATGGAAATACTATTTCCTGATGGTATCCCTGGAGTTGGATAAATAGCGATTCAGCATTTCCTGCGTTCAATTTCCCAATTTCAAAATTCATCAATTTCAAATTTTATGTATGCCCCATTATTATAAACTCGGAGATATTCCGCATAAACGTCATACCCAGTTTCGCAAACCGGACGGAGGCCTGTACAGCGAACAGTTATTTTCTACCGAAGGGTTCAGTGACGACTATTCACTGCTTTACCATTGCCATCCCCCGACACAGATCATCAAAACGGAGCCACAGATTGATGTAAGCCCGCAAATAGCGGAAGAAAAAATGTTGAAGCACCGCAGTTTTGAAGGATTTAATATTAAGCCCGAAAAAGATTTTTTGCAAAGCCGTAAACCGGTGCTGGTAAATAATGACTGTCATATTGTACTGGCCGCCCCGCAGCAAAGCATGAAGGATTATTATTACAAGAACACCGATGCTGATGAAATGATCTTTGTGCATGAAGGCAGCGGTAAAGTAAAAACCCAGTACGGCGACCTTCCTTTTGGTTATGGTGATTACATTGTACTTCCGAGAGGAACGATCTATCAAATAGAATTCAACAATGATAAGAACAGGTTGTTTATCGTTGAATCATTTTCGCCATTGCGGTTCCCAAAACGGTATATGAGCCGGTTTGGGCAGTTGATGGAACACTCCCCTTATTGTGAAAGGGATATCCGCCCACCGCAGGACCTGAAAACACATGATGAAAAGGGTGATTACCTGATCAAAGCCAAAAAGAAAGGTATCCTGTATGGTTTGCATTATGGTACACATCCTTTTGATGTGATCGGGTGGGACGGCTGTTGCTATCCTTATATTTTTTCTATTCATGATTTTGAACCGATAACGGGGAGGGTACATATGCCTCCCCCCACTCACCAGACCTTTGAAACGAATGCGTTCGTGGTTTGTTCCTTTGTTCCCCGTATGTACGACTATCATCCGCAGGCTATTCCTGCTCCTTATAATCATAGCAATATTGACAGCGATGAGGTATTATATTATGTGGATGGAGATTTTATGAGCCGCAAGCATGTAACCAGGGGTATGATAACATTGCACCCTGCAGGCATTCCGCATGGCCCGCATCCCGGAGCAGTGGAGAAAAGTATCGGCGCCAAAGAAACCAAAGAACTGGCCGTGATGGTAGATACATTCCGGCCGCTGATGCTGACCAAACAGGCATTGGAGATCGAGGACACTAATTATGTGATGAGTTGGGCAGAATAACGTATACTGAATTAAAAGTTAATCAGCCTTGTTTGCTGTGGTGAGCCTTCTCGGTTTGAGGTAAATGTGATTAATTTCCCGGAAAGTCATTTTATTGTCAGCGTAATCTTTTTTATATTCGGAGTATTAAAATGAATTGCTATGCTAAAAATCGGAGAATTAAAACAAGGAGATATTGTCAAAGTAAGTGATGAAGGAGTTGAAAGAGTGGGTACGGTTGTTCGTGTCAGCCATGAAGAGCACCAGGCTTTAATAGATAATGGTGTCCAGGAGTTCTGGTACAGCCAGGAGGAGATACAGGCTGTTCCGCTGGATGAAAGCCAGTTGACCAGGCTCGGATTTGAGAAACAAGATCTTGATGGTGCCGTAAAGTACCTGAAAGGGGCTTTCAGGCTGGTAACCCCCAGAAAGGGAGATTTTTCCAATATCGAGATGTGGTACAGGGAGGATAGGCGGCATTTCAGCTTTCCGTTAGGAGTGCATCAATTGCAAAACCTGCACCTGGACATGACCAAAGTGCCACTGGAACTCTGATCCGCTATAGATTTTTCTTCCTCTACTGGAAATCAATAACTTTTTTCGAATGACCCCGAAAAAAAATCGGGGTTTTTTCTTTTTTAAGGTCATTCCGCCTATCTTTGCAGCCCCAAAAATATATGTCGAAACAACCCCTTATTAAACAAGATGGTACGATCATAGAGGCCCTTTCAAATGCCATGTTCCGGGTAAAACTCGAAAATGGCCACGAAATCCTCGCCACCATCTCAGGGAAAATGAGAATGCACTATATCCGCATTCTTCCGGGTGATAAGGTAGGGGTTGAAATGTCGCCATACGATTTGAGCAGGGGAAGGATCATATTCAGGTATAAGTAATAAATAAGCTGCGAGTTATGAGTTGCGGGCCACAAGCTCGAAGCTCGAAACTCAAGGCTCAAAGCAAATAATATGAAAGTAAGAGCATCCATTAAAAAACGCAGTGTTGATTGCAAGATCGTTCGTCGCAAAGGCAAGCTGTATGTTATTAACAAAAAGAACCCCCGCTTCAAGCAAAGACAGGGATAAGAAAAGCTATGAGCCAAAAGTAGCTGTGAGCTGCGAGTTATAAGTCTCGAAGCTCAGAGCACGAAGCTCGAAGCCGACAAATTAAAAACGCAAAACATTAAACAAAGAATATGGCTCGTATTGCCGGTGTTGACTTACCAAAAAATAAAAGAGGCGAAATAGGTCTTACCTATATATATGGTATTGGCCCCTCTACGGCGAAATACATTCTTGACAAGAATAGTATTGACCGTAACAAGAAAGTTCATGAATGGAATGATGAAGAGCTGAATGCTATTCGTAATACCATTACTGAAGAACTGAAAGTAGAAGGCCAGTTGCGTTCGGAAGTGCAGATGAGCATTAAGCGTTTGCTGGATATCGCCTGCTACCGCGGTCTTCGCCACCGTAAAGGTTTGCCGGTTCGTGGTCAGCGTACCAAGACAAACAGCCGTACAAGAAAAGGTAAGCGTAAAACAGTTGCGGGTAAAAAGAAGGCACCGAAGAAATAACCCTTCGACAGGCTCAGGGTGACAACTGTCAGGTTGAGCTTGTCGAAACCGACTTACATAAAAATGAATCAGCGCCGGATAGCTTCGTAGGTCAGCAGGAGGGTTGATTCAGTCTCCCGTCAAAAGCGGGAGGGATTTTTAAAAATAAAGACTACCTCGTTAGAAAATTATGGCAAAAGCACAAGTACAGCAGGCTACAAGCGCAAAAGCAGCCGCTAAGAAAAGAGTAGTGAAAGTTGACTCCTATGGCGATGCTCACATCTCTGCAACATTCAACAACATCATCATCAGCCTTACCAACAAGACCGGTCAGACCATTTCCTGGAGCAGCGCCGGTAAAATGGGTTTCAAAGGTTCTAAAAAGAACACTCCGTATGCCGCCCAGATGGCTGCTGCTGACGCTGCAAAAACAGCTTTTGATGCAGGTCTGAAAAGAGTTGATGTATATGTGAAAGGACCAGGTGCAGGTCGTGAAAGCGCTATCCGTTCACTTTCCCAGAATGGTATTGAGGTAGTGATGATCAAAGACGTGACACCGTTGCCGCATAATGGTTGCCGTCCGCCGAAGAAAAGAAGAGTATAAACCTGAGGCCCCAATAGGGGATGAAGGAAGACATATTGAGCCAATTTGGTTTCATTTAAAAAAGGGTGCCCGATTAATTTTTTACGATTTTTTACCGATCGTAGCACCGTTTCAAAAAAAATCGAAATGAATAAAAACTATGGCACGTTACACTGGTCCAAAGACCAAGATTTCCCGCATTTTTGGTGAGCCTATTTTAGGCAACGGTAAATGGTTGAACAAAAACAGCAACCCTCCCGGTATGCATGGTGCACAACGCAAGCGTAAAAGCTTAGGCGAATATGCCCTGCAGCTTCGTGAAAAACAAAAGGCCAAATACACATATGGTGTATTGGAGAAACAATTCCGCAAAACATTTGAAGAAGCAGCACGCCGTAAAGGTGTGACCGGTGAAAACCTGATCAAGTTACTCGAAGCCCGTTTGGATAATGCTGTTTTCCGTATGGGAATAGCGCCAAGCCGCCCTGCAGCCCGCCAGCTCGTAAGCCACAAACACATTGAAGTGAACGGTGACATAGTTAACGTTCCGTCTTATCAACTAAAACCCGGTGATGTTGTTACTATAAAAGAAGGTAGTAAAGGCAGAACATCTATCACCAGCGTGGTACGTGGTAAGAATCCAAAGTTCAACTGGCTTGATTGGAGCGAAACTGAATTCAAAGGTACTTTTATCACTTATCCTGAGAGGGAAAGCGTTCCGGAGAATATTAAGGAGCAGTTGATCGTCGAGTTGTATTCTAAGTAAGGTGATTGGGAAATTGTGCAATTGGGAAATTTCCCAATCTCAAAATTCCAAAATAAGCTGGCTGGTAACACAATCATTTATAAAATTAAATCTGAAATATGGCCATTTTAAATTTCCAAAAACCTGATAAGATCATATTACAAAAGGCAACTGATTTCGAAGCTCAATTCGAGTTTCGTCCGTTAGAGCCAGGGTATGGTGTAACAATTGGTAATGCACTGCGCCGTGTATTACTGAATTCGCTGGAAGGCTATGCGATCATAGGTGTGAAGATCGAAGGAGTAGATCATGAATTTGCTACCATGAAAGGCATCAGCGAAGATGTGGTGGAGATTTTCCTGAACCTGAAACAGGTTCGCTTCAAGAAAGTTGTTGAGCATGAAGTGGCAAATGAGAAGATCATTTTGTCATTGAGAAATAAAACTGAATTCACTGCTGGGATGATCGGGGAAGCAACTCATTCTTTCCAGATCATGAATCCTGACCTGCTGATCTGCACACTCGATTCTTCTGCAAAAATGGAGATCGAACTGACGATCGGTAAAGGCCGTGGTTATGTGCCGGCTGAAGAGAATAAACCAAAAGATGCTCCTCTCGGATATATTCCAATTGATGCGATTTACACTCCGATAAAGAATGTAAAATACACGATCGAGAATACCCGTGTGGAACAAAGAACAGACTTCGAAAAGCTGATCATGGAAGTTTCTACTGACGGAACTATTCATCCGGAGGAAGCAGTGAAGCAAGCATCACGTATCCTGATCCAGCACCTGATGATCATCACTGATGAGAATATCACTTTCGATAATAAAGAAGAAAAGAAAGAAGACCTGGTAGATGAGCAGACACTGCAATTGCGCAAAGTCCTGAAGACGCCATTGGAAGATCTTGATCTTTCTGTACGTGCCTTCAATTGCCTGAAAGCAGCTAAGATCAATTCACTGAGTGAGCTGGTGCAGTATGAGCAGGAAGACCTGATGAAATTCCGCAACTTCGGTCAGAAATCATTGGCAGAAATTGAGCAGGTGCTGACTGAAAGAGGTCTGCATTTTGGAATGGATCTGCAGAAACTGGGTGTAGATAAAGATGAATTGTAAGCCCCCATCCCCTAAAAGGGTGAGTAAGAAGAGTTCTTAAGTTGAAATTTTAATAAACTGCCTTTATACCCCTTTAGGGGATAGGGGCTAAGGTTGTAATTCCTGACACGGTACAACCGAATTTTTAAACAATGATTTGAAGTGTTGCTGGATGCCAAATCAGCACATTATCAAATTAGCAAATTAAACAGTCATGCGTCACGGAGACAAAATCAAAAATTTAAGCCGCACCAAAGCACACAGAGATGCTTTGCTGAGTAACCTGGCTTGTCAGCTCATCGAGCACAAAAGGATCG
>DATDIX010000344.1:0-7582 GCA_036520835.1 Chitinophagaceae bacterium | reverse complement strand
ACTATTTTCCACTGAAGCAGATGTAAGCCTCGCTGTTGCTTTAAAGTTTGGTAAAGCACTGGAAAGGGAGTTCCCTGATCTGAAGATCGTTTATACCCGTACAAGTGATGTGATGGCGGGCAATAAAAGGAATAAAGACGATGGTAACCGCTACCGGGCTGACCTGGCTAATTCTTCCGGTGGTGACCTGTACATTTCTATCCATTGCAATTCGGCAGGTAAACGTCCGGGAGGTTGGTATGAAAAAGTAGTGACAAGCAAGACCCCCTATAAAAAAAAGGTGAAGAAAAAAGGAAAAACAACCACCGTTACAGCCTATAAATATACCTACGCAACTGTTTGGAGGGAAAATAAAGCAAAGGGAACAGAAACCTATATATGGGCAGTGGGCAAAAATGATGAGAAGATAAGTTCCGTTAATAAGAATGAGGAAATGTACGGTGAGATGGAAGATTCTGATTCTACCTCTACCCTGATTTTACCAGATCCTTCGGACCCGGCTGAAAAGGCCCGGATGTTAATATATGCACAGCAATATTTCAGGAAAAGCCTGAGCCTGGCAGACCTGGTAGAAAAAGAATTTTCAGAGACTGGTCGTATCAGCCGTGGAGTAAAGCAAAGAAATCATACCGGCATCTGGGTATTGCAGGCAACCGGTATGCCCAGTGTACTGGTGGAGATCGGGTTTATTTCCAATAAAGAAGAAGAAGAATATCTCAACAGTGATACCGGGCAGGAAGAAATAGTGGATGACCTGGTAAATGCTTTCAGGGTCTACAAACAAAAACTGGAATCAAAAACGATCAACGCAACACCATAAGTAACTCCCGGTAAGATCATAGGAAGAAACCCATCCCCGTATGACCGGGATGGGTTTCTTCCTTTATTATTAAGCAGTTAACTAAAAGGTTTAAAAATAAATGGCTAATTTGGCAGGATAAACCATTACCCGAAAAGCAACCCCCGCATGAAAGTCAGCAACGAAACCAAAGTAGGCATACTATCCATTACTGCCCTTGTTATATTAATTATCGGTTTTAATTTCTTAAAAGGCAAAGATGTTTTTAACAGGACCAAAAAGATATATGCGGTATTTGATCAATTGGGGGCACTGGCAAAATCAAATGCTGTCAAGATCAATGGCTATCCCGTTGGCACCGTCTATGACTTTGAACCCATTGATAAGAACATGAACGGGATCAGGGTCACGATCAGCCTCACCGAAGATGTAAACATCCCTGTTAATTCCGTGGCCTATATCGCAGCAGACCTGCTGACCAGCTCTTCCATTGTTATTGAAAAGGGCAATGCGACCACTTACATGAAGAATGGAGATATGCTGAAAACAAGACATGATGCCGGTATTTTCGGTAACCTTTCTTCCGAAGCAGGCCCTACCCTCGCCAAGATCCGTGCAGCACTTGATTCGCTGAGCAAGGTGATGGGAAACATCAATAAGCTTTTTGATTCAGGCACTAAGGATAATCTCCAACAGTCCATTGCCAACCTGAATATGGCTACCAGTTCCCTGAACAAAATGCTTGACCCGGAAAACAGCGCATTAGCCAAAACATTTCAGAATGTCAGCTCTATAACAGAGAACCTGAAAAAGAATAATGACAGTATTACTGCGGTTATCAGCAATGCAAAACAGATCAGCCAGAAATTGACTGAGATTAATGTGCAGCAAACCATTGATTCATTAGAGTCCGCCATCACTTTATTGAAATCATCAATCGGTAAAGTAACAAGCCCCGATGGAACACTTGGTGCATTGATCAGCGACCGGAAACTTTATGACAGGCTGAGCGCTGTATTACTGAGTGCAGAGATATTGCTGGATGATCTGCGGGCACATCCCAAACGCTACGTTAATTTGTCGGTATTTGGCAAAAAGGATAAAGGCGGGGCATTAACTTCGCCATCGAAAAAAGATACCATTCCCAAGTGAAGCCGTTGATACATTCCCTGCGATTTATTAGTTGTATTTTACTCCTGGCCCTGCTTGCAGGTAATAGTTGTCTTTATGCCCAGACAACTACAGCCCCCTCCGGAGATTCTTTGCAGGAAGTTGAAATACTCAGCGCCACCAAACAGCTTACTTTTAAAACAGTGGATGACACCACCAAGCTCACCATCATTTCCGGTGATGTAAAGTTGAAGCAGGGGAAAACTTTATTTTATTGCGACAGTTGTGTGATCAATAATAACACAAACGTGTTCGAAGCATGGGGCAAGGGAGGTAAAGTGCATATCAATGATTCCGACACCACGCATATTTATTCCAGTCATCTTCGCTACCTGATGGGGCCAAAACTGGCCTACCTGGATGGTGGCGTAAGACTAACCGATGGTCATGGCACACTCACCACTCCCGACCTGGAGTATGATATGGAAACCAATATCGGCATTTATAAAAAAGGCGGTAAGGTGGTAAATAAAAAAACTACTTTGACCAGCCAGGAAGGCTGGTATTATGCCGACATGAAAGATGTTTATTTTAAAAAGAATGTGGTGCTGAAAGACCCGGCTTACAATATTGTTACCGACTCTTTATTGTATAATACAGAATCGCAGACAACGAGATTTATCTCGATGACGACCATTACGGACAGCAGCGGGCGGATCATCAAAACAAAAGAAGGCTATTATAACCAGCAAATACGAAAAGCTGAATTTGGACAAAGACCTGTTATTATAGACGGGGAAACAGAGGTCACAGGTGACCGTGCAAAGTTCGATGACAGTACGGGAATATCACAGGTGGAAGGCAATGCGATCATTGTCGATAAGAAAAACAAGACCACGATCATAGCGGGTGCAATTTATCGTAATAAAAAAACCGATGCTGTCCTTGCCATCCGGAAACCATTAATGATCTTACAGCAGGACAATGACACCATCTATGTAAGTGCGGATACGCTTTTTTCTGCACGGCTTACCGACCTGTACAAGTCACAACGATACGCAGCAACTGATACCATCACTTTTGATACAACAGGTGTACAGACCAGGAATGTTCCCGGCAAGCCAACCGATTCACTGGTAGCAAATATCATGACGAAAGACACGGTGTTGATTGAGCAGCCGGATGATATGGGTAAGGCAAAAGATACAGTTGCCAATAAAAGAGACACAGTTGTCAGTAATAAGCCCGTAAACCAGGGAAGGCTTTTTGGTTTACGGACTTTGGCACCGGGTCCGGCAAAAGATAAGGATTCGGTAACCGTTCAAACGATGAAAGGGGTTAAGACCATTGAGCTGAATGAGAAGGACAGTACCAACCGGTATTTCGAAGCGTACAGGAATGTCCGCATATTCAATGATTCATTGCAGGCTGTTTGCGATAGTATGTTTTATTCTTTCCAGGATTCAGTGTTCCGCTTATATGATGAGCCGGTAGTATGGGCGCAACAAAGCCAGATCACCGGCGATACGATCCATCTTTTTACCAAAAACAAAAAAGCGGATAAAGTAGAAGCCTATGAAAACAGCTTTATGATCAATAAACTCGATAGCCAGGCTTATAATCAAATAAAAGCTACCCGGATGGATGGCTATTTTGTAAATGGGGATATTGATTCTGTCAGAGCAAAAGGTAATGCGGAATGTATCTATTATTTACAGGATGAAGACAGCGCTTATACAGGGGTGAATGAATCGAAAAGCGATATCATGGATATCTATTTTAAGAATAAAGAATTATTCAAAGTGGTATTCCGCAGCGCTGTATCAGGAACGTTGTGGCCTATCCGGCAAAAAAGCCCGGAAGAGATGCGTCTTCCCAACTTTAAATGGCTGGATGACCGGCGACCAAAATCAAAATTGGAAATGTTTGAGTGAAGACGGGAAGTCTGGAAGTCAGGAAGACCGAAAGACGAGTCTTATTCTTGAGAGGATCATTACTATCAATAAAATCTTCCTGCTATTTTGCAAAATCTTTCCGACTTCCGGACTTTCGGTCTTTCTGACCTTTGACTTATACTCCAAACAACCTATGCTGTAAAATATAAATAATGGCCCCGGCGATATAGCCGATCAAAGCCAGCCAACCGATCTTTTTGAGATACCAGATAAAATCTATTTTCTCCAATCCCATTGCAGCAACTCCTGCAGCAGAACCAATGATCAAAATACTTCCGCCGGTACCGGTACAATAAGCAAGGAATTCCCAGAAATAATGATCGGTAGGGTAAGTATTGAGATCATACATTCCCTGCGCGGCGGCCACTAACGGTACGTTGTCCACGATGGATGAAAGCAGGCCGATACTCATCACAATAAGATTCTGGTCTTTTATTGTTTTGTCCATCCAGGAGGCAGCAAGAGTAAGCTGACCTATCGACTCCAGTGCAGAAATGGCGAGTAATATACCGAGGAAGAAAAGAATACTCGGCGTATCAATCTTTCTCAGTGCATAGGCGACAGTATAGACTCTGCGGTCTTCTTCATCCTTTCCGCTATGAATGACCTCTGTAATGATCCACATTAATCCCAGCCCGATCAGGATGCCCATAAAAGGAGGAAGATGAGTAACGGTTTTGAAAACAGGTACCATCAGCAATACGGTAAGCCCTGTTATAAAAACAATATTCCTTTGCCTTACAATTTTAGGAGTAAGGGGCACATTGTCAAATTCACGGGCAGGCCTTTTTATGTTTCCTTTAAAAACAAAACGCATAAAAAACAATGGTACGATCATACAAACCAGGCTCGGTACGATCAGTTTGATCATAATATTGACGGCCGTGACCTGGTTTCCTATCCAAAGCATAGTGGTGGTTACATCCCCGATCGGCGACCATGCGCCACCTGCATTGGCAGAAATAACAATCAGCCCGGTCAGCATCCACCTGTCTCTTATATCATCCACCAGTTTTCTCACCAGGGAGATCATTACAATAGTAGTAGTCAGATTATCGAGCACTGCCGAAAAGAAAAAGGCCAGCAGGGCAATGATCCACATTAGTTTTCTTTTGTTAGTGGTCTTGATCCGGCTTGTCACGATCTCGAACCCGTCATGCGCATCGATCAGTTCCACGATCGTCATGGCGCCCATCAGGAAAAATAATATCTGGGATAGTTCACCAAGATGATGAGATAACTGTTCAGTGACGATCTCTTTGTTTTCCGTAGAAAGGATATAAACCGTCCAGCATAGCACGCCGGTCACCAGGGCAGTAGCAGCTTTATTAAGCCGTATGGAATGCTCAAATGCAATGGCGAGATAACCAAGGATGAATATTATAATGATCGCAAAAGCCATAGTTGTAAAAATACAAAGTCTGATAGTCCGAAAGACAGAAAAGACCGGAAGTCCGAAAGAAATTGCCTCTTTTCATTAACGTCCTCCCGACTTTCTGACTTGCGGTCTTTCGGACTTAAATACACTTTTGCATTTTGTTTAGACTTTGTTGGCACCATTTTTCGTTCTGAGGTAACAAAATAAAATCACCATGAAAAAGATCATCTGTTCTCTCCTGCTTATTTCCGGCTTATGTGTTGCCACTTCAGCATCCGCACAGGATTATAAAACAGCTCTCGGTGTCCGTCTCAGCAGCAGCTCAGCTATGGTAAACAATTCCATTTCGCTTAAACATTTCCTGAATGAAACAACAGCTGTTGAAGCCTTATTCTCCTTTGGCGACCCGCTTGCATTGGGTGCATTGGTAGAAGTACATAAACCTTTCAGCACACAGGGACTTCAATGGTTTTATGGTGGCGGTGGCTACATTGGTTTTGTTAAAACATATGACCCAGTAAAAAATACAAATGAAACGGATGTCAACTTTGGAGCGCAGGGAATAATAGGACTGGATTATAAATTTGCTAACCTGCCGCTCAATCTTTCGCTTGACTGGAAGCCTGAACTGAATATTGTTGGCGATATTAATTTTGAACCTGCTGCTATCGGTTTTACAGCCAGGTTTACATTTGGGAAATAATAACTGTTTCATATTATAATATATTATACCCTGCGATGCAGGGTTTTCTTTTTAAACGACTCTGTACTGAATTCCCAGCTTTTCCACAAACAAAATGACCCCTGCAAATTTTTCCGTGTTTGTGCGTTTTTGTGCAGGAATTTGCCCTATATTTAAGCACTGAAACTAACAAGTGCTTAAGAAAGAACGACAAGCTTATATACTGCACCAGGTGAACCTTCATAACAAGGTGCTTTCTTCTTCACTGTCTGTGGACATTAATGTCTCGGAAGATACTATTCGCCGTGACCTGCAGGAACTCGCAGAAGAAGGAAAAGTGATCAAAGTTCATGGTGGCGCACTCTCCCACTCTTTTAGCCAGGTTCATTTTCCCGTCAACGAGGTCTATTCACAAAGCCAGAAGATAAAAATTGCCCAGAAGGCGATCAGTCTTATCAGTAACGGCATGTTCATTCTTACCAGCGGCGGAACCACCATACTGGAAATGGCCAGGTCACTCCCCCCGCAGCTAAAAGCAACCTTTATTTCAGGCAGTATTGCGGCTATACTGGAGTATATGCACCACCCGAATATTGAAGTGATCCTTATCGGAGATAGAATTTCAAAAAGCTCCAAGATAACTGTTGGGCCTGAGGCCATTGCAAAAATAAGACAGATGAAGGCAGACATCTGTTTCCTGGGAACTAATGCCATAGACCTGCAACATGGCATCACCGATAATGATTGGGAGGTGGTGCAGCTAAAAAGGGCTATGATAGAGTCTTCTCAAAAGGTAGTATGCCTGTCCATTGCAGAAAAGATCAACACGTTTCAGCCAATTCATATTTGTGAACTGAATAAAATAGATATGCTGATCACCGAATTACCATCCGATGACCCATTGATGAAACCCTATATTGATGCCGGGATCAAAGTCCTGTAGAAGGGCTGGCGGCAACTGGCAATATAATATATGCGTTTGAACTTTTTGGATCCTTCCTATTGAAATGTACAAGGTTATTTTATTTTTGGAAACTGCTTATTAAATATATATCTAAAACAACACGCTATGAGAAAAATTCTCCGGTTATTAGTAGCATTATTACTGATGATACTTGTACTGCCGCCGGCTTTGCATGCACAGCAAAGGACGATCACGGGTACAGTATTATCTGAAGACAACAAGACGCCATTAAGTGGTGTCACAATAAGGGTTAAGGGAACCAGGCGAATCACGCAAACAGATGCAAACGGCAAATTCACTATCCAGGTAGGTCCGGGTGAAACATTGCAGGCCTCCTACGTTGGTTATGAGCCACAGGATATAAAGCCCGGTGAAGGCAATACGGTTGGCATCAGCCTGAAGGCCACTGATGGTACTTTAGGTGAAGTGGTGGTAACGGCCATGGATATAAAAAGAAATTCACGTGAACTGGGATATTCTGCACAAAAAGTTGGCGGAAAGGAAATTGCTGAAACGCAAAGAGAAAATTTCCTGAATAGCTTACAGGGAAGAGTTGCTGGTGCGACTGTGACTCCTACTACAGGACAGGCAGGAGCTTCTTCGCAGATCGTATTGCGTGGATTCAATACGTTATCATTAAATAACCAGCCTTTATTTGTTGTGGATGGTATCATCCTTGATAACTCTACCATCA
>DATDIX010000343.1:0-10074 GCA_036520835.1 Chitinophagaceae bacterium | reverse complement strand
ATTTATGAATGAAAATAAATACATCAAACCTGTTGGTGGTGATGTATTGTATGAAGTAGCCTTCCAGCCAGGCGCCGGTGATGTGGCCTGGTGCAATGGTATAAGAGTTGACGGTGGCACGCATAACTATGGCGCCGGTTCTAATTATCTTTCTTTCCCGATCACGTATTACCATTCATTTGATACAATGGATCTGCGCCTGCCAACTACCTGCTATCTTGTTTACTTTGATAATGCACTTAAGCAGCAACCAACAGGTACAGCCTCTATTGCCCCGGGCAAATGGGACAGGAGAATGGTGCCCACTCCTCTGGGCGCAGCTTCTGCAAAGGGTACAGGGATCAACTGGCCTATGATGCGCTATGCGGATGTTTTACTGATGCTGGCCGAAGCTGAAAACGAGATCAATGGTCCAAATGAAACAGCAAAAGCAGCTTTGAGAAAAGTTCGTCAAAGAGCTTTTCCTGTTACAGAATGGGATACTAAAGTGGATATATATATTGCAGCTATCAGCGCAAGCAAGGAAATGTTTTTTGATGCGATCGTAAATGAACGTGGCTGGGAATTAGGCGGCGAGTGTATACGCAAATACGATCTTGAACGCTGGAACCTGATGGGAAAAAAATGTGCTGAAACAAGAAATATACTTACACAAATGGGAATTGATGGTACAGCCGGAACCGGCACATACGCAAACCTGCCCGACTATTTGTATTATAAAGTGAATCCTGATTTTAGTATCACCTGGTTCAATAAATATACAAAACCTCCGGTAGCTCCACCGGTTGTCAATGTGCCAAGTGCAGGAGACAATCCCAATGGTTATTTACGCCTGAGCTGGACACGTTCCATGTATAATACCACTACCAGCGGGCCGGCGGACTATATACTCCGGCAATGGAGAGGATATCCCGATAATTCCGGAACAACACCGTTACGATATATTTTACCATTACATAATTCCGTTGTCTCAAGCAGTCTTGGGTCATTACAAAATCAATACGGTTATTAAAAAATACAACATGAAAGCTAACAATATGGTCATAAGAAAGCTATCACTTGCAGTATGTTTGCTTGTCCTGGTAATAGCAGCCTGCAAAAAAACGGAGACTACTGAGCAGGTTCGTTTGTTCAGGCCTGTTATAAAAGACGCCCTTGAATCGGGTGGTAACTGGATAAAAGCTTCGTGGCAGCCTATCAGCGGGGCTAAATCATATACAGCCCAGATAAGTAAGGATACATTCCGGACAATCATAACTTCTGTGACATTAGACACGAATGTTTATACTTTCATAAACCTTGAATGGAATAAGTTATACCAGGTGCAGGTTAAAGCTATTGCAGCAGATACGATATACAATTCGAAGATGTCAAACCTGGGGGCTATCAGAACACCGGTATTTCCTACAATCCTGAATACACCGGGCATTAGTGATATCACTGACGAAGCGGTGAAGGTGAGTTGGACTCTGGGAGGGGCTGCTGTAACATCTATAACAATTTTAAAGACAAGTGATAGTTCTGTAGTGACTTCCGTTACGCTTACGCCAACAGATATTACGAACCAATACAAGATCATCAGCGGGCTGGCTTCTTCTACCGGGTATACCATTTTTCTTTATAGTGGCACGAGTGTTCGCGGATGGGCCGATTTTACTACCAAAGCTCCTTATGTAGGAAGCATTATAGACCTGAGGGGCATCACCGGCAGGCCTTCGGTGCTTGCTGATACTATACCGGTCATCGCATCGGGCAGTACGGTTATATTAAAACGCGGGGAAACATACATCATCGCATCTGCGTTAAGTCTTAGTAAGTCCATTACAATGTTAAGTGGAAATGACCTGCTTGTGCCAGACCGGGCCATCATCAGTATGCCCGCCAACTTTAATATCGTTTCAGGAAGTGTAATTGACTCCCTTGTTTTTATTGATGTTATTCTCAGGGGTACCGATTATGCATCCAAATACGTATTTAATATTAACCAGGCCTGTACAATCGGAAAGATCAGGTATGAGTCCTGCCTGATGGAAATTTTCCGCGGGGTTACCCGGACTCAAAGCCAACCGGCCATGATCACTAATTTCGAGGTGAATAATTGTATCATCGACAGTATCGCCGGCTATGGTGTATTGACCGTAGATGTTGTTTCAAGTAAGGTGGACAATATTATAATAACAAACAGCACTATCTATAAGGCAGAAAAAATTATAACCAGCCGTAATAATGCAAATTCGGTTGTAATTGAAAATTGTACTATTAACGAAGCGCCTTGGGGAAATAATTATTTTATTGATTTCAGTACATCACCAACCAACCAGGTAGCTCAACCCATCAGTTTTAAAAACAATATACTTGGCCGGGGGAAAAGCAATGCCGGGAATGTGGATGTAAGAGGATACAGGGTAGGAGCAGGCACCAGTATTGATGTGTCAAACACCTATACCACATCCGATTTTCTTTCTACTTCGGCAGTTTACCAAATACCCAATCTAATACCTTATACAAGGCTGTCAACGGATATCTGGCAAAACCCTTATACCGGGGACTTTAAGATCGTTGACAATCTTTTTCCCGGGAAAAGCACATCAGGTGATCCGCGCTGGAGACTCTGATTTTTAATTTTTTTGAATAGTAAAATGATTATACAGGCTGCGTGAAGCAGCCTGTATAATTCAGACGGTAACCGATCTTCAATCCTGGAAAAATCCTTTCTTCCGTTTCTCAAACAAAAGATGTCATTTTATAAGTGGCCAGGTTTAATTTATAAAAAGTAAGTATGAAATCTTGTGTCAGGCGCCGGTATTTTCTTTCAGGGTTTTTCATCCTGGGATTAACTGGAAATTATAACCTTAATGCGCAACAGCCGGCTTTTCCCGGTGCTGAAGGTGCAGGAAAATATACTTCCGGGGGGAGGGGCACAGTAACTACTCCTACAACTGTATACGAGGTGACTAATTTGACTGATAACAATACTCCCGGAAGTTTGCGTTATGCCGTGTCTCAAACCGTAGCCTACAGGACTATTGTTTTCCGTGTTTCAGGAACTATCCATCTCAACTCAAAGCTTACTATCAGAGGCAATACAACCATAGCCGGGCAAACGGCGCCGGGTGATGGTATTTGTATTGCAGATCATCCAACAGTGATCAGCGGAGATAATGTAATTATCCGTTACATGCGATTCAGGATGGGGGATAAAAACCAGTTATTGACAAGCCCTGCCGGGTGTGGATTGCCGGTTGCTCCGTTTACTGCTGCGTGTACACCAATTGATGGGAGTGGCGGTGATGATGCCTTCAGCAACCTGGGAAATAAGAATATTATCATAGATCATTGTTCTGTTAGCTGGAGTTCTGATGAAGCATTAACAATGTACCGTGGTGATAGTCTTACACTGCAATGGAATATTATTTCTGAACCCTTGAATTATTCTTATCATTTTGAAACAGGAGATGTTGATTTTGAAAGCCATGGTTATGGGGGTATATGGGGATCAAGAAACGGATCTTTTCATCATAACCTGATCGCAGATGCAAAAGGACGTTGCCCCCGTTTTGCCGGAAGCAGCGCTTATCCTCCCGGCACAGCAGGGCAGGAAAATGCAGATTTCAGGAACAATGTTATTTATAACTGGGGATCATACAGTACCAATGGTGGTGAAGGAGGAAACTATAATATCGTTAATAATTATTATAAATACGGTCCTTCTACCGGTACGGGCAATTCTGTTTCTATCCCCATAAGAGGAATGATCGTACAACCATCGGCTGCAGCCCCCTTGCCTTACGGTAAATTTTATGTGCAGGGTAATTATGTAGATGGTTATTCAGCCATCACGAACAATAACTGGCTGGGTGTATCCATGTCAGGAACTGTGCAGGCAGATACGACATTGGCTAAAGCAACATCCGAGTTTAATATTATGCCTGTGCCAACGCATACTGCGCAGCAGGCTTATGATTTTGTATTGCAATATGCAGGGGCAAGTTTTGCAAGAGATACATTGGATCAGCGTATTGTCAATGATGTGATGAACAGGGCAGGCAGATTGATAGATGTGCAGGGTGGTTATCCGCATGGTACACCTTATGCGCAAACGGTAAATGCATGGCCGGCATTAAATTCAACTGCTGCACCGGTTGATACTGATCATGACGGAATGCCTGACACGTATGAAACAAGTAATGGATTAAATCCTAATGATGCTGCAGACAGGGGTTTAATAGCAAGTAATGGATATACCAATCTTGAAAATTATATCAATGGACTTGTTACAGCACCCACCATCACCACCACAGGTTCTCTTTCATCATTCACGCAAAACATTCCGGCGGTATCAGCAACGCAAACATATAATGTTTCAGGAACTGGTTTAACCAACGATATTACAATTACTCCTCCAGCCAACTTCCAGGTATCAGGCGATGGCGGCGTGAATTGGTTTGGAAATGCAACCCCGCTTGTTATTGCTCAGAGCAGCGGCATGGTTGCTCCAAAAACGATCAGTGTCAGAATGAATGCAACAATAGCGGGACCATATTCCGGCAATATCATAAATGCAAGTTCAGGCGCTGCCGCTATCAATGTTGCAGTATCCGGTAATGCATTTATTTCTACTGCCCCTCCCGGCACTTCGCTGGTAGTGGCACAAGATGGATCCGGCGATTATACAACTGTACAGGCCGCCATTAATGCAGCACCAGCAGGATTAACAGCGCCATTTATAATTTTTATCAAGAATGGTAAATATTATGAGAAGATCACCATTCCTTCTAACAAACCTTTCATTCATCTCGTTGGCGAAAGCGTAGCCAACGTGATCTTGTACTATGATGATGGAGCAAGTGATCCTCTTCCCGGAGGAGGTACTGTAGGAACGCAAAACTCCGCAAGCTTCACAGTTAACGCAACTGATTTTGCTGCTTTGAACATAACGTTCGCCAATACTTATGGTGATGGTACACAGGGAGTGGCTGTTTTGGTAAACAATGACAGGGCTGTATTTAAGAATTGCCGTTTCCTCGGTAACCAGGATACATTATATATCAAAGGAAGTGGCACACCACGTCATTATTTCAAGAATTGCTATATAGATGGAAATGTCGATTTCATTTTTGGAAGCTCCGTTGCTGTATTTGATTCAACAGTAGTGTATCCAAAATCAAGAACGACAGCAGGAAGCTCTTATATTACTGCAGCTAATACACCGGCAGGACAAACCTATGGTTATGTATTCAGGGATTGTAAAATTCCCAATAATACAGGCGCTACTTCTTATGTACTGGGAAGACCCTGGCAAAACAGTACCGGATCTTCTCCATTTGCAAATAACAAAGTTGTATTCTTAAATACAATGATGGGCAGTTCCATTTCACCGGCAGGTTGGTCAATATGGGATGCCGGAACCAATACATCACTAATTTATTACGGAGAATATCAAAGCAAATTTTTTAACGGAACTCCTGTAAATGTAAGTCAGCGGGTGCCCTGGTCATTTCAATTGAACGCAACAGAAGCGGCCAGCTATACCAATGCAAATCTTTTTGGAGCATGGGATCCCTGTGCAGTTAATTCTTCCGTATGTATAAATGCATCAAGAGATATTGCTATATCAAATTTCAGGGGTGCCAAAGGAGCAACCAACAGTGTGTTTGACTGGAACATCAGTTGGGCGATGGATCAGATCAAATATGAATTGTATCGTTCAGCAACAAGAGCATCCGGTTACACTAAAATAGGTGAAGTAACCGCCACAAATGATACGGCTGTTAATTTCCAGATGACAGATGCATTTCCTGTAGCAGGTAGTTCTTATTTTTATTATGTAGCAGGATCTAAAACAGGATTTACTTCACATATTACCGATACTGTTGAAATTTCTTCCGTACCAACGATCATCACTACCGGTACGCTGCAACCTTTTATTCAAAATGTAGGTACGCCATCCACTTCACAAAATATTACTGTATCAGGTGAAAATTTGCTGGGAAATGTAACGCTTATCCCACCGGTGAATTTTGAAATATCTTCCAACGGTGGTTCTACCTGGACAACTAACCCGGCTACAATTGATCTGGCGCCAACCGGCAATAATTTAGCGGCGACTACCATTGCTGTTCGTTTAAATGCAGCTCTTGCTGCAACATACATTGACAGCATTAGGCTTACAACAAGCGGTGGTATTACTAAATATGTAAAACTACAGGGAACAACGGCAGTTATTGCACCTTCTACCACTGTTACTTTATTACACTGGCCTTTTACAATGAATAATGCCGATAGTGCATTGGTTAGAGCAGCAGGAGTTATGCCAAGCACGCCTTCGTTCTATAATCTTTATTCATCAAATGGAACAACTGTAGCAGCCATCCCTGCTTATTCACCACAATACGGACAGGCATTTGGAACTACCGCCAACGGTGATGGGTCATGGGGTACTGCCGTTGGTGGACCGGGCGGAACATTACGCAGAACTTTTTATGAGCAATTCACCGTTACAGCAGATAATGGTTATGAGTTAAACGTAGACTCACTATATGTTACCGGTGCTTTTTATAATACATCAAGTAATACAAGATTGGCTGTCGTGTATTCGATGAGCAATTTTGTTTCTGATTCGGCGGATGTATTTACAATACCGGGAGGATTTGCTAACCCTGCTAGTTTGCCTAATCAAACATCCGGACCTACAGCACAATTTCCATTATCAGTGGCAGGTCTTGGAGGTGTTACTCTTCAGCCGGGGCAAACATTGACTTTCCGGTTTTATTTTAGTTGTGGCAGTAGTAGTGCAGGTCGTTATGCAATGCTGAAGGATGTCAAAGTGGTGGGAACATCTACTGATCTCACAACAGTGAGAGAAGTGATCCAGCAATGGCCATTTACAATAAACGGTGCAGATAGTGCAGCTGTTCGTAACATAGGCGTTGTAGCGAGTACACCTTCATTCGGAAATTTATATTTATCAAACGGAACAACAGTAGCAGCCATACCGGCTTACTCATCACAATACGGACAGGCATTTGGTGCAACGGCTAATGGAGATGGTTCATGGGGTACTGCTGCCGGCGGACCTGGTGGCACATTGCGCAGAACTTTTTATGAGCAATTCACGGTTACTGCGGCCGGTGGTTATAGTCTTATTGTAGATTCATTGAATGTTAATGGAGCATTTTATAATACATCCAGCAATACAAGATTGGCTGTTGTGTACTCATTAAGCAATTTTGTTTCTGATTCAGCTGATGTATTTACTATTCCCGGGGGATTTGCTAACCCGGCAACATTGCCAAACCAGAATACCGGCTTCGGACAATATCAATTATCTATTGCAGGTCCGGGAGGTATAACGTTGCAACCCGGTCAAACATTGACCTTCCGTTTTTATTTCAGTTGCGGAAGCAGCAGTAATGGAAGATATGGATTGCTTAAAGATATCAAAGTCATCGGTACCTCTATACCGGTAGTTGGCCCTCCTTCTCTCATAACGGTAACAGGCGGAGCGTTGAATAGTTTTTTCCAAACAACCGGTTCACCATCATCTGTACAGACCTATGTGGTTTCGGGAACGGATCTTACAACGAATATCACTATCACGCCACCTGCAAACTATGAAGTATCTGCCGATGGCGGCACCAGTTGGTTTACCAATGCCTCGCCGCTGGTATTGGCACCAACAGGCGGAACTGTAGCAAGCACCACTATCTCAGTGAGGTTGAATGCTGCTGTTCCGGGTGTATATAATGGAGATATTATAAATGCCAGCACAGGTGCCACAACAGTAAATGTTGCTGTAAGTGGTACTACATCTGCTCCTTCGTTCATGACTGTAACAGGAACCTTGAATGCATTTAGCCAGGTGTTAGGCACGCCATCTTCCATGCAGACTTACACTATTTCTGGTACAGGTCTCACACAAAATATCACTATTACTCCCCCGCTTAATTACCAGGTGTCCGGTGACGGAGGTACTACATGGTTTACAAATGCTTTGCCACTTGTATTGACACAGGCCGGTGGCGTAGTAGCAGCGACTACTATATCAGTAAGGTTGAATGCGCCGGCATTGGGTGCTTACAGTGGAAATATTTCAAATGTAAGTTCGGGAACTGCGACAGTGAATGTAGCAGTAAGTGGTAACACCGTACCGGTGCCATCTATTACTGTTACCGGAACATTGAATGCATTTTTTCATACAGTAGGAACGCCATCAGCAGCGCAGACCTATACAGTCTCCGGTGCTGATCTGGCAGGTAATATCACCATTACCCCACCGGTTAATTTTGAAGTATCAGGTGATGGAGGTACTACATGGAAAACAAATACGGCACCACTTGTATTAACACCAGCCGGGGGTATAGTAGCCAGCACTACTGTTTCTGTACGCATGAATGCAACTACGGCAGGAGCATCTTCAGGTAATATTGTTCATACCAGCAGCGGGGCACCAACAGTAAACCTGGCTGTAACCGGTAATGCGTTACCGACACCATTGATCACGGTTGCTCCGGGCACCTTATCATTTACTCAAATACTTGGAACAGCATCGGCAGCACAAACATTCACTGCATCAGGCGCTAGTCTTACAGGTAATATAACTGTTACTGCACCGGCAGCGTATGAACTATCAACCAATGGCGGCACCAGTTGGTCAACAACATCCATTACATTAACACAAACCGGCGGCACTGTATCATCAACAACGATCAGTGTAAGATTGAATGCCGCAGCAGCAGGTCTTTATTCAGGAAGCATTACTCTTGCAAGTAGTGGCGCTGTGACGAAAAATATAATGCTGACCGGTACGACAGTTCTTAAACCTGTCATTGTTGTCACTCAAAACCTGGTTGCATTTTCACAAACAATAGGAGCAGCACCTCATGTACAGAATTATACGGTAGCAGGTAATAGTCTTACCGGGAATATCATCATTACCCCACCACCACATTTTCAAATATCAACAAACGGATCAGCATGGCAATCCACAGCGGTTACATTGAACCGGGTTGGTACAACGGTGGCTTCAACACAATTGTGGTTAAGATTGAATGTGCCGGTAACAGGAATGTTCTCGGGACTATTAAGACATACAAGTGCCGATGCAGACTCAGTCAATATAACATTGAATGGCAATAGTAAGGTGGCAGGGGAGTACGCCATTTACCCCGTACCTGCTACGAGGGTTATTTTTGTAGCACACCCGATCACAACGGAGAAAGCCACATTGACATTCTATAATCTGTCGGGCCAAAAAATAACGACATATTATTCACAGCCCAATACTATAGAAACAATGATTGATATAACGGTTCTTCCGCAGGGATTATATTATGCCGAATATCGCCTCGGGGACACTAAAGTGATGTTGAAATTTATAAAGAGTTAATTTATAGCCGTTAGTTATTATATTATACCCGGCTATCATGGACTTTACAATAAAAAGAGAGATAAAAGATAAAACAGGCAGGTTTAGGTTTGATTTTTACTGTTGCCTCTCAATTGACTGGGGTCGAATAAGAGATGGTCTTCGGTGAAAACGGGACAATTCGGAAAAGAGTATTATAAACAGGATACTATAAGCCCGGTAAGCTATGCCCCGGTATGGATGTATTTGTAAACAGCATTGTTCACTATTTATAGTTTTTAAAACAAAAAACGCTGCTATATGAATTTTTTAAATTCTACATTTCTTTCCTCTTTGTTTCAGATCGTCCTGTTACCCTTGCTGGTCTTGTCTGCAACAAATTTGAAAACGAATGCCCAGACATTGCCCCTGGATTTCAATTTCCAGACAGCTGCTTTGCCTGCTGGTCTGAGTTCCAATGGAAATATTTCTACATCCGGTGGAATTGGGACTTGTACTGTATGTTCGCCGGGTCGTTTGGAAGTGCCCGTGAGCGGATTCTTCCAGATAGATGTACCGGCCACATCGGTTGTGAATTTAAATATGAAATCGTCTGGTGCGTCTGCAAGAATTGTAACTGTAAAGTATAAATTACCGGCTGATCCTGGTTATACTACTGCGGGTACAGTATCTGTGCCGCAGGCAGGAAACACTTTTGAATTAGTTAC
>DATDIX010000342.1:0-7704 GCA_036520835.1 Chitinophagaceae bacterium | reverse complement strand
AATGCCCGTTATGACAGGGGGCTTGAGCTGATGCAGAATAATACCCGTAACAGTTATAAGCAGGCCTATTTTGAATTTCAAAAAGCCCTTGCCCTGAAACCCGGCGATATTTCTGCCAAACAAAAAATGGACGAAGCCTACACGAGTGCTGTGATTAACGTAATGGTGCTTCCAGTCGTACAGTCAGGCTTCCAGTACAGTTCGTATAACTATGGTTTTGTCAATTTTGACAACAATATTCTTCGTTACCTGAATAATAATAATGGCAGCTACTTTGTACGGTATTATTCACCAGCTGAAGCCAGCAGTTTTAATATCCGTACAGACCAAATTGTAGAAATGAAATTCAGCAATATAGATATTGACCGTTACCGTGACCAGCGGACCATCCGGGAAGTATCCAAACAGGTAGTGATAAAAGAAACTGTGATCAGGCCGGACTCTGTTGTAAAGGAATACGCAACGGTAAAAGCAAAGATCACCACCGTTCGCCGGACATTGCAGGCAGACGGATTGCTGCAGGTAACGGTAAGGGACTACAACAACCAGTGGTTATGGAGCGATGTTTATCGTGGTGATTATAACTGGAGCACGGGATTCTCCAGCTATACCGGCGATGCAAGGGCATTGAGTGCAGATGACAAAAAGCAGTGTGATGACAGGGAACAATTCCCTCCTTCTGAAAGTGAAATAATCCGGGTCATCATGAATGAAGCGCAAAACAAGGCCGAATGTGGCATTAAAGATTATTTCAACCGTTTTTGAGTTTCACTATCCTCCGCATACAAAGGACATGATTCGCTCATGTCCTTTTTTATTTTCATCTTTGCGGTCATGCAAAAAGTTAAGATCAAAAAGATATGGAAATGGGTGAAGATCGTCCTGCTCATTTATATTGTTACCGGCATTACTCTATATTTCTTACAGGAAACATTTCTCTTCCATCCCAAAAAATTGCCGGCTGATCACAAATTCAGTTTTACCGTACCCTTCAAAGAAATTGATCTTGCCATCAACAAGGATAGAAACCTGAGTATTGTTCAGTTCACAGTACCGGACACGTTAAGAAAGGGCATTGTACTTTATTTTCATGGTAACAGGGAAAATATCGAACGCTATGCTCCTTATGCAGTCAATTTCACTAAAAATAACTACGAAGTATGGATGCTGGATTATCCGGGTTTTGGTAAAACCACCGGTGAAAGAAATGAACAGGTAATGTACGACGACGCCACACAGCTGTATATGATGGCCAGGGCAAAGACCTCAAAAGACAGTATCATCATTTACGGAAAATCTATCGGCACCGGCGTCGCATCGTGGCTGGCTTCAGCGAAAGACTGCAAAAGGCTGGTTCTGGAAACACCTTATTACAGCATTGAAGCTTTGTTCAGTCATTATGCATTTATATACCCGGTTGACTGGATGACAAAGTATCATTTCCCCATCTACCGGTATTTCAAAACAATTGAAGCGCCAATAACTATTTTTCACGGTACAAAAGATGAGATCATTCCCTATTCAAATGCCAAAATGCTGATGGAGCCGTGGAATGAAACGCCTTTACTTAAAAGAGAATTGATCACTATCGAAAAAGGCAGGCATAATAACCTCACTGATTTTCCTGTCTATCATCAAAAATTAAATGCTATTTTGCAATTACCCTGATCAGACGGGCAGAACATTTGAGTTCCGGTTCTTTTTGATCTTTTCCGGAACAGCTGCAATGATCTCTTTCTTTAATATCTCTATCAAACGTTTCTTCACAAAATCCCGGTGAACCACCAGGCTTACTTCCCGCATCGGCGCCGGCCGCCTGAACTGTCTTAACTGGTGTTGCTGCTTTACGTTTAAGTCCATCGTTGCCAACTCAGGTAAAATGGTGACACCATCGGTCAGCTCCACCATTCTGCGCAATGTTTCGATGCTTCCCGCTTCGTATTCGAAAGAATGACCTTCTTTACTTGCCTTCTGCAATTCACAAAGATTCATGATCTGTGAACGGAAGCAATGCCCTTCTTCCAGCAACCACAATTTATTCGGGTCAATATCCTGCGCCAGTATGTAATTCTTCTTGAACTCTTCATTTCGTTTTGAAACGTACACCAGTAACTCTTCATAAAATAATACATCCTCTTTAATACCGTATTCCTGCAAAGGTGTTACCAATATGCCTGCATGAATGGTTCCTTCCCGCAGGCGGCTGATGATAAGATCAGTCATCATTTCATTAATGATAAGTTTTACATTGGGATATTTTTGGGTGAACCGGTGTGCAAATAAAGGCAACAGGTATGGCGCTAATGTTGGTATGATGCCTACTTTCAGTTCCCCGGTTATTAATCCTTTTCTTGTATTTACCATTTCCTGCATCTGTTCCTTTTCGGCAATAATTTTTTTTGCCTGCTCAATGATCTCGGTTCCGGCTTCAGTGGGAATTACCGGCTGTTTACTCCGGTCAAATATCTTGATGCCGAGTTCCTCCTCCAGCTTGTGTATTTGCATACTGAGCGTTGGTTGCGTAACAAAACAATGAGATGCAGCGCTGGCAAAATGCCGGTAACGGTCAAGGGCTATAATATATTCCAGCTGAATAAAGGTCATACTTATAGTTTTTGTCTATGAGAGTATAAAATTAATCAATTAGGTTTATACTTAGAATTGCCACAGTTTTGTAACCTTGTTTTACTCAGCATAAAACTTATTATACAATGGGAGACAATTCTAACGACATCAGCAAATGTCCTTTTCACAACGGGACACTTAAAAAACCCGTTGGCGGTGGCGGAACAAAAAACCGCGACTGGTGGCCAAATCAATTGAAGCTAAACATCCTGCGCCAGCACTCTTTCCGATCTAACCCGATGGGCAAAGAGTTTAACTACGCCGAAGAATTTAAGAGCCTTGATTTCGGAGCATTGAAAAAAGACCTTCACAAATTAATGACAGACTCACAGGACTGGTGGCCGGCAGATTTCGGGCACTACGGCCCTTTATTCATTCGTATGGCATGGCACAGTGCCGGCACATACCGCACAGGTGATGGTCGTGGTGGTGCAGGAGCAGGACAACAGCGTTTTGCTCCGCTCAACAGTTGGCCCGACAACGTCAGTCTCGATAAGGCCCGCAGGTTGCTTTGGCCGATCAAACAAAAATATGGTCGCAAAATATCATGGGCCGACCTTATGATCCTCACCGGTAATGTTGCGCTGGAATCAATGGGATTTAAAACTTTTGGTTTTGGCGGTGGCCGTGAAGATGTTTGGGAACCGGAAGAAGATGTGTATTGGGGTTCTGAAACAAAATGGTTGGATGATAAACGTTACTCGGGTGAAAGGGATCTTGAAAACCCGCTTGCTGCCGTGCAGATGGGATTGATCTATGTAAACCCACAAGGCCCTAACGGAAATCCAGATCCGATCGCAGCAGCCCGTGATATCCGGGAAACTTTCAAGCGGATGGCCATGAATGACGAAGAAACTGTTGCATTGATTGCCGGTGGTCATACTTTCGGTAAAACCCATGGTGCTGCCGATGCGGACAAGTACGTTGGCCCTGATCCTGAAGCAACCGATATTGAAGAGCAGGGATTCGGATGGAAAAACAGTTTTGGCTCAGGTAAAGGTGGTGACACGATCACCAGCGGCCTGGAAGTCACCTGGACAAGTACGCCGACCAAGTGGAGCAACAACTTTTTCTGGAATCTTTTCGGTTACGAATGGGAATTGACAAAAAGCCCTGCCGGTGCACATCAATGGGTAGCGAAGAATGGAGCAGGTGCCAATACAATTCCGGATGCGCATGATAAATCAAAACGTCATGCACCTACAATGCTCACAACTGACCTTTCCTTAAGGTTTGATCCGGCTTATGAAAAAATTTCAAGACGCTTCTTCGAAAACCCGGATGAATTTGCTGATGCTTTTGCCCGTGCATGGTTCAAATTAACTCACCGTGATATGGGTCCCCATGCCCGCTACTTAGGTCCTGAAGTTCCTGGAGAAGAGCTGATCTGGCAAGATCCAATTCCTGCAGTTGACCATAAATTGATTGATGAAAAAGATATCGTTGCCCTGAAAGCCAAAATACTTGATTCCGGTTTGACAGTATCTCAACTGGTATCAACAGCATGGGCTTCGGCCTCTACTTTTCGTGGTTCAGATAAACGTGGTGGCGCTAATGGTGCCCGTATCCGGTTAGCACCGCAGAAATATTGGGCAGTAAACAATCCTGCTCAACTGGCAAAAGTATTGGAGACATTGGAAGCCATCCAAAAAACATTCAACAGCGCTCAACCTGGTGGTAAAAAAGTTTCACTTGCAGACCTCATTGTTTTAGCGGGTTGTGCAGGCGTTGAAAAAGCGGCAAAAAATGCAGGCAGCAACGTGACCATTCCATTTTCACCGGGAAGAACCGATGCTTCACAGGAACAAACAGATGTGGAATCATTCTCAGTGCTGGAACCTGTTGCTGATGGCTTCCGCAATTATCTAAAAACAAAATATGCTGTATCAACAGAAGAATTGCTGATTGACAAAGCGCAATTACTGACACTGACAGCGCCTGAACTGACAGTGCTTACCGGTGGCATGCGTGTATTGAATACCAACTATGATGGCTCTAAACATGGTGTTTTCACAAAAAATCCGGAAACGCTTACCAATGATTTCTTTGTGAACCTGCTCGATATGAGTACGGTTTGGAAAGCAACCGATGAACATAAGGAATTGTTTGAAGGGAGTGATCGTGCAACTGGCAAACTCAAATGGACAGCAACCCGCGCAGATCTTGTCTTTGGTTCCAACTCTGAGCTAAGGGCCCTTGCCGAAGTTTACGGAAGTGCAGATGCAAAGGAAAAATTTGTAACAGATTTTGTAGCTGTATGGAATAAAGTAATGAATCTTGACCGCTTTGACCTGGCCTGATTGTTTGGTGTAAATCTTAAAACAGCTATACCGGCAAAACATCCGAAAGAAAACCGCAATACTTCCTTAGATCTCTTTGATTAAGGTTTAATGGTTCAGCCGTTCCCGCTTTCCAACATACTTTGGGCGGGACGGCTTTTTTATTCTTCTAATATCACTTTACTTTTTCCCACTTTTAACTTATACCCCACTCCTACTTTCAGTGCATAGTTCTCCTTTTCATGACTGACAGGAAAGCCATAACAAACCGGGTAATTGTATTCGCTGATAATATCACGGATGATCTCATAAGCCGTTTGCCCAAAAGGCCGGTCGGTGTCTTTTATATCTGTAAATCCCCCGATGATCAAACCAGCCAGCTTAGATAATTTACCGCTTCGTTTTAGCTGGTACATCATCCGGTCAATACTGTACAGGTATTCTCCCACATCTTCTATAAATAAAATCCTTCCTCTTGTTTTGATATCCGACTCTGTCCCCACCAGGTGAGCCAGCAATGCAAGATTGCCCCCTACCAATTCCCCTATCGCCTCTCCCTTTTTATTGAACTCATGCGGTTCACAGGTATATTTTGCTTTTTTCCCTTCCAGCGCTGCTTTTAATGATTGCACGAACCGGTTGATATAACCTGCTTCATTAAAGGCCCCTGCCATCGGCGCATGCAACGATGATATATAATAATTGGAATAAAGATGGGAATGGAGCACGGTGATATCGCTGTACCCGATCACCCATTTGGGGCTCTTTTTGAATTTTTTAAAACTGATCTTATCAATAATACGGCCCATCCCGTAACCACCCCTTGCACATAATACCGCTTTCACTTCATCGTCATCCAGCATTTGCTGAAAGTCGGTGAGCCTTTCCTCATCCGTCCCGGAAAAATAGTTGAACTGGTTCCCTACGGTTTTTCCCACTTTGGTACGAAACCCCCATTCCTCGTTCAATACACGGATACATTCTGAAACTTTTTCAACCGGCATATAACCGGCAGGGCAGACAAGACCGATCGTATCACCGGGTTGTAAATACGGGGGAGTTTTAATCATAGGCTAATTTATAGCGCTATGGTCATTTTTATGGGAAATATTTTCTGTCCAACGGGCATTTTTGCAGAAATATTTATTATGATAACCAGGTTTTGAATCAATTTTCAGCAACAAACTGTAATTTCAGCCATCTAAAAATAAAGCCGGCTCATTTAAAATTTGATTTAAACATGAAAAAAATAAACTTCCTGTTATTAACAACAGCATTATTGTTCGCCACGGCATTGCCTGCGCAGACCGTTGATGAGATCGTTGCAAAACATATTGAAGCCATTGGCGGTAAAGAAAAACTAAGCCAGGCGAAATCGCTTTATACTGAAAACTCAATGGACATAATGGGCAACCAGGCCCCTGTTACTGAATACCTGGTGGATGGTAAAGGTTTTAAAAGCGAAACAGATTTTAATGGTGCAAAGATCATCAACTGCTATACTGACAAAGGTGGCTGGTCGGTCAACCCAATGGCTGGGGTTACTGATGCACAACCGATGCCTGATGAAATGTATAGCGCAGGTAAAAGCAGTATTTATATTGGCGGCGTCCTGGCGGATTATGCTGCGAAGGGAAATAAAGTGGAGTTGCTGGGAAAGGAAGACAATAATTATAAGCTGAAAGTAACTACGGGCAATTCTGAATCCATTTATTTTATTGACGCATCATCTTATTACATTACGAAAACAACTGCAAAAGGCGAAATGATGGGGCAACCAACAGAGATCGTGGTTACTTTCTCGGAACACAAAAAAACAGACTTTGGTATCGTTTTACCTTATACGAGATCAGTTGATTTTGGAACTTTCGCATTTTCTTTAAAAGTAAATAAGGTGGAAGTAAATAAAGAGATAGACCCTAAAATTTTTGAGTTGCCGAAATAACCAGCTTAACATCTTATTCAGTAAAACGGGTACCGCGGTATCCGTTTTTTTATTACACTATTCCGGCAACGGGAAGTACCTGCAAGATGTTTAATACTCAAATAGTGATCCGCCTGTCCCTCGCTTCGTTCTTCCACTCTCCTGAAACTTTCCCTTTCTCTATGGCATAAACTTTCTCATATAAGGCAACTGTAGGACAAACATGCCAGGGTAATCCATACAGCACATCCCCTGTTTTATAAGAATGGCCGGGACCGGTTTCTAATACAAGATGCTCTTCGCTCTGGCCAACCGGCATTAACCCATCTGCATTTAAAAAGAATATTCTTTTGCTGATCTCGTTTTCGGCAGCCACTGATTTATGTCCCAGGTCAAGGCATACCCGGCCGGGAGCAGGTAATGAAATAACTCTTGCCACCAATACAACAGCAGGCAGAAAGGTCTGTTCCGGACATAGGTCACTATACCCTTTATCCCAATATACAAACGTACCGGGACTGCATTCAATATTCTCCCTTTTGCTATGGATAGAAAAAGTGGGGGAACCACCCGCAATGAGAATTGGCGTCGGAAGTTTTTCTTTTAACAACGCCTCCTTCATCAGTAATACTTCATTAAATGCAGTATCGCATTTTTGTTTTCGCAATTGAAAATCCGTATCACGAAGGTGACCATCATAAGCATGTAATCCTGTTATAGTAATTCCAGGCAGTGTATTACACAACCTGTAAAGGGCAACCGCATTTTCTCCGGGAGGAATGCCAGTGCGGTTCATTCCTACATTCAGATCAATATAAACAGGTACCAACAGATCATTTTTTGAGAACACGGCCGATTGCTCAGCAGCTGCAGCCG
>DATDIX010000341.1:0-18469 GCA_036520835.1 Chitinophagaceae bacterium | reverse complement strand
GAACACCGCGGCTGTTTACTGACAAAAAATTTTATACAACATCAAAAAAGGCACAGATACATTCTTTTGATGACAGCAATCAAAGTGTGATCGGTGTAAATAAAAATCTTTCTCTTATTAATCTCAATTTGATCACTGGTCATATTGGTAAACCCGGTTCGGGCCCTTTTTCATTGACAGGTCAGCCCAATGCTATGGGAGGAAGAGAAGTAGGAGGATTAAGTAATTTATTACCTGCCCATCGTGACCTGGCAAACGAAGTGCATAGAAATGAAGTGGAAAGATTTTGGCAAATACCTCTGGGTACTATTCAACCTAAAGCTGGTTTAACAGCTACTGAAATGTTCGATGCCCTGAATGAAGGCAAATTAAAAGCCATCTGGATATTATGCACCAACCCACTGATCAGTATACCCGATGTCCGCAAGGCTGAAGAAGGATTGAAGAAAGCAAAGTTTGTCGTAGTACAGGATGTAACCAATAAATTAGAGACACTGCCATATGCTGATGTGGTATTGCCTGCTGCTGCCTGGACGGAAAAGGAAGGCACTATGACAAATGCCGGAAGATATATTTCTCATCTTTCTAAAATAACAGAGGCGCCCGGCGAAGCATTGCCCGATGCAGAGATCATTTGCCGCTTTGCAAAAAAGATGGGTTATTATGGGTTTGATTATAATAATCCCGGGGAGATATATAAAGAACACGCAGCACTCACTAAAGGAACAACCATTGATATCAGCGATCTGAATTATGAAATACTAAGGGAGAAAAGGTCAGTGCAGTGGCCTTATACCAAAGAAATAAATGGACACGGAACACCGCGGCTGTTTACTGACAAAAAATTTTATACAACATCAAAAAAGGCACAGATACATTCTTTTGATGACAGCAATCAAAGTGAGCCGGTAAATAAAATACATCCCCTGGTACTTACTACAGGACGGATCCGTGACCAGTGGCATACCATGAGCAAGACCGGTAAGGTAAATAAACTGAAACAGCATGTAAGCGAGTCATTCCTGGAAATACACCCTGATGATGCAGAAAAACGCAATATTAAAGAAAGCGATGTAGTCGAGATATTCAATGAAAGGGGAAATGTAAGGGTAAAAGCGAGAATTTCTGAGGATATCAAACCCGGTGTTGTATTCATGCCCATGCATTGGGGTAAAGTATTGAATAACGACCTGAATCGTGTCAATAATCTTACCAATAACCTGGTTGATCCAAAAAGCAAGGAACCGGATTTTAAATTCAGTGCTGTACAGGTAAAACTGTATAAGAAAGCAAAACAAAAAATTATTGTTGTCGGGGCAGGTGCAGGGGCCTGTGGTTTTGTAAAAAGCTACCGGGCGATGAATACGGAAGACGAAATAGAGATATTCAGCAAGGAGAACTACCCTTTTTATAACCGTGTATTGCTGCCGGATTATATCAGCGGTGTATTGCCCTGGCATAACTTGGTCAAGATGACTGATGATGAGGAAAAAGATTATCGCATCAGGCTGCACCGGGGTGTTAGCATTGAACATATTGACCGGGAAAGTAAAACGGTAACAGACAGTACTGGCAAAACACATCAATATGATATCCTGTTACTGGCTACCGGAAGCCGTGCATTTATGCTCAAAGATGTGCCTGCATTGAAGGGAATCTTTACTATGCGCAGCCGCACCGATGCAGATAGTTTCAAAGATCATGTTGATCCTTCAAATGGAAGGGTGATCATCGTTGGCGGTGGTTTATTGGGAATTGAGTTGGCTGCATCACTGCGTGAAGTAAATGTGGAGGTTACCATTATTCAGCGTATATCCCGTTTAATGGACCGCCAGTTAGATCCATTGGGAAGTCAATTACTCCACGAAGAGTTAACCAGTAAAGGAATAGATATTTTTTACAATGATGAAATTGATCGTTTTCTTGGCGAAAAAGAAATAACAGCCGTGAGACTGAAAAGCGGTTTGATGATCAACTGCCAGGCTTTGGTGATCGCCATCGGTACTGTACCGAATATCGAAATAGCGAAGACAAGCGGTGTGGAATGTAAACGGGGAGTGGTGGTGGATGAATACCTGCGCACCAATGATGAAAACATTTTTGCTATTGGCGAGATAGCAGAATTCAAAGGGTTCTTATATGGAATTACTGCTGCGGCAGAGCAGCAGGCCGAAATTGTGGCCAGGTATTTATGCGGGGATATTTCCAAATATTATACAGGTTCATTGCTGATGAATATCCTGAAAATGCATGGCACTGATCTTTGTTCGCTGGGGCTGGCAGAAGTACCTGGCGATGATCCTGCTTATGAAGAAATTATTTTTATAGATAAAGCCAAACGGTATTATAAAAAATGTATCGTTCATAACGATAAGTTAGTAGGGGCCATTTTAATTGGTGATAAAAGCGAATTCCTTGAGTTTCGTGACCTGATCGGGAATAAAATGGAACTGAGTGAAAAGCGGTTGCAGTTATTGCGCAGTGGTAAAGCGGCTGAACCGGTGATCGGCAAACTGGTATGTAGTTGTAATAATGTAGGCGAAGGCAATATTGTCAATAAAATAAAAGAAGGTTGTAAAGATCATTTGCAGTTGTGCCAGCTGACAGGCGCCGGAATGGGTTGTGGTAGTTGCCGGCCGGAGGTAAAAGCGATACTGGATGCGCAGGTAAACCCGATTCCGCTAAAAGAGAACCTGGTAAGGGCCTGAGCTGTTTGTGATAGTTTTGCTATATGAAACAAGCTTTAACGATAAAAAGAACCCATGGGACCGATCCTGATTTCCATTTACTGATAGCACAGTTGGATCATGAATTGTGGAATGAACTGAAAGAAGACCAGGCAACTTATGATCAGTATAATAAAGTGCCGGGTATCCGGACGGCGCTTGTACTATATATAAATGAAACGCCGGTTGCATGTGGTTGTTTCAAACAGTATAATGATGATACCGTTGAAATAAAGAGAATGTTTGTGAAAAAGGAATTCAGGGGGCGGGGACTTTCAACTATTATTTTGAAAGAACTGGAAGAATGGGCCATGCAGGAAGGGTTTAAAAAAGCTATCCTGGAAACCAGTGTTCATTTTAAAGCGGCTGCAAACTTATATATGAATGCAAGGTATGAGGTCATTGAAAATTATGATCAGTATAAAGGACTGGAAGATAGCATTTGTATGAAAAAGGAATTGAGTATACGGCCATCTGAGTTCAAAAGTTTGCCGGACATCGAGTATTTTTTATTTGAAGAAGATTTTATCGAGAAGAATGTGCGTTGTATTCCAATGATTGTCCGGTTCAAAATGGATAAGGCCGGCATTAAACTGAAACTGGCAGAGTGGAGCAAATTCAGCGTGGATGAAAGAATAGAACTGGCAAAGAAATTTTGCAGTAATGATGAGGAAACCAAACAATATAATGATTACCTGGCGGAACTGATTAAAAAGTATACAGGAAAAGAAGGAACAGTTTTGGAGATTGACAAAAGCCCGGTATGGGCCAACCTTGTTGAAGTGCCGGAAATGCTGAATGAAAGATTGAAGAAATTCGGCTGGTACATTTCAACAGAACAATGGAAAAGATTGACCAGCCTCCAACGCTTTGCTTTATTGAAACTATGCAAGGAGGGGCATGAGAATAAGAATTTTCCCAAGGCCATGAAAGAATTCAGGTTAATAGAGTAAGATTGAAAAGTACGAATACCATAAAGATCAATTTCAAAGGAGGGATCATTTCTCCCGGCGATCTCTACAATATACTTGTGGCGGCACGCAAGTCAGGGGTATTGTATGTCAGGTTTGGTTTGCGACAGCAATTATTATTTGATGTAGCTGCAGAAGAAGTGAGAAATATAACAGATGAACTTGACCTGCTTGGGTTTTCTTTCGAGACCAATAAAGATGACTTTCCTAATATTGTAAGCTCCTACCCGGCAGAAGAGATCTTTATTAATCATACATGGTTAAGTGAAGGTGTCTACAAAGATATTTTTGACCTGGTCGATTACCAGCCAAAGCTGAAGATAAATGTAAGTGACAGCAACCAGAGTTTTACCCCGATGCTCACCGGTAATATCAACTGGGTAGCTTCTCCTACAGCGCAGCATTTCTGGCATTTGTTTATTCGTTTTCCCAAAACCAATGTGATCTATGAATGGAAGGAGATAGTTTATACCAATGATGTGGCCAGAATGTCTCAAAAGATTGAAACGCTGATCTGGGCGAACCCCGAAAAGTTTATAGATAACCCGGATGCATCAGGCGATGAATTATATGCTATGATCCCGGCCGAAGATCATATTACAAAACCGGCTGAGGAGAAATTAAAGCTGCCGGCTTTCAATCTCCCTTATTACGAAGGCCTGAACAGGTACCATGATAAAAGCTGGTTAGGCATTTACCGGCGTGATGAATTATTCAGTGTAGATTTTCTCAGGGACGTTTGCACGTTATGTCTCCAAACAAAAGTGGGACAATTGTGCTCAACACCGTGGAAATCCATCATTATAAAAGGTATTGAAGAAAAAGACCGCTCTCTGTGGAATTACCTGCTGGCGAGATACCAAATCAATGTCCGGCATGCCGCCAATGAATTGAATTTCCAGGTGGAGGATAATTGTAAGGAAGGACTTGCATTAAAAAATTACTTAGTCAAACACCTGAGCAATGAAGATACCCGGACATTCGGTATCTGTCTCGGGATAAAGATCAGGAGCAAAAGTGAAGTATTCAGCAGTGTGCTGATACGCCGGAGACCTTTGTTCAGAATTGGAAAATGGGGGTTCTTTCATTTCTATGATATTCTTTGTGCCAAAGATTTTAACCCGAATGAACGGACAGGTTTTATTTTCAGCCGTTACAATACAAAGTTCCTGTTACCGGAGCAGTTGCGCCGGGTGATCCTTGCGTTTTATGCACACCAGGCAAAAATTTTAAGGCAGCCGAAAAATGCTGCTATCAAAAAAGAAACGGTGATCAAAACTGATAAGAAGGAATATGTGCACCAGTGCAAACATTGCCTGAGCATATATGATGAAACAATTGGTGAGCCGGCTAATGGAATTGCAGCGGGTACACCATTCGAAGGATTACCGGAAGGATATACTTGTTCTTTGTGTGAAGCGCCTGTTGACGATATTATAAAAATAGAAAAAGCTGCGCTGGGATTACAACCCGTTTAGTTCAGCATGGGCATTGAAGTTGCGGAAGCATTTCTTTTTGTCCTCAGAAACAGGAATAGTATGGGTGGCGATATGTTCCAGCATATACTTCATACTGTGTTTGGGTAGCTGTTTGTTTTGGTATAATGAGAGGATATGTGCAAGCCCCTTTGCTTTGTATATCCCGCAAAGTGGTTCCGATTCGCCATCATTGGTATAAACAAAAGCGTCGTTTGATGAATATTGCCGGTAGTGGCCGAGAAGTTCTTTGAGTAAAGCTGTTTCCATCAGTGGCATATCACAGGCAAGCACCAGCAGATCTTCTGCCGGGTGCCGGAGGTGAACACTTAATACACCACTTAATGGTCCGTGAATAGAAAGAGTGCCGTCATCAGTGATCAATTCATTGGCAGGGAAAACAGCCGCATAGTCTTTATGCTGTTTTTCATTGACGGAAATCACAATAGGGAAATTCAATCCGGCTACTTTATCAAATGCTGTTTGCGCCCATGTTTTAGCTTCCAGTTTCAAAAGCCCTTTATCGCTTCCCATCCGGGAACTTTGTCCGCCGCATAATACAACTCCCAGCATTATGGATATAATTATTATTGCTGATGATGTGGTTTTGTATCCGTATGGCCTAAGCTTTTACCGGGAGCCGCAACGTCACGAACCAATTGCTTCAGTTCTTTAATTTCCGGAAAGCCACCATACTCTTTTCTGTCAAATATTTTTTTACCATCAATGCTGATATGAAAGTCCCCGTTCACCTCACTGGGCTTCAGGGTTACAGCATTTAGCTCGTTCTCAAAAGTTGTCAAAAATTCCTGGGCCATATAGGCAGCACGCAATAGCCAATGGCATTTGGGACAGTATTCAATGGTAATAGTTGGTTTCATGTAAAGAGTTTATAGTCAGGGGTAAAGTTCGGCAATTAATCAAAGTACAGGGCGTATTTCTTGTGATATACCCATATTACAACAGGTGTTAGTGTGGGAAAAATAAACATTTTGTTAGTCCACAAATTTAGTAGGAAATTGGTATGTTTGCAATTCAAGGATATAAAATAAGGCCCGATTATGTTTAATTATGATTCATTCCTTGCCGGAAAAATTCAGCAACTAAAAGAGACGGGATCTTACCGTTATTTTTTAGAGGTTAATAAAAGTGCGCAGCATTTTCCTCATTTCCATTACCAGAATAATGAAGGCGTGCAGCGATCAGCTGTGAACTGGTGCAGCAATGATTATCTCTGCATGAGTACACATGAAGAAGTGATCGGAAAGCTCAGTCATACTACTTATAAGAGCGGAACGGGCAGCAGTGGTACCCGGAATATTTCCGGAACAACAATTCATCACCGTGAACTGGAAGCCACATTAGCGCAATGGCACCGGAAAGAAGCAGCGCTGCTTTTCAATGGCGCTTATGCAGCTAATGTTACCACTTTGCAGACCCTGGGAAAAAATATTCCCGGCCTCATTTTTATTTCAGATGAACGCAATCATGCTTCGATCATTGAAGGAATGAGGGGTTGTAAGAATGAAAAAAAGATATTCAGGCATAACGATACGGCTCATCTTGAAGAAATATTAGGATCCATCCCCGCAGATCAGCCAAAGATGATCGTTTTTGAATCTGTCTATTCCATGTCCGGTACGATATCGCCGGTAAAAGAAATAGCGGCGATTGCCAAACAATTCAACGCATTAACTTATATAGATGAAGTGCATGGCGTGGGGTTGTATGGTGAAGGGGGGGCAGGTATCCTTGAAAGGGAAGGTCTGCAGAATGAAATAGATATTGTCAACGGCACTTTGTCAAAAGCAGTTGGCGTATTCGGGGGATATATCGCTGCATCAGCAACAGTTGTTGATTTTGTGCGTAGTTATGGCAGTGGTTTTATTTTTACTACTTCATTACCACCTGCTGTTTGCAGTGCGGCCAATAAAAGCATAAGGCTTATTCAACAGAATCCTGAATGGCGGAATGAATTTCATAACAACGTTATGCAATTGCGCCAGGCGCTGTTACAAAACGGGGTTGCCTTTATTCCTAATCCTGCCCATATCACCATTGTACCCGTAAGGGATGCCAGCCGCTGCAGGCAGGTGGCGAATGACCTGCTGGAAAAGCAGGGGGTGTACCTGCAACCAATTAATTTCCCTACGGTGCCTGTCGGTGAAGAATGTTTACGGATAATCATCACCGCAAAGCATCAGCCTAAACATATTAATCACTTAGCGCATAGTTTGCATAAAATTTTAAATGGAAGCAATCAGGCTCATAGGACGGAATTCCCGGCTATCGGTACTCCAGTTGGAGAAGGTGAAGAGTAAGATAGCCGCCGCTTATCCAGGTGTGGAAGTAACGATCATTGCCCGCAGTAGTCGTGGCGATGCATTGCAGGATGTGCCATTGCATACCGTAGAAGGAAGTGATTTTTTTACACAGGATATATTTGATGCGCTGGCCAATGACGAAGCGGATATTGCCGTGCATTCGTTGAAAGATATGAGCAGCGAACATTTTTTTGGATCGAACAAATTTGCAGTGGTTGACCGGGACGATACAAGGGATGTTGCAATTTTCAATAAGAGTGTAGAATTAAAAATTAAAAAAGGGGAAAATATAGTTATTGGTACCTGCTCGCCCCGCCGGGAAGAAATGGCTATTGGTTTTTTACAGAAAGCATTACCGCAGTTGAATAAGAGTTTCCGTATCGAAACAAAAAGCATCCGGGGTAATGTTGATACCCGGTTGAGAAAATTAGATAACGGGGATTATGACGGGATCATTCTCGCTACGGCCGGGTTGAACCGTTTATTGAGTAGTAAGGATGATGCAGCAGTCATTAAAGAATTGCTGAGTGATAAAAAGCTGATGCTTCTCCCGCTGATCGAATGTGTGCCTGCTCCCTGCCAGGGTGCTATTGTAGCAGAAGCAGACCCCGTTAATCAAAAAGCTATTGAAGTATTGAACAGGATCAATGATACGGAATTGATGAAAGCCTGTGTACAGGAAAAGTTAACAGCCAAACAATATGGAGTGGGTTGTTTGCAAAAATTTGGTGTTACCAGCATCAGTTATGACAATACTTCGGAAGGCTCAGCACAGGTCGTTTATGCGGCAGGCAAAGACAGTACCGGAAAAAACTTCAGTACATGGACAGGCTTGCCTGAACTAAAGACCGCAGGAAAGAATTTTTTCAGCACCACTGATTTTATGGGTAGCTTTTTTCAATACGAATACAGCGATAAGATTTTAACTATTGATGAACCTGCCGTGTATGTAGCAAATTACAAAGCTGTGGAAAAGAAAGAGGTCATTGATCTGTTGCAGGCAAAGAGGGTATGGGCCGCCGGAACAAAAACATGGTTTGAGTTAGCCAAAAAAGGAATATGGGTAGAAGGAAGCGCCGATGCATTCGGATTGGATTTTTTACAAATGCCCTGGCAAATGGCATTAGTGAATATTTCTAAAAGGGATATAGCTGTTATTACCAATGACCTCTCTGCAGGTATATGGCGGGCAAAAGGCTGGAAAACTTATGGTACTTATTCAACAGCTGAAAAATATTTACCGGAA
The DNA here is from genome assembly GCA_036520835.1 of Chitinophagaceae bacterium. GTDB lineage: Bacteria > Bacteroidota > Bacteroidia > Chitinophagales > Chitinophagaceae > VBAT01. The sequence goes on along the minus strand of DATDIX010000341.1, from coordinate 9,727 downwards.
ATAGAGAGCCAAATAAAAGAAGCCGATATTATTTTCTGGACAAGTTACCGGCAGTATGTGCAGTACAAGGATATCGTGAAAGAAAAAGTTGTGCATTCTTGTCCTTATGGAGAAACAGCAGAGCAATTAAAGTCAGCAGGTATTGAACCTGTTGTATTTCCTAACATTAAAGCTTTTCAGCAATGGAAACAAACTTCAGCCCGCTGACACAGCGCCGCCTGCGGGTGGATACTCATATAAGGGAGCTGACAGCATCTGTAAAACTTTCGCATAAAAGTTTTATTCAGCCATTATTTGTGGATGAAGCGATCCAGGCTCCGAGAGAAGTGAATGGCTTGAATGCTGTGCAGGTGGATACGGCCGGATCTGTTTTGAATACCATTGAACAGGATATCAACAGCGGCATCACCAAATTCCTGCTTTTCCCTGTTCCGGCGCAAAAGAAGGAAAAGGATTTTGATTTTTCTTTTGCAGTCAATACCATCAAAAAGATCAAGGAGACATTTGGGGAACAGGTATGGATCGCTTCCGATGTTTGCTTATGCAGTTATACTACACATGGTCATTGTGGTATTTTGAATGAGGACCATTCTCAGCTGCTGAACAGCCGGACCGTCGATGTATTGAGCCATTACTCATCATTACTCGCTAATGCGGGAGCAGATTGTATTGCGCCGAGTGATATGATGGACGGACGAATTGCAGCTATACGTAGCAAATTAGATGCGCTGGGTTATGAGCAGGTCAGTATTATGAGCTACGCCGCCAAATTCAGTTCGCAGTTCTATGGTCCCTTTCGTGATGCCTGTCATTCTGCACCGAATACAAATGGGCTGCAAAACAGGAAGAGCTATCAAATTTCTCCATTTAACGCCAATGATGCCGTGGCCAGTGCCTTACGGGATGAAAGAGAAGGAGCAGATATTTTAATGGTAAAGCCGGCTACTTTATATGCTGATATAATTGCAAAGCTGAAGCAACAGACATTGAAACCACTGGCAGCCTATCATGTAAGTGGTGAATATGCAGCGATAGAAGCATTAGCAGAAAAAGGATTGTTGAACCGGGAAGCAGCCCACCTCGAAACCTGGGCAGCGTTGCAAAGAAGCGGGGCAGACATCATTATTTCTTATGCATCCCGGAATGCAAAAGAGTGGATCAATAATGCAGCGATATAAACAGAAAATAAGCAGATGGATAGTCAAACTGATTATAAGTTAATGGATAAAGGAACTGAACAGGACAAAAAGAATCAATTGTACCCGGTTTTCCTGAAACTGGAACAGTTGAATATATTACTGGTCGGCGCCGGTAATGTCGGTTTGGAAAAACTGCATTCACTGCTTTCCAATTCACCGGAAGCAAAAATTACAATTGTGGCGCCTGAAGTAAAGGAAGAGGTGAGACGATTAGTATTCAGGCATCCTTCCTGCCAGGTAAAGCAAAGACAATTTGAAGAAACTGACCTGAATGGTAAAGAGCTTGTGGTTTTAGCCACTGATGATAAGGAACTGCACAAATACATCAAACAACTGACAACAGAAAAAGGGATACTGACCAATGTGGCGGATACCCCCGAACTCTGTGATTTTTATTTAGGCAGCATTGTACAAAAAGGAAACCTGAAGATCGCTATATCTACAAACGGCAAATCACCCACTGCGGCTAAACGGATCAAAGAAGTTTTACATGAAGCGTTGCCCGGAGAACTCGATGATGTCATTGAAAATCTTCACAAAGTCCGTAATAAGCTTAACGGGAATTTTGATGACAAGGTGAAGAAGCTTAACAGTATCACGAAAATATTGGTGGAAAAAGATAACGCATCCAATGAGAAGCGCTGGAGAAAGATCGCCACGTATTCACTTATCGGGTTTGCTTTAATGCTGATCGGTCATTTTATTTTTTCTTATCTGCCGTTAAGCCGGATGGCAGACGATACGGTGAAATGGTATAATACACTCGATAAGAATTTTCACTGGATGGTACTGGCAGGTTTCCTGGCGCAAATGGTTGATGGCGCTACCAGCATGGGTTATGGCGTTACCAGTTCGATCGTTTTGCAAACAGCACAGGTTAGTCCTGCAGCGATCAGCGCCGGTATCCATACAGCCGAAATGTTTACCAGCGGAGCCTCTGGTTACAGCCATTACAAATTCGGGAATGTAAATAAGAAATTATTCAAAGCTTTATTGATACCCGGTGTTATCGGGGCAGTACTTGGAGCGTTGTTGCTGGTATGGTTTGATGATACGCATATCAGCTATCTCCGTCCGGCGATGGCTATTTACACCATGTTCCTGGGTGTAAGGATCTTCATCAACGCTTTCCGTACAATGAATGGAAAAAAGAAATTCAAACGCTACGGCTGGCTGGCTGGAGCAGGCGGTTTCCTGGATTCATTCGGCGGTGGGGGATGGGGGCCTATTGTTACCTCCACGCTTATTACAAAGGGAAGAACGCCGCGGTATGTTGTTGGCTCTGTTAGCCTGACAGAATTTTTTGTGACATTAGCCAGCGCTTTTACATTCTTTACATTAATTGGAGTACAGAACTGGCAGGTAGTTCTGGCCCTTGTGATTGGGGGAGTTTTAGCTGCACCCATTGCAGCAAGATTAGCTGGTAAGTTACCCCGCAAAGCATCTTTTATTTTATTGGGAACAGTAGTGGTCGGGTGGAGTATCCGGATCCTGTTTAAGGCCTTTTAAAAAAGGAGACTTTAAAGCGAAAGAATAATTCAAAATAAATAGTCTATAAAATTGGTAGGATAATAAAATCCTCCTATTTTTGACTCCGAAACAAATTGGTGAAAAACATTCAGCCAATATTTATGAGAAAGAAACTCATCATACAAACAGCATATCGCATAATGAATTCTATGCAGCGATGTTGCTGATATCCTGATACAAGCGTTGCCATGATTTTTTAAAGCAGCAATAACTGCTAACGGGTAACTATTGACATTACTTAACTGAAACCATAAAAATGAAACGAATATTTTTTACTGTATTAATTACACTCATCCTTTTCAGTCATTTTCTATTTGCACAGGATGCTACACTGATCGAAATTTCCGGAAGGGTTACTGACCAATCCAGCCAACAACCACTTCCTGATGTGAGTGTACAGGTAAAAGGAACCAATACGGGAACTGTTACCGGGAAGACCGGCGATTTTAAATTGCGTACCCGGTCGAAACTCCCGTTTACGCTTACTTTCTCTTCGATAGGATTCAAAGAACAGGAAATGGAAGTAACCAGTCTTGGTTCCAATCTCCAGGTAGCCCTTGTTACGCAAACTATTCTTGGCGGCGATGTGGTTGTTACCGCTTCCCGTATTGAAGAAAGCATTCTAAAATCACCGGTAGCTATTGATAAATTAAATATCCGGGCATTGAAAGAAACACCCGCTGCTTCTTTTTATGATGCATTGGGAAATATGAAAGGCGTTCAATTGACAACATCTTCCATAACATTTAAAGTGCCGAACACCCGCGGCTTCAATATCCCCAACAATTTTCGCTTCATGCAACTGGTAGATGGTGTGGACATGCAGGCCGCTACTTTAGGTGTGCCGTTAGGTAATGCAATAGGGCCAACAGAACTGGATGTACAAAGTATTGAAGTGACCCCCGGCGCCGCATCTGCATTATATGGTATGAATGCCATTAACGGCATGGCCAACCTGATCACCAAAGACCCTTTTAAAACACAGGGCTTAAGTATTTTTCAGCGTACAGGGGTCAATCATATTGATGGGGTAGATCATGACCCGGCTATATTATCTGAAACGGCGATACGCTATGCCAAAGTATTCAAAGATAAATTCGCCTTTAAGATCAATGCCAGTTATTTAACAGCTACCGACTGGATATCCGATACACGTTTAGATCAGAACCCTAATAACAAGAACACGGCAAATCCCACCTATACTTCATTGAACGGAGCCAGCAATATCGCATTTGATGGTTGGAATAAATATGGGGATGACGCACTACAGTTAAGTAATACAGTTTCTGTTACAGGTTTAACGATTGATGGCGTTACGAACAGGACATTAACAGTTGCCCGTACCGGTTACTGGGAAAGAGACCTGGTTGATCCTAAAGTAGACAACCTGAAATTCGATGCTTCCCTGCATTACCGCATAAATCCTAAAACACTGGTATCATACGGGTATCGTATCGGTAAAATGGATGGTTTATTCCAGCGGGGTAATAAAGTAAAGCTGGATAATATCATCATACAAAACCACCAGTTTGAATTAAAGGGGAACAGTTATATTGTCAAAGCCTATATCATCAATGAAAACTCCGGTAATTCTTACAATGTAAAACCATTGGCAGATAACCTGGATCTTTATTCAGGCGGAAGCGGGAGTGCATGGAATACCAAATTTAAAAATGCGCTGAATGCTTATGCTGTGGCCAATGGTGGTTCTTTGACATCCGCTAATCTTGCAGCAGCAACAGCTTTTGCCCGCCAGCAGGCAGATGCCGGCCGTGCAGAACCCGGTACAGAACGATTTAACAGGGTAGTGGACTCAATAAGGAGTTTTAATAACTGGGATATCAAGTCAAGCCTTATTCCAGACGCACCGGTTACCGGTGGTGCTGCCCTTGTACAGAAAAGCAATGTATATCATATCGAGGGACAATGGGATATCAGCAAGCAGGTGAAAATTTTCGACTTATTAGTGGGCTCCGATTTTCGTGTGTATGAATTAATTCCTGATGGAAACAACTTTGTTGATTTTACAAGGCCTATTCCTGAAAGAAATACGCCTTTGAAAGATGGGAGTTTCGGCAAGAATACCTATTATAAAAAAGTGGGCGGCTTTGTGCAGGTAACGAAAACACTGCTGGAAGAAAAATTAAAACTCACCGGTTCTTTGCGTGCTGATTACAACCCGGAATTCAAACCACAATTAACTCCCCGCCTAGCAGCAGTTTATACACTGAATAAAAAACATAATTTCCGGCTGACCTTCCAGCAGGGTTATCGTTTCCCGGCTTTGTTCGAAGCATTGTCTTATGTAAATAACGGGCGGGTAAAACGGGTGGGCATTTTGCCTATCATCAACGAAGGTCTGGGTTTCCGTGATAACAGTTACACCCAACCATCAGTAGCTACCTTTAACGCAGCAGTAAGAGCAGCCGGCAATACAGATGCAGCTGCCCTTGCCAACAGGGATTTATTGCAGGTAGCAAACTTACCGGATGGACGTCCGGAAGGAATTAATTCGTTTGAGGTTGGGTATAAAAGCATTGTGTTTGATGGCAAGGTGTTCATTGATTTTGATCTTTATGCCAACATCTATGATGGTTTCCTGGGACAGGTGCAGGTATATGTTCCCAAAGAGGAGACTGTCGGTTCCGATGCAGCCGTTATTGCGATGATAGACAGGAACAGGGATGCAACAACTGCCAGTGGTGGTAATGCAGCCAGCAAAGGGCAGGAACGTTACCGCGTTTATACCAATGCAAAAAATAAATACACTACTTATGGTTCTTCATTAGGCCTTACTTACAATTTCTATAAATCATTCACCATCTCAGGCAATCTGAATTATAATAAGATCAAAGGCAATTCCACTCCCGACCTTTTTGTAACTGGATTTAATACACCTGACTGGACCACTAACGTATCATTCGGCAACAGGGCCGTTACAAAAAACCTGGGATTTAATATCGTTTGGAAATGGCAGAACAGTTTTTTATGGGAAAGCCCGCTGGTAACAGGCAGCATTGCGGCCATCAACAATATAGATGCGCAGGTCACTTACCGGTTTCCTAAAGTAAACTCTACTGTGAAGATCGGGGGCACGAATGTTTTAAATAACAGGCATATTCAGTATGCCGGGGGCCCTACTATCGGCGCCTTGTATTATGCAGCTATCATGGTGGATGGATTGCTGAACAAATAATTAATTATCCTGATAAATAATAATCTTAATTTCATAGAAAGGAAAACAACAGGCAATGGAAAAAATTTATCTCAGCGATTCAGGTCCCAAAGTTTCCCCGGCCGTCTATGGTTTCTGGAGATGGGAAGATACTTCCGCTACCGGTTTGGCTGCTATGGAGAAGATCGTCAACTTTTGCCTGGAACAAGGTATCAATACATTCGACCATGCAGATGTATATGGCGGCTACCAGTGCGAAGAATTGTTTGGAAATGTATTGAAACAAAAATCATTCAAACGGGAAGACGTTGTGTTGTTTACAAAATGCGGTGTGAATGAGCCTCATGCCAACAGGCCTGATATACGAACAAAGTACTTTGATACTTCCGCCGACCATGTGGTGAAAAGTGTTGATTCTTCATTATTGAAGTTAAAGACGGACTATATTGATATCTTCCTGCTTGATCATTTAGACCCGCTTTCCGACCTGGAAGAAACAGCGCTTACATTGGAAAGATTAAGAGGATCCGGTAAAATAAGGAATATAGGCGTCGCTAATTTCTCCGTATTCCAGCACCAGTTGTTAGCATCTTACCTGCATGTACCTATCGTTACCAATCATATTGAATTGAACGTACTGAACACAACTGCATTGGACAATGGGCAGATAGATTATATCAAACAACGTTATATGCGTCCGCTGGCTGCAGCGCCGCTGGCAGGTGGAAGGATAGAGAACGGAACCGATCCTTTAGCAGTCAGGGTTCATTACAAGCTGGAAGAACTCAGTAAAAAATACGGGGCCCATGTTGAATCAATTGCGGTGGCCTGGTTGGTGAAACTGGGCGCATTGCCGCTGATAGGAACATTAAGCGAGCAGCGGATAAAGAACATAGTGAATGCCTTTAAAGTAAACCTCGATAAGCAGGACTGGTATGAACTATACTATGCTTCAAAAGGCAAAGCAGTGCCTCATGACTCGGAATAAGGTCATCAGCTTTTTCAAACAAACAGGTGTTTGCGGTTGAATATTCCTTTTTTCAGCAAAAGATTATAGCCCCTGCATTGTATCTTCGCCACTCAATAAAAGATACAGCAGTATATGTCGCAGCGCCCCGAAACAAAAGCAATCCGCATCCAGACGCCGAAGACCGGTGAGAAGGAACATGCCACTCCCTTGTTCCTGACCAGCAGTTTTACTTACAACTCTGCCGAAGAGATGGCCGCCGCTTTTGCTGATGATACACTCGATGTAAATATCTATTCCCGGTTTTCCAACCCGAGTGTTGATGAGTTCATTACTAAGATGGCCGCATTGGAAGGAGCGGAGGATGGTATTGCTACCGGTACAGGCATGGCCGCTATCTTTTCTACTTTCATGACCTTTTTGAACAAAGGCGATCATATCATTTCTGCATCCGCGGTGTTTGGCTCCACGCATACGATACTGACAAAGTACCTGCCCAAATGGGGAATTGAATCTTCCTATTTCAATATGGGTGAGCCGGAGAGTATTGCGTCATTGATAAAACCGAATACAAAAATGCTGTATGTGGAAACACCGAGCAATCCCGGACTGGATATAATAGACATTGAAGAAGTAGCGAAACTTTGTAAGAAGCATAATATCCTTTTAGTGGTTGATAATTGTTTTGCCACACCAGCCGTACAGCAACCGATACAATTTGGCGCTGACCTCGTTTTACATTCTGCTACTAAATTCATTGACGGACAGGGAAGGGTATTGGGTGGAGTAGTGGTTGGCCGAAAAGAACTGATCAACCCTTTGTATTTGTTTGTCCGCAATACTGGTCCCTCACTGAGCCCTTTCAATGCATGGGTATTAAGCAAAAGCCTGGAGACATTATTCATCCGCATGGACAAGCATGCCGATAATGCGTTAAAGATCGCTGCGGGTTTGCAAAACCATCCGAAAATAAGCTGGGTAAAATATCCTTTTTTAAAAGATCACCCGCAGTATACAATCGCCAAAAAACAAATGAGCAATGGCGGCGGCATTGTGACCTTTGAAGTGAAAGGCGGTGTGGACAGCGGCCGTAAATTTCTGAATGCATTACAAATGCTTTCGGTAACCAATAATCTCGGCGACAGCCGCAGCATTGCTTCACACCCGGCGAGTACTACTCACTCCAAATTAACAGAAACGGAAAGAAGTGAAGTGGGTATTACACCCGGTCTTATTCGCATATCAGTCGGTTTGGAACACCCGGAAGATATATTGAATGATATTTTGCAGGCGCTGGAGAAGAGTTGAAACTATTTTTACCTTTTTTTCTCCAACCACAGCTTTGTTGCTCTTATATCTCAAGACATTATAAGAAAAATAGTTAGAATGAAAACTTTAATGTTGTTTCTTATCCTCCTATTGCTGACAAAATTTGGCATATCTAATGATGGTAAACAAAGATTAGCCCAATCGTTTGATGATACAATCAGGTCTGGATTTTGTAATGGTGTTCAATTTATTGAGAATAAAGCAGTAAGATTTTATTTTGATAGCCTCACTTATACTAGGATTGGGGACTTAATAATGAATAATTTTTTCTCAAATAATGATAAAGTTCTTTTGGAAGTAGTTAATTGTAAGGCGATATTTTCTCAAGGAAACATACGGGAAGGTCTTGATTCTGTAGAATTCAATGATCCAATTTGCGGATCACCCAAAGTAAATGCGCACATAACCATTAGGGGTTTTAGGATTGAGGATGGTATAAAAGTTGTTCACTTGGCATTTTACTATTGTAATGCTTTTGTTCAAATTTTGAATTATAGAATAACTTATCAAATTTCCGATAAAAAAGTTTATACAGTAATTAGCTTCGAATCTTTGGGAAAAGATTTGTAACATTTAATTCCAATAATTCCTCCGACTTGTTTCATGTCTGTTAAATTAAAGAAGGCCCTCTAAAGCCGTATCCAACCAAGCAAGGCGATAAAAAAGAGCTGAGACTATTTCTTCTTTCTTTTCTCCAATTGCTGCAACGTCGCCCTTATATCTTTCGGCAACGGCGCTTCCAGTTCAAATTTTTTTCCATGTGTATCGGTAAACTTAAGCTTGTAGGCATGCAAAGCAAGGCGGTTCAGTAATGGTCTTTCCTCTTCTTCTTTTTTGGAAAGTTTGAATTTTGACTTGATACCTGATAAAAGAATGGGTTTGCCATCACCATATAGTTCATCACACACCATAGGGTGGCCGATATCTTTCATATGCACCCGTATCTGGTGGGTGCGGCCGGTATGTATGCGGAATTGCAACCAGGAATAAATGCCAAAGTCTTCGATCACTTCATAATCCGTCAGCGATTCTTTTCCCCGCTGGTGAATGATCATCATACCCCTTGTCACGGTATTTTCAGCGATAGGCTTATTGATGCTTCCTTTCTTTTCCGCCGGGGAACCGATCACTAATCCTGCATATATCTTTTCCGTTTGTCTTTCTTCAAATTGCCTGGAAAGATGTTTATGTGTTTCTTCATTTTTGGCAAATACGATCAGGCCGCTGGTATCCCTGTCCAAACGATGAACAGTAAATATTTGCCCGTATTTTTCCTGCAATAATGTTTTTAATGAAGTTTCTTTTCCTTCCCTGTCGGGAATGGATAATAAACCCGATGGTTTATTTAATGCTATAAAATCATTATTCTCAAAAAATGTCCAATCCTTTAAACTCATTTCAAATTATTAGGGTCTTGTAAAGTCTCCCTTTGGGGGATTTAGGGGGCTCCTACTTCCCTTTTCCAAAATGTTTCAGGTCCCTCACCTCTTTCTCTGTCAGGAAACGCCATTTGCCTCTTTCAATATT
>DATDIX010000340.1:0-8677 GCA_036520835.1 Chitinophagaceae bacterium | reverse complement strand
CGGCCACCTGGTTTGATGTATGGATAGCTTCCTGCAACAAAAATCTTTTTGAGAGTTTACCTGCCATTCATTGTCCCGTTTATTTTTTTGCAGGCGAAAGGGATTTTAATACCAATAGCAGCATTACGGAAGAGTATTATAACAAAGTGACAGCCCCCAAAAAGAAATTCTTCCTGTTCAATACAGGGCACACCGTACCTGAAGCCGATCCCACCCGTTTTCAAAACATTATAATTGATGAGGTGCTTCCGGATACATACAACCCCTGAACAGCAGGAGGAGAAAAGTGATTACAATGTGTTTATGCGATTAATCAATTTCCCTCTTCCTTTTAAGGTTTCATTTTGAAACCTTAAACTTTTCCGTAACATGCCTGCCTGCAGTGTTGCAGAAAACACCTGCAAAGGCGGTAGAGAAGACGCCTATTCACCCATTGTAATTATAACATTCCCTGTTTTTTGACCCGTTGCAACATATGTATAGGCTTCAGCTATTTTATCTAACGGGTACTTCCTGTCTATCACAGGTTTGAATTTTCCTTTTTCAACCAGGTCTTTAATAAAGTTGAGTGCTGTGGTAATGCTTTTGGGAGGGGAGAAGTCAACTCTTTTTCCGCCAAACAGCGGCGTAATGAGCACCCACAATATATTTATTAACCCGTTTGATGCAGTGAAGACACCTTTCTTCTTTAATAACTTTTTGCATTTCATAAAACTGCTTTTGCCTATCGCATCTAAGACAAAATCATATTGCTCATCATCTTTTGTGAAATCAGTCGTTCTGTAATCAATTAGTTTGTCCGCACCCAATGATCTCATCAGTTCAAAGTTTTCAGCGCCGCATACTGCCGTGACATAAAGACCATAATATTTCAGAAATTGAACGAAGGATATACCTATTGCCCCGGTTGCTCCATACACCAATGCTTTTTGCCCGGCAGTTGGTTTTAAGTGAATGATACCCCAGTAAGCATAATAAGCTCCTTCCAGGCAAGCGGCTGCTTCGTCATAACTCAGGTTGGCAGGCAGCGGAACTATTGCTTTTGTTGCCTTCTTTTCCGGTAAGATAAAATATTGTGCATGGGCCCCGCAACCAAAAACATCGCCAAAGCCCATGATCTTATCGCCGGTTTTAAATGATTGAACACCTGAACCGGTTGCTGCAATTTCTCCCGTAAAGTCAGACCCGATAATGGATGCCCGTGGTTTGAATAATCCCGTAAACAAACGCATGAAAAAAGGTTTGCCTGAAAGTACATGGCAATCACTCCGGTTTACGGTGCTGGCATGCACTCTTACCAGCACTTCATCATCTTTTGGAACGGGTATGTCCAGCTCTTTAATAGCCAGGTCTCCCGGTAAACCATATTTGGAACGAACAGCCGCTTTCATTTTTTTGTTGAATTAGATCTTCTTATCAAATTTTGTCCTTCCATGTCAAAGCCTCCACTTTTTCAGCTAAAGCTTTTTCTTTTAGTTTTTGCGGTACCTGTTCGACAAAGAGCACAACAACTATGACCACGCTATACAGTAAGGATAATAATACAACCAATGAAAAAATACCACTAACAAGATATACCAGTTTAGCTAAAAATAAGAGAGCGGCAACAGCGATCAATAACCAGGGTGCTATGGCTTTTTGTAAAGCCAGCAATATAAAAGAAAGGATGGCAAGGACGTAAATAAAGAGCAAAACAAGAACAAGCCAATGATCACGGCTAATGACCATGAGTTGAATAAAACAGGTGGCGGAGATCAAAGCGCCGAATGATCCTGCATAAGAACAGAGGTCCTTCTGTTTGTTGGTAAGAATATTCATAAAAACCGGTAGCATTAGTAGCATTAATTAAGGTGTGAAAATAGTATGTTTTTTACTTTTTACTGATCATCAATAATTTTTCACCATAGCAGGTGTACTGAGCTGCGTCATTGCGACCCGGACTGCCGGCAGGGGGCGGCAAATTTCACTACCTTTACCGGGTAAAATTTTTCTATGGGAATCATACTTCGTATTCGAAAGTTTTTGCGCCTGGATCCAACGACTATTGAAGTCGACAATAATGTTATTAATGCAACAGCTTTAATCATTCCTGAATTAAAATATTTCATGAAAGAGCCTGACTACGGTTGCCTTTCTTCTTCCTGTAATTTATTGCCTGCTGATACGGTCACCGGTCTTCATTTACCTGCAGGTTTCAACCATCCGCAGGGTTTACACGTATAAAAAAAATTCCCAAAGCTGGACTACCGGTTCTGCATAGTTTTTGATTTTTACAGGGGCAGGCGAAAAGAATAGCTTAATTAAACCAAACTGCATATCCCTGTCTTCGCAGATCCATGGCCAGTTTTTTTTCCATAACAAGCGCTTCTTCCCTGGTCATTGGTTCCAGGTTAATGTGTTCGTAAAGGCTCGGGCGCAGGTAGGCGCCATATTTCTGAACAACATAAGCGGATAGTTTATAGCCCTTCTTATTGATGTATCCTGTCTTATGTTGTTTGAACCTTTCAGCCGGGGTTTTGCTGGTCATGCCCACATACAAACACTCGAGTACCCCATTAAATTGCGGGTTAGCTTCCCGGAATTTCCAATCCTCGGTAAAAACCCGTTTTGATAGTTCAATCACATAAACGCGGTATATCGGTCTTGCCACGGCCTCCAGTTTTTTTATTGACCGCAAAATAACCGGAAAGAGGATAATAAACTTTATGTGTTCTTAAATTTTACACCGTAGCGGGTGCCTGCCTGCCGGTAGGCAGGTTTGTCTTCCATCCGCCACGATCTGACGGAAATAGATGAGAAGAGAAAGACGGCTTCTTTGAAGCCTGTACTGAGATACAATCTCAGTACAACAATCCGAAAGTTTATTATTCTTTGCTGAAGGAAGACTACGAGTAATGGGAGGACACCGGGATATCACACAGTCATCATTTTTTATTCCGAAGTAAACGCAACCCTGTATGTTTTCACTACTCCATTATAATCGAATTTCACAACAGCCGTTCCGGATAATGATTCTGCCTGGGTAACGACCACCTTTACTTTTGAATTATTGGAAGAAGCCGTAATCTTAGGCACTCCGGTCGTGCCGGCAGGAAGTTGATAAGTTGTTTGATAAATATCGTAACCAACAATGCCATTGGCATTGGTAGATCGAACCGGATTAGCAGGAATATTTATAGCCTGGCCATTAACTGCAATACTTATTGTAGGTACAACCGGACGAATCAATTTCTTGTTCTTCGAACTGAACCCAAGCCCGGTTACATTAAAAAGCGTATCCGGTTCTGCTCCTTCTGCTACCAAAAAGATCGCATGCTTTTTATCCAGGCCATCTACATATTTAGCAACGTCAACTGTGAATTTGGCTATTTCCTGTTTGGAATTAGCAGGTACTACTATCTCAGCGATTTTCTTTCCTTTCCAGGCAGCATTATCCCATGGTCCATCCAGCCAAACATTCACCTTGAATGATTTTTCCGTTTTTGGCGTGAGGAAGAGATTGAATGCTGTGTTATTTCCTTTTTTAGTTCCTTCAAAGGCTTTTAATCCGTTCTTATTTTGTTTAAGTCCTCCAAAACCAAAATACTTATAGCCGATAATGTTGCCATTCTTCACATTACCAATAGGCATGTGGTTGTCCCAAATATCCCACGAATCTTGTTGGATGCTGCCATTAGAAAGATAGGAGGCATACCCCGCCGAATAATATTGATAAGGATCGAGCCCAAAAAAATGGAAACCTTCTGAAGTAACTTCAGCGCCTTTATATTCTTTTCCCTGGCTGTCTTTTGCTGTCCACATACCATCCGCTGCATAAGGATCATAGGCCCTGATGGAAACGGTACCGCCTTCTGCCACCGGTTTTTCATCCCACTTAATGTTAACGGGAGCTACCATGGCCTGGCGTGCATATCCAAATCCTCTTGGAGGCCTGTGGTAAAACACATACCATTGACCATTGATCAATTCAATACTGCCATGCGTGTTATGTCCTGCATTTGTAGTCTGCAATGCGGTTCCATCCTGGTTCAGCACCGGGGCACGGGAATCAACTACAACACCCCCGCTTTTCCATGGCCCTAAAGGTGAATCGCCAAAAGCGTAACGCAGGGTCGAGTTGGAACTACCAAGGCCATATTCAGGACCGGAATATCCGCTAAAAACGGTAACATATTTATTCCCCACTTTTCGTATAGAGGACGCTTCAAAAAAATTGAATGTTCCCAGGTCCTCACCGGGATAGATGTTGGGATATGGGGTACCCGCCGGTTCCCGTAACACTCCATATCTTGAACTGGCTGGCAGAAGGTATCTAATGACCTCTGTTCCCGGCCTGAGTGAATACATAGTATGCTGGTCTAACTGTGCTGCTGACGATCTTTGAAATCCCCAAAATCCATACGCCCTGAAACCGATCTCATAATCGGGATCTTTTGGATCGGTGACGTATTCAACATATATAGCGGGATCAAATCCTAAAAGACTCCCCGGAACGGTTCGCTTTCCGTCTTCAGTTAAATTAATTGGAGTAAAAGGCCCGTTCGGGCGGTTGCCCCTGCAAACCATGGCTTCCCTGTTAGGCCCGCGGCTATGGGGATATAGATAATATTCCTTCTTACCATTTTTTCTTTTCACCTCCACCAGGTCAGGTGCATACATAACATCCCATTGCCCGTCAATTTGGTAGGTAAAAATGGGTCCTTCATCACGCCAATTAGTTAAATCTTCTACAGGTGCTGACCATGCCCTGATGTCCGGGCCACAATAGCTATTAACCCTCGTATCATGTGATCCTATGATATAAGCACGGTATTTCCCTGGTCTATCCGGATCTTCAAAAACACGGGGCTCTCCGTCGGGCAAATGCTCCCAAAGCGGCAGGTAGGGATTACCTGCGCCTTTATGGACAATTTTATTTTCCGGTTTGTTTTTTGGGGCTGGTTTATTTTGTGCCAGCGCCCGTGATGCAGAAAATAGAAACAGCACTGCAAATAATAAAACAGCATGTTGTCTTTTTAAACCGAATTCAAATCTTTTCATAAATGGTAATTATTCTGGAATGTTACTCAATGAACCGTTCAATTTTATTTTATATAAATCATAAAAGTAACTGAACGTCTGGCTACCCTTATAGATTTTAGCATCATTATTTTAATTCTTATTTCGGCATTGCCAGGTAAAATTGTTGGAAACTTCAACCTATAACTCTGGGAAACCAAAGAAAGGGAAATTAATCATATTACCGTTGAGATTTTTCATATTATCATCAAAGTTCTGTAGCTGGGTTTTGCAATTTTCGTATTCACCTTTTGGTAGGTACAAGTACAAAAAGATTTATCAGTGCCGTAGTCCGTATACACAAAGTTGGGCTGGGAGACTCCGCGGATGCTTTGGGGGCGTTTTTCAATCGCCGGATATTTCTTATCTTTCAAACACACTTTAATAAACCTTCCTTATTGCAATGCGTTACTTCCTGTTCCTGCTGTTACTGATAACAATTATTGCCGGCTGTTCAAAGAAGGGTATTGAGCGGACCAATTTTCTAGAGTTAACGGTGGATGGAAAAAAACTTTCTTTTGATATCAAGGATACCGCCGTGTTAGATACCGTATATCCGGCCTCATTTTGGCATTTCACCGTTTATGATAATAGATCACCCTACTCAATCCTGAACTGGGTATTGTTGTCTGGCTCAAAATGGGTCAACGGCAATTACGAATTTCCTGGTGAGTATTTTCCCGGACGTTCGATAAGTTACATGGACCTGACGACATATGTGAACGGGCCCTACGAAGGTTATTCCCTGGTAAACCTGTACCTCAATCCCTTTAAAATAACGATCGACGGGTCTGATAATGGACGCATACACGGAACTTTTTCCGGCACTGTCACCTGTAATACCTGCGCAACACCCGGCACTTTAGTTAAAATTACCGAAGGCGAATTTGAAATGCCGTATAGATTTAATTAATATTATTTTCCGCTGTTGTCCGTCTTTTTTTCAACGCACGGTCTATGATACCAGGTGTAAGGTGCGTTCTCACACCCTGCTGGTGTTAGTTTAACAGCAGCAATAAACACTGTACACATCAGAGCATTGGCGCCTAACAAGAATATATTTAGTGAACCTTAAAACTCCATTTAGAATTATCACTATTAAAATCAAATTCTGCAAGTGTCGGTGTGCTGTCTCCGGAAGATACCAGTGCTAATTTCTTTCCTGCATTGGGAACCAGCTTAGGCATTATTCTGTAAGTGCCATCTGTCAATTGATCTATTCGCCATAACTGTTCCGGTGCGCCGGTAAATGCCGGCACTGTTATTACTTCCGCATCGGCAGTTGCGGCTAATGCCCGGTCTGTTCCTGCCAGTACAATTTTATAATAAGGTCCGCCTAAATAGCCTGTTGTATCCGGAGCATCTGTGATCGTCCATTTCTGATGGGGGCGGGACATATAATCACCAATGCGTGTTGCAATGTTGCCGGTTGGCCAGTTTTTATTTACATCTGCTAATTCCTGGGCCGGAACAGGTTTGATAGGTTCATTGCTGGCCTGGCCAAAGCGCATGCCGCCAGCCATTCGCACAAAATCAACTGCCAGTTCTAAGGCATATCCTCTTCTTACCGATTCAATTTCATAAGTGCCCTCTTTAAACTTATCTCCTGCAACAGGCCATCCATCTTTCCAAAGCACCGGAAGGATACCCAATACGCTGCGACCACCCTGCTCCAGATCTGCTTCATAATGGATAGACATTTTCTCTACTCCTTTCTCCAAAATCATATGTCCGAAATGCCCGGGCCCTATTAATCCGCCGCGGGTAACCGCCACCATTTTGCCGCCACCTTCCAGCATGCTTCTTCCTACGTTGTCGAGGTAAGGGCCTGTTATTTTTTTTGAACGACCTACCACTACGTTGTAGGTAGAGTTGGCGCCGTCGCAACAACTACCATGCGTGGCAAGCAGGTAGTACCAACCATCCCGATAGACCAAAGTGCTGGCTTCACATACAATGGCTACATCGACGGGTTTATTGCCTGCCCTGAGTTTTCCTGTTTTGGGGTCTAATTCTATAAGCCGGGTGAATCCAAAATAGGTACCGTAGGTTAGCCAAAGGCGCCCGGTAACAGGATCTAACATAACACCGGGGTCAATGGCGTCGTTCTCTTCATAGCCATCCGACGTAGCCACTACAACCGGTTCAGAATATTTAAAATCAGGGGATTTTGGATCCAATGTCTTATTCCACATAGTAAGAATAGCTCCTTTGTGGTTGCTTGCGCCGCCGGTTGCTCCATATATTACAAGGTAACGATCACCAATTTTGATGGCATCAGGGGCTGCTCCACCACCCGGCCGCACCCCACCGCCATACCATGTCCAGCCATCTTCGGAAATTAATCCGCCACCGCCTGTGCCGAATGTGTAATACTTGCCGTCACATTCAATAATGGTTGACGGATCATGGATAAATGGTCTTCCCACCTGTGCCATTACTATTTGTGTGGTCAATATGGCTAACAAAGCAGCTATGGTTATTTTCATTCGTTGCATAATTATGATTTCAGAATAATTGATATCTTAAACAGGCTGACAAATTTTACTGGTAGCTAACACCCAGGTTGGTTATTGGCATTCCTTTTTCATCCAAAAAACGAACGCAGAAGTTAGCCATGCCCGGTCCATTGATGACTGCCCCGCGGATGATGTTCTTTCCTTTTTTAAGTGTTAAACGGGAAGAGGTAACATTATCTGCGATCATATCCCTGTCGCCGGACAGCATCATCGCTTCCTGGCCATTCAACCACCACATGCTTCCGGAATTACATCCGGCAGTCATTCGTACGTTTTTCATTTCTTGCGGACAATCGATAACGGTGACCAGCCAAACAAGTATGCCATACCGGGGTTTGTTTATAGCGTACGTAAAATGGTATAAATTAAAATTGAATGTCTTGCTGTCCAGCGCATACCATTTCAGTTCCTGGTTACCCACTTTTACGGTTTCATCCTTTTTAGGAACGATGGTGTAATCGCCGGAAAAATTATCGGCGGAGAAAGTTGTTCTGAGGTAGTTGTCGGTGAATATATTATTCCTGGCAATCTCTTTCTTTACAGGTTCCAGCACCAGCCAGCGTTGAATAAAGCCTTTGGCATCAGGTGCCTTTTTTGCGGCAGTGGCCGGGATAAAATGTTTAGTTAGGGTATGTGTGGTATCACCTTTTACAGGAATAGGAGGCAGGGATGGTCTTTGTCCCTGGCCCGGAGGCTGCCCGAAAACTGTAATGGTACTTGCTGGTAATGCTACTAAAACAAATGCGATAGCCGGCAACAGGGATCTGCGTTTTCCGTTCATAGTAGATTTCTTTTGTAATAATTGTTGTTGTTTCTGAAATGGAGCCTACTTTGCAAACCTACAAAAAGAAGCCAGTAAAAAAAGAAAGGAGCATGTTGGGTCAACAGGGGTCTTTCTTTTTTTAAAGTTCAGGATATTCACATATCGAACTTTTTTCTTATGCCGTGGCGGGTGTTTGTCTTCCACCCGCCACTCCCTCCTAATAAGATAGTCCTTAGTTCATGTGGTCGGTGGAGGAAACACCGACCACAGCGTGTTTTTTTCGGGGAACACCTGCAAGGGCGAGGGCTGAAACTATTACTTTTTTATAAAGGCAGGG
>DATDIX010000339.1:0-18855 GCA_036520835.1 Chitinophagaceae bacterium | reverse complement strand
TACCGTAACCGTTAATCCTAATATCACTCCTGTTTTCAGTTTTGGAACAAGTTTAATGGTCTGCGCGGGACGAAATGTACCAACATTGGTCAATGGATCAACGAATGGAATAACCGGAACCTGGAGTCCTTCGGTTATAGATAATCAGAATTCCGGTACTTATACATTCACCCCGACTGCGGGGCAATGTGCAGTACCAGTAACACTTACTGTAACGGTCAATCCGAATGTGCCCCCAACTTTCAGCTTTGGATCAAGTTTGACGATCTGTGCAGGTGGAACCGTGCCTGTGTTGCCTGGTACATCCACGAATGGTTTAGTCGGTACATGGGTACCATCTGTAGTTGACAACCAGAATTCAGGTACCTATACTTTTACGCCGGATGGCTGGCAATGCTCAATGCCAGTTACATTCACAGT
The DNA here is from genome assembly GCA_036520835.1 of Chitinophagaceae bacterium. Taxonomy (GTDB): domain Bacteria; phylum Bacteroidota; class Bacteroidia; order Chitinophagales; family Chitinophagaceae; genus VBAT01. The sequence continues at coordinate 18,435 of DATDIX010000339.1, read as the reverse complement.
AACAGTAAACCCGAATATTCCGCCAACCTTTAGTTTTGGAACAAGCCTGACGATCTGTGCGGGAGGAACGGTACCAGCATTATCTAATACATCCACGAATGGAATAACCGGGGCATGGAGTCCGTCTGTAGTGGATGATCAGAATTCGGGCAGTTACATATTTACCCCGACTGCAGGACTATGTGCAACGACTACAACATTTACTGTAACAGTTAACCCGAATATAACACCGGCATTTAGTTTTGGAACAAGCCTGACGATCTGTGCAGGAGGATCTGTGCCCACATTACCCAATACATCAACGAATGGAATAACCGGAACCTGGAGTCCTTCAGTAGTGGATAATCAGAATTCCGGCACTTATACATTTACACCAAACCCTGGCCAGTGTGTAACCGGGCCTGTAACATTTACCGTAACTGTAACTTCCAACATAATACCTGTATTCAGTTTCGGTACTACTTTATCCATCTGCGCAGGGGATGCTGTACCAGTATTGCCGGGTATATCAGATAATGGAATAACCGGAACCTGGAACCCGGCTGTCGTTAGCAACCAGTCAAGCGGAACCTATATATTCACTGCTGCACCGGGACAATGCGTGACTCCGTTTACGTTTACTGTTACAGTAAACCCGATTGTTACGCCGGCCTTTAGTTTTGGAACTTTCCAGTCTGTTTGCATAGGCACCACGGTACCCACATTACCCAATACATCAACAAATGGGATAAGCGGAACCTGGAGCCCGTCTGTAGTTGACAATATGACCAATGGAACATACACTTTTACTCCGTCAGCGGGGCAATGTGCTGTCAATACAACATTTACCCTTGAAGTGAATGCTATGCCATCAACAACTGTAAGAACAGATACTACAGTGTATGATGGCGCTGTTGTACCGGCATTTAATTTTATTGCGAATCCCGCGGGAACGATCAGTTGGACAAGTTCAAATACGAGCATTGGCGTAGCTGAGTCCGGCACGGGTACTGTTCCATCATTCACTGCTATAAACATGACTAACGATCCGGTAACGTCAATCATTACGGCCACGCCTTCCATAAATGGTTGTTCCGGCCTGGCACAGAGTTATAGGATCACCGTGTTGCCATTAAACAAAGATGTGTTTGTTCCCAATGTCTTTTCTCCGAATGCGGATGGTAAGAATGATCTGTTATATGTCTATGGCAATTATATTACTAAAGTAGATATGCGCATTTTCAACCAGTGGGGACAGCAGATCGCAACGATCAGCAGCAAAGCGCAGGGCTGGGATGGAACGCATAAAGGAAGTGCGCAACCTGTCGGTGTGTATGTGTATATATTGAGAGCAGAGTTGTCCAACGGGAAAACGGTGAACCTGAAAGGCTCGATCACGTTAGTGCGATAAAAATTAATTCAAGGCTGCAAGCAATGAAATAAGGCAGCCGATAGATCAGTATCAACTTGATAACACCAATGTCCTGATAAAATGAAAAATCAAACTATTAAAAGATCTGGTTGGCTAACAACTTGTTTGTTCCTGGTAATGGTATTGCCATCCATTGCCCAGACAGATCCGCACTTTACGCAAAACTATACTTACCCTATGTATATCAATCCTGCACTTGCAGGAAGCAGTGATGGCGAATACAGGGTATCTGCTATCTACCGGAGCCAATGGGGAAGCATCAGTAACCCGTACCGAACTACAGGTGTATCGTTTGATACACGTACCAATAAGAATATTGCACTGGGTGTAAACATATTGAACCAATCTGCAGGTGACGGTGGATTTAATTATTTCAATGCGTACGCATCCATTGCCTATACCGGTGTCAAATTCGGGAAAGATAACAATCACCGGGTGGTAATAGCCATGCAAACCGGCGTCATAAACCGCAGTGTAAACCAGTCAAAATTCAAATGGGGTGAGCAATGGAACCCTATCACAGGATACAATCAGACAAACGCCATAACAGAAACATTTTCCAGGACATCATCTGCTGTATTAGATATGGGCGCCGGCGTTTTATATTTTGATGCAACGCCTGATAAAAAAACAAATGCATTCGGAGGTTTTTCTGTATTCCATATTAATAAACCGAAGGATCCGATCATCTCTACCCAAAGCGTAGAACTCAATACGATCCCGTTGCGCTATACACTGCACGGTGGAGTGAGTATTAACTTATTTGAGCGTACCAGCATTGTTCCGCATGCCCTGTTTATGAAGCAGGGTACCGCCAGTGAAGCCATGCTCGGAACTTATGTACAGTTAAATGTAAACGCTGAAACAGATGTGATGATCGGCGGATATTATCGTGTCAATGATGCTATTGCCCCGTTTGTTGGATTTGACTGGAGAAATTTTATTGTCGGGCTGAGCTATGATGCGAATATATCCAACCTGAACAGTATGACAAGAAATGTCAACAGTTTTGAGCTAAGCCTTTCTTATGTAAAACGTAATGGTACACGGAGCATTTTTGATTTCATCCGTTGTGCAAGACTTTAATTGAACAAAACGAGCCTGGAACCAGGTTATAGACTATGAAAATCTTTTTACCCTTTTTGCTAAAAGTAAATGCTATGAAAACAACCGGCAGGTGTTTAGTATTACTGGCAGTATGTGCCGGTTGGATACCCTCCCAGGGCCAGCAGGTAAATAACCCGGTGCAGTTAGGTGACCAGTATTTTGCGGCGGGTGAATATTATACTGCGGCGCATTTGTACGGACAATTTCTGAACCCGCCCAAAAAGCAAAAGGAACCCATTAATTTCCCTTTGAATATTAAAGGGAAAAGAACGGCAATAAATAACAGCACCTCCCGCACAGATATTCTTTTTAAACAGGCAGAAAGTTATCGGCTCGCCAATTACTGGAACGAAGCTGCTGCAGCTTATAAAGAATGCGCAGAAAAAGATCCGGCGCAATATGCAGATGCTTTATACTGGTATGCAGTCAGTGAACGCAGTCTTGGTCATTATTCTTCAGCAGAAGAAAGCCTGAAACAATATTTAAACACAGCCGGCACAAACAGTAAATATATTAATGCTGCCAAAAAGGAATTAGAGACGCTTATATTCATTCAGCAGCAATTGGCAAGAGCTGATTCTGTTTTATTCAAAATGCAAAAACTGAATCTACCGGGCAGCAGTGAAAAAGGTGTGTTTGCACCTGTTCGTGTCAGCGGCAATCAATTTTTGATCAGCAGCACAGAAGCAGATTCGGTGAGGATAAACGGGGTGAATCCTTATCACAGCCGTTTGTTTTACGCTACAATAAACAATGACAACATTGAAGCGATGGAGCAGGTAGAAATTCCAAACCCCGGCGCTATCAATAACCAGGGAGCAGCAGCAGTCAGTGCTGATGGAAAACATCTTTATTTCTCCCAATGGAAAAAGGAAAAAGGTCAAACTGTTTCAGCTATTTATTATTCAGTAAAACAAGCTAATGGCTGGAGTACACCGGCTCTTATTCCTTCCATCAATACAAATGGTGTTAACAGCAAACAACCATTCTGCTCATCCGATGGGAAATACTTATACTTTGCTTCAGACCGGCCGGGCGGATCAGGTGGTTTTGATATCTGGTATGCTTCTTTGAAAGAAGATGGTACCACGGGCGAACCTGTTAATGCCGGTGAAATTATCAATACAACCGGAGACGAACAGGCCCCTTTTTATCATAACAGCAGTAGTACATTAGTGTTTTCTTCCAATGGAAAACAAGGTATGGGTGGCTATGACCTGTTTACAGCAAAAGGCAATGAAACGACATGGAAGAAAATTGAGAACATGGGACATCCTGTGAACTCATCCCAGGATGATATCTACTTTTTTGCACCCGAAAATGAATCACTCCTTGCTAATGCCATATTCAGTTCAGATCGTGGTGGCGGATGTTGCCTGGAAACCTACCGGGTAACAAAGGCTCCAAAAAATAAACGCCTCACTGGCCTCATCAATGATTGCCAGAACAACATGCCTGCTCCCGGTGCCGGGGTTACTTTGAAAGATGTATCAGGCAAAACCTGGGAAACAACGACTGACGCTGATGGAAAATTTGAATTTGAGATCGGGCCGGCAATCTACACAGGGCTTTCATTAACGATCAATAAAGAGCAATACCTGGAATCAGCCTCATTGTTTAAACCTGAAAAAACAGATGAAACCGACCTGCTGACGGATAACCTTATCAATACGACCATCTGCATCGAGAAGATACCTGAAGTAAAACCAACAGAGCCTGAGCCTTTGGTTATTAAAGCTGAAGATGTGGTAACGGTTTATTTCGACTTTGACAAAAGCATACTGAAGCCGGAGGTGGTTAACAAATTGGACTCAATTTATTTGATAATGATGGAGAACACGGCGGCAACTATCCAGATATCCGGCTATACCGATGGTTTAGGAAGCGAAGAGTATAACAAAAAGCTTTCCGACAGGCGGGCAAGAGCATGTGCGGATTACCTGCTTAAAAAGGGAATAGAGACAGGCAGGATAACCTTTGTATCATTTGGCGCTTGCTGCCCGGTAGAAATGGAACTGATCAATGGCCGTGATAATCCTGACGGGCGCAGCCGCAACCGGAGAGCATTGATTAATGTAAAGAAAGAGTAACAAAGGGAATTTTTTGACCAAAGAAATTATTCCCGTACAATAAAAAAGGGTGATGCATAATGCCATTATCTTCCAGGACTGATTCCTGTAGGTGCTGTGTGCAATAAATATACATTGTAATGCGAAGCCTGTACATTTGATCTTATTAAAGAAAATTGAAATACACTACTGTTTAATAAGTGATAATAATAGCAACGGTGTTATTTATCAGGCATTGATAAAAGTCAAGAAGCACAGATATCCCATTTGCTTTCATTAATTGTACATATATTACTTCTTCTTCGCCCCTATCCCAACACTACCCTCCATTTTTAATTATTAAAACACATTTCACATGAGAAAGATCTTTCTTCTTTTCATGCTTGTTCCTTTATTGGGAATAAGCCAGAGTAAAAACGTTGTCCACACTTTCCGTGTTTTTGCCAAACCTGACAAGAATGCTGAATTTGAAAAAGCCTTTACTGCCCATGCCCAAAAGTATCACACAGGCGACTGGAAATGGCGGGTATTTGAAATTCAAACAGGACCAGATGCCGGAGGGTTTCATGTAACGGAGGGGCCAATAAGCTGGGAGCAGTTCGATAGCCGCGGAAACCTCGGGGCTGAACATACAGCAGACTGGAACAAAAACGTTGCCCCGCTTACAACCGGTGAAGGCAGCCAGGGTTATTCTGTTTTTAATGAAGAACTCAGCACCGTTAAATTAACGGACTATGCGGATAAGATCATTATTAATCACATGTATCCCAAACCAGGCCTGATCAATAAACTGACTGACATGGTAAAGAAGATGAAAAAGGCATGGGAAGCCGGTGCTGAAAGCGTAGCCGTTTATAATGCGTCCAGTTCAGGGGAGCCGCAGATAGTAACTGTCACCCGCCTGAAAGCCGGGTTAAAAGAACTGGATCCTTCGTACCGGAAACCAATGCCGGAAAGATTTAATGCAGCAAATGGAGAAGGATCATGGGATTACTGGCTGGAAGAATATGCCAGGAATGTTGAGAAACGCTGGAGTGAGATGTTGTTTTACCGTGCAGATCTTAGTTCGAAATAGCTTTTTATATGGCAGCAAACCTTTCATGCAAAACTCCGGGGATATTTCTCCGGAGTTTTTTTTAAAAGGAATACATGATCATTTATTGGTAGATACATTACACTCTACTTTCCATTCTCCATTTTGTTTTCTGTAAATAGATGTCCAGGCAAAATAACTGGTATCATATAAGGGTTTGCCCGATGTATCGGGGTAAGTTAGTATCACTTCTTTCTGAATAACGGCATAGGCTAAAGAACAATCATCGGAAATCCGGATAAGAGGCTCTGCCAGGTCATCCCATTTTATAAACTTTACCCTGCTGAAATAAGGCTCAATACGTTTTTTGTTTTCAGCAGGTGTATTCATAGTCACTTTCCCTTTATTCACTGAGATCATGCTATCGGAAAACTCTGAAACGAACAGGTCCACATTCCTGTCGAAATGCGCTTTACGCTCCTGTTGCAGCAATTGGATGATCTCCTGCCTGGCTGTTTCGTTGTCAATTTTTCGAGAGCAACCGGCAATAAAGGTCAGCCAGAACAATAATACAAACAGGTTAATTCTCATAACTTAAATTTATCCGGGGAAGTTAGCAAATAAGGCAGAGCTGTTATTACCTGCCGCCAGCCTTTCCTGCCATTCATAAAGATCAGCTTTGGTGATAAAAAAGCTTGCGTACAAAACACCGTTTCAATTTTCAGCCCTCTTATCTTACCTCATCATAACTCCACTCCTTTTGCCAATATAAGTTGAAATACCAGGAGAAGAATTACCAAAAAGATAATTGGCCATGCAAATACCTTCCTGTTCACCCTGCTGTTTATGCTGTATGCTACTTTTGTTTTCCAGGCATTCGCAAATACCATCGGTACAGATAGCAGGGTTACAAATACGGGGGCTGTTGCCCGGCTCCAGGGCATGATGCGGAATGGTATGATCAGCATGATACCAATGACGGATGCAGCCACAGCTATGCGAAATAAGTAATTGAAACGACGGGAGGCTATACGAATATGATTGTCGGAAGGGGCCAATTGAAGTAAGTACTGGCTATAGGCCACACCTGTCAGCAGCATTAATATGATACCGGCGAAGGTTATAAGCATTCCTACTTTATCCGTTATCCCCAGGTAAGTATACGCCTGCCCGGTGTCAGTATCCGGCGCCATCGACGCGGTGATGAACTGTGGCAGTGATTGCGCCAGTCCCTGGAAAGCCATCCACAGAAAGAACAATTGCAGCCAGTGAGTGGATAGTTTGATACGCCGGGCAATCAATAAGCAGATCACGCCGGTGATAAAGATCGCAGTTGCACCATATCCCTGCGCTAATCCCTCCATCGGGTGGCTCCCTTCCCAGTTATGGTTGTTGTGATAGAGGTAGGCTTTTAGTCCCAACCAATGCTTGCCCAGCGCCAAAAATAATTCCTGTATAAAAAAGATAAGATTAAATGCCAGTGCATACAAAACAGCGGAGTTAATGATCAGCGGCCAGGGGGAGCCTGCACTTTCAACGGCCTGGCTTTTCTCCTTTTTTGTTTTGATATATCCATATATGCCCCAGACAATGGGAAGTACCAGTAATAATAATGGTAAAAGATGGCTCAGCACCATAACTGCAGTAGATTTGGTACTGAGACTACAGAACTAAATGACAGGTTACACTTTCTGGCATTTTATTGCTTAACGATCTTTACCTGCCTGCTCTTTCCCTTATCATTTACCTGTATCCAATAAATTCCCGGCAGCAGGTTACTCACAGGTACATTCCTGGAATAATTTCCTTTCGGTTGCACCCACTTTTCTGATCGTATCAATTTGCCGGATGAATCAAAGATCTTTAGTTCTAATGAACCGGCTGCGCCGGCATAACTGTTAATGGTAAATTCTTCCAGCACAGGATTAGGGTATACAGTCAAGCCATCTGGTTCATTCTTTGCATTTATTTTTACAACAGGCGAATATTGTATCTCTCTCTGTATGCCCGCTGCTTTGATACGATAATAAACCTTACCGGATCTTGCTTCCATCGCATTATCAGTTAAACTATAGCTGGTAATATTATATGCAGCATTCAACTGGCCGGCTTTTGTAAAATGTGCTCCGTCAACTGACCGTTCTGCTTCAAAATAACGTGTGTCGGTTGCATCATTGACTTCCCATTGAAGAATGACTCCCGTGGAATTTCTTTCTGCTGTCAGGTTAATACTGCGTAAGGGCAACGGTCCCACTAAAGCAGTAGCCATCACTCTTACCAATAAACTGATATAGGCTGCCTGTGTATAGATACCCGCTTCCGTGATCTCCCATGAATTTTCATTGACGGTTCCGTTCCATCCGGTGTTCCATTCTTTATAACTTTTTTGCGGTGGCTGTCCTCCCGGCGGGTTCATAGCAGGGATAGAAAAATCTTTATTAGGCCCACCCGGAACATAACCCGGCGGAGGCCCGTAAAGAGAAGTAAAAACATTATCCCACACCGTTCCATGATTGAACCAGCCGTGATAAAATTCATTGACACAACTATCTCCGCCGTACGCATACATATTCGTCAGCATTACTTTGCCCATGGGGTTCACCCCATGAAACCAATGCAGGTAACTTTCCCCGATTTCTTTATACAATGCGCTTTGTGCTGTGTTAATGCCGAATGTGGCAAAATCAAAATTATTCAAGCCGGCGTTGGCTTTTACTTCATGACTGTTCCAGTGATATTGTGCATCGGGCATGGATGAACGATAAAGATCTGTATTATTGTTATAGTCATTAATACTCAGTACACCGTTTTGCCCGGCTTTTACGTTTCTTATATTATTCGATACGGATGCCGTGGCTCCCGGCATTTGCGTATAGCGTAGTAAAGCTCTCTGTACAGCGGGGAAATAAGGCCCCCACCACCAAAATGCATAGGGACGTGCATTGACATACTGCGCATCGAATGCAGTCCGGTATTCTGCAGTGCCGGTGGCTTCAAATAAATAAGCAGCCGCCGTTACCACCAGGTCCCTTTGCGATTCAACATCTGCATCCGCATCACCGGACACAATATTCTGGTCATCGCAGGTAGTTTGAAAACTGGTAAAATTGCTGGTAGTTACTTTGGCCCTGTTCCATGCATTGATGGCGCGGGTAAGCAGGCCGTTACCATAGTTCGTCATGGAAGGGATGCCTAATGATTTATATACGGTAGCCGCCAATGCAAATACGGCGGCTCCTGTCAGCGTTGCCGAAGTACATTCGGGTACATAATACCTCGGGTTATTATCTGTACTCGGCGGGGATGTGCCGTTATAGTTATCGGCGCCCACTTTTAATAATAAACCATTCGTGCCTGTTGCATCCTGCATCCGGGTAAGCCAGTCGATCTCCCATTTTACTTCATCCAGTATATCGGCTATACCGTTACCTGATTCAGGAATATTATAGTTATCTAAAAAATAAGTTGGATGCATACGGTAGGTCTCCAATAAATTACAAAGAGGACTTAATGTGAATGTGACATACTTATTGCCATCACCCGCATCAAACCAGCCGCCATGCACATCTCTTGCCGTGGCTGCATTGGTCTTATCATATCTTGAGCGGGCCGCATAGTCCTGGTTGGGTCCGCCAAATGCGGCGCCATCGGCCCACTTTGCATCAGTATATGGTGGTTGCTTCGCAAAATTTATCCGCTGGTAGAAATACATTCTTGCTGCTTGCTTCAATACTTCTCCATAAACATTATTATTGATCTCGAAACGGTAAGAACCCACATTATTGGCTACATCATAGATATAGTAAGAACCGGTACTTGTTACCGAACTGAAATCAAATCTCCATCCACGGTCACCGCTTTGTGCATGGGTGGCACCGCCGTTCCAGGCCACCAGTGTTCCTGAATAGACTACAGCATTAGTACTCCAGTTTCTTACCTGGTATTGATTAACGCCTGTACCGGGAGAAAAAGATTCGGCCGCATTATAACCGGTTTGCGGGTCAACGATCACGGCCACTTTTTTACTCGCCGGCAAATAGCCGAACTGGTCTATTTTGATATGTTTGGTGGTTGTGCCGGGTGGAAGTGCATTTGCAAACAATGATGCCAGTAAAAGGGAACAAAGCAGGCAGTGCAATTTGGTTTTCATACAGATTCTTTAGTTGTTTCAGCTAAATGGCCGGTGGGAATAACTGTGGGGCTGGCCAGATAGATTTCCAAAAATCATGCCTTTACCGGGTATTATTCGTGCGGCTCACTGCAATAGTAGTTTTTTATGGGTGTATTTGAAAACTTACTCCAACATTTTACGATATATGACTCTGGAAAATAAGATATAACTGTAATAGCTAACTGCAAGAATGCATAAGTATGCGCAAAGACGGTAAGCAGATCCTTTGCGTCTTTGCGGTTAAATAAAAAACTCTCCGGGAACCGGAGAGTTTCAATTCAATAAAATATTTCCATTGTGGAAGCCACTGACTACTCACCACTCACATTCTCGATCACCATTGCACTTGCTCCCCCTCCCCCATTACAAATACCCGCCGCCCCATACTTCGCTTTATTTGTTTTTAATACATTGATCAGCGTAACAATGATCCTGGCCCCACTGCAGCCCAAAGGGTGACCTAATGAAACAGCGCCGCCATACACATTTACTTTCGAAGGATCGAGTTTCATACGTTTGCTGTTCTCAATACCTACCACGGCAAAAGCTTCATTCAGTTCCCAGTATTCAATATCACTCATTTTTAAACCGGCTTTGGCAACTGCTTTGGGCACTGCCAATGATGGTGTAGTGGTAAACCATTCCGGCGCCTGTTCCGCATCTGCATAGGAACGGATCTTTGCAATAGCTTTCAACCCTAATTCCTTTGCTTTATCAGCACTCATCAGTACCAATGCCGCAGCGCCATCATTCATGGTGCTTGCATTGGCAGCTGTCACTGTTCCGTCTTTTTGAAAAGCCGGGCTTAGTGAGGGTATCTTATCAAACTTTACATTATAGGGCTCTTCGTCTTTGGCAAATATGACAGGGTCTCCTTTTCGTTGTGGTATGGCCACCGGCACTACTTCATCTTCAAATAGACCTTTTTCCCATGCTGCCTGGCTGCGTTTATAACTTTCTATCGCAAACTTGTCCTGTTCTTCCCGGCTGATACCACATTCCTTGGCGCAAAGCTCGGCAGCATTACCCATCGCTTTACCATCATATACATCAGTCAGCCCGTCTTTGGCCAGCCCATCTATCAATGAGGTGTTGCCATATTTATTACCCCATCTTAATGAATCAGCATAGAAAGGAACATTGCTCATGCTTTCCATTCCGCCTGCCACTACAATATCCGCATCACCGAGCATGATACTCTGTGCCGCCTGTGCAATTGCTTTCATGCCGCTGGCGCAAACTTTATTGACGGTGGTACAATTTACTTCATTAGGGAGACCGGCAAACTTAGCGGCCTGCCTGGCCGGGGCCTGTCCAAGGTTAGCCTGTATTACGCAGCCCATTAATACATCCTGCACCTGTTCGACTTTGATGCCTGCCCTTTCCAATGCGCCTTTGATGGCAATAGCGCCTAATTGCGTAGCCGTTAAGCTTTTTAAGGAACCGCCGAAACTGCCCATCGGAGTACGGACTGCCGAAATAATTACAACTTCTTTCATACGGGGTGATGAATTATGAGTTAAGATTTTTGAATTAAGAGTGGCAAAGATAACGATTGTTAGTATTAGTTATGGGTTGCCAACCTTATGTCATTGCGAACCACCAAAGTGGTGAAGCAAAAGGTTGGCAACCCTTTCATTACCTTTAGCCTATTCATGAATTTATTTACAGACAAAGCGGTTATTATCATCACCTGTCCCAAACGTCTTTCCCCCTGGTTAGAACAGGAAGTAAAGGATCTGGGCTTCGATATTGAGGAAACATTTGTAACCGGTGTAAAACTCTCCGGTACGATCAACGATTGTATAAAGCTAAACCTGAACCTTCGCTGCGCCAGCCAGGTGTTGTACAGGCTGAAACAGTTTGATGCCAGTAATGCGGATGACATATACCGCCACCTGCTTGGCTTTCCATGGGAAAATATTTTACCCGATCCCGGTTATTTTTCCATTACCAGCAACGTAAATAATCCTACTATTAATAACAGCATGTTCGCCAACCTGCGTGTAAAAGATGCGATAGTAGACAGGCTGCGGGATAAAAGAGGCACACGTCCGTCAACAGGCTCGGCGCTGACAGGGGCTGTTATCAATCTATTCTGGAAAAATGATAAGGCAGAAATATTTATTGATACTTCCGGCGATTCGCTGGGCAGGCATGGTTACCGGAAAATACCCGGCCAGGCTCCGATGCTGGAAGCATTGGCTGCGGCCACTGTCTATGCTACCCGCTGGGACAGGCGGTCGCCATTTGTAAATCCTATGTGCGGTTCGGGTACAATCGCTGTTGAAGCAGCCATGATCGCTACCAACCGGCGTCCCGGTTTATTCCGCACCAATTATGCGTTCATGCACCTGCAGGGTTATGATGAAAAAATTTATTTGGAGGAAGATGCTTTGCTGGAAAAACAGATCGTTGATGTACCCGGGCTTCGCATTATTGCTACTGATTATAGTGCAAGGGCCATTGAAAATGCAAAGAAGAATGCGATAGCAGCAGGCGTAGCCAATCTTATTGATTTTGCTGTTTGCGATTTTGCAGCTACCGAAATCCCACCCAATGTTCCGGGTATCTTTTATGTGAACCCTGAATATGGTGAACGCCTCGGTGAAGTAAAGGAATTAGAGCTCACCTATAGCCGTATCGGTGATTTTATGAAACAGAAATGCGGCGGCTATTACGGTTATGTATTTACCGGCAACCTCGACCTCGCTAAAAAAATAGGATTGAAAGCCAAACGGCGTATAGAATTTTATACCAGCACTATTGATTGCCGCTTGCTGGAATATGAATTGTACAGTGGAAGCCGGGAAAGAGTTTGAGATTTGAAGTTTGAGGTTCTTTACTCGAAAAAACTATACATATTCGAATTTCGGAGGTAATTCATACTTCCTGATTCTAAACTATTAAACCTATCGGTATCTTCAACCTTCCGAAATACCAATTCATAATTCATAACTCATCATTCTAAATTCTAACCGTGGAAATCTCAGCACTCCAAAAAATTGTACGGGACAGGTATTTTAAAACCGATAATGCCCGGGGCATCTATCATACCGCTTTATGGTTTCATGAAGAAGTTGGCGAACTTTCGGCTGCTATTGCCAGCGGGGACAAAGAGAATGCAAAAGAAGAACTGGGCGATGTACTGATGTGGTTATTGACCCTGGCCAACCTGCTGGAGGTGGACATGGAAGAAGTTGTGGCTACTTACTTAAATGATCCGGGAAAGCTTCCATCGAAATGATTGCAGATGATCACCTCGCCAGTTTCTGAGTTGTTATTTCCCCGTTACATTCAGTTGTCAGTAAATAAACCGTACCGCTTACAGGTTTTGCAATAGTTTTTGTCCCGCTGAAATTGCCTTTTTCAATAAGACGGCCCGATATATCCGTTAGGCGATAACTGATATACTGGTTGCTGCGGACAAGCCAGCTTGTTCCATTATCTGTGATTTGCCAATGCTTATTTCCTTTGATCGCAATTGATCTTGTTTCAGAATAAAGCTGTTTGCCATCTGTATCTTCCTGTATAAGCCGGTAGAACCAGGTGCCGCTCAGCCCGGGCTCATCCATAAAACTGTAACTGGCTCCCTGCGGATCATTGGTGGCAGCCACAGCCGCAATACTTTTAAAATTTCCTGCAGTGCTTGCTGCTCTTTGAACAATGAATTGTTTATTCATGAATTCAGATGCCGTTTTCCAGTTTAATAATACTTTCTTATTATTCTCTGTTTGCACCGTAAATGATTCCCATTGTACTGGTAAAGGCCCGTTCTGTGTCGGTAGAATTGTGTAAGAGTGCATCACTTGTCCGTTAGTGGCTGTATTAGAACTGACATAATCAACGGTTGTTCCGCTGGGTGCAACGGTAACACGAAGATGACCCCCGCTTTGCAGGGCCCTTATTGTTAGCGGATCATTCTCACTATAAATATTGAATCCATTTCCTGAGAAGCCTGCAGCAGGTAAGGATTGGTAAACAACACCGTCAAGTTTCTCATATGCATACTGGTGGTCATGTCCATGGAAAACAGCGGAAACATGATTAGCTGCCAGTACCTGGTGAATTGGCGCAGACCATCCCGGCCGCCTGGTGTTGAATGCATAAGTTGTTCCGTCTTCATTATACCCGCCCCACTCGCAATAAGGCGCACCATAAGCCCCGCCACGTATATAGTCGCTGGTGCCCCCTGTCATATGATGCATAAAGAGAAATTTGTATTGAGCAGTACTATTTTCCAGCGTCTGTTTTAACCAGTTATACTGTGCATCCCCAAGGGTCCAATGCCACCTGTCTCCATCCGAAGTTCCCGGTTCTCCCCCACCCGTATTTCCGATAAATGGTTTTTCAGTGGTGTGCCAATAGGGAGCGATCACCACAAAGAGTGCATTACCCCATGTCCAGGCAAAATAATCTTCGGGCAACTGATCTCCGTTGAGTGCATAATATCCCTGGTTGTTTCCTGAGTAAAAACCATCAGGAACCGGGTTAGGGAAATATCTTTTTTGTGCATTTGTACCCCAGACGGGGAGGCTGTTTACAGGATCGCCGTTATCATCAAGGTGCCAGGCCTCCTGTTGTTCATGATTTCCTACAGCAAGAAATACAGGAACGGAATGGCTGACAAGTCCGAAAGTGGTTGCGCTGCGTTGAAAAATATACGAGTTACGGGCACCCGATTCAGAAGTGATATTATCCATGTTAAATGTATCGCCACAGTCAATAAGAAAATCAGGATCGTCAGCATCAATATTGGTCAATGTTCGTTGCCAGGTCGTAGCATTGCCCAGCAGTATGTTGACATGTGAATCAGATGAGATATCAAATTTGAAAGTGCTTCCTGGAGACCGTTGGGTTTGAAAAAAATGTTCTGGCCTTTGTACCCATGTGGTTGTGCCGGTTCTGCGATATACCATCCGGTAATAATATTTTGTATTGCTTTGCAGCCCTGTCATCCCTACTTTGACAGGATCATTGGCAACAAACGAAACCGTACCTGTCTGGTTGGTATAGACACCCGATTGAGTGCCATACTCGAAGTAAACATCTATTGCCTGGTCAGCAACGACATTAATGGCGACCGATGAATTGGTGGGCCGGTTTAGCAGTTCCTGGCCGGTAAAATTGACTGGCTGGGCAATAAGTTTGAAAAAAGCGGTGGTCGTAACCAGCAGGATAAATAAACAACGTTTCATTTTTTACTCATTTATTTAAATGAAATAAGATCCTTATCATAGTACAAGACAAAAAAAGGAGGGCCGGTATTCTTCGGTTACAGGTTGTGTTCGAGGATCAGATTTTTTAGCCGGTTGAAAAAGAAATACGGGAGTTACGGGTATTCTTTGCGGGTATTGAAGTTACGAAGATGTAAAAGGGATATGGAGGTCAGTTTCTTTCGCGGGATGCATACAATTTACTTAAAAAATATCAAACAAACCGAACAAAGATTCCCAGCCCGCCGGGTCATTGGATTGTTCTTTCGGCCCGGGGCCGGGAGGGCCATGCAGCCTTCATAATATTAATTCTTACTGCTAACTTCGCAGCTTGCCAATAGAAAAAATACTAATTGATCGTTTCCTTGATTTAGGAAAAAAATTCCCGGTACTCGATGTCCGTTCCCCGGGAGAATATAACCATGCACATATACCGGGGGCTTACAATCTTCCGCTGTTCACAGATGAAGAACGAAAGGTAGTCGGTACCACCTATAAACAAGAAAGCCGCGAAGCAGCTATTAAAATTGGCCTTGATTATTTCGGCCCTAAGATGCGGCAGATGATTGAGTATGTTGAATCGTTGGCGGGTAACGGCCCGCGACAGGTCCTTGTCCATTGCTGGCGTGGAGGCATGCGCAGCGCAGGCGTTGCCTGGTTACTGGATATGTATGGATTTAAAGTATACACACTGGCAGGCGGGTATAAAAGCTACCGTAATTGGGTAATTGAAGCTTTTACATTCCCTTTCTCCTTTAATATACTCGGGGGTTATACAGGCTCAGGTAAAACCTATGTATTGGATGAACTGGAGAAGAAAGGTGCTGCCGTGATTAACCTGGAAAAACTGGCCAGTCATAAGGGCTCCGCTTTTGGTGATATCGGTATGCCAGGTCAACCGACACAGGAAATGTTTGAAAACGTATTGAGCCATGAGTTAAGGGCCATGGTCAAAGACAACCCTGCTGCACCCATTTGGCTGGAAGATGAAAGCCAGAGGATCGGTCATATCAATCTTCCGCATACATTATGGAATACGATGCGACAGTCATCCATTCTTTTCCTGTCTGTTCCTTTTGAAGAAAGATTGAAACATATCGTGCAGGAATACGGTGAACTGGATAAAGAAAAAATGGCCAAAGCAATTGTGCGGATCCAAAAAAGACTGGGCCCGCTGGAAACCAAAACTGCCCTGCAAATGCTGGAAGCAGGAGATGTGGAATCATGCTTCCGTATTTTACTGACCTACTATGATAAGCAGTACAACAAAGCGCTGAATAACCGGGAGCAGTTACAATCGCTGCTGACCAAACTGGATTGTGCTACGGTAAATGCCATAGTAAATGCAGATAAGATAGTTATTTCGAAAAGTGCAATTGGGAAACTGGGAGATTACCCTGTTCCCAATCTTTCAGTGCATTAAACAAATTTCCCAATACAAAATTCCAAAATGATAAAAACAGAACAGGAAATAAAACTCACACAGTACTCTCATGGTGCAGGCTGCGGATGTAAGATAGCGCCAAAGATCCTGGAAGAAATTTTATCCGGCAGCTTTATCATGCCGGACAACAAAAACTTATTGGTAGGTAATCATAGTAAAGACGATGCAGCAGTATATGACATGGGAAACGGAACTGCCATTATCTCCACTACTGATTTTTTTATGCCGGTAGTGGATGATCCGTTCGAATTTGGAAGAATAGCCGCGGCCAATGCCATCAGTGATGTATATGCCATGGGTGGAAAACCACTGCTGGCGATCGCTATTTTAGGATGGCCGGTGAATAAACTTTCACCCTCTGTAGCAAGGATGGTAATTGAAGGAGGGAAAAGTATTTGTGCCGAAGCAGGTATCCCATTAGCAGGCGGGCATAGTATTGATTCGCCTGAACCAATTTTTGGCCTGGCAGTAAATGGCCTCGTTGATATTAAAAACATAAAGCAGAATAATACTGCGAAAGCGGGTAATATTTTATTTCTCACCAAACCTTTGGGCGTTGGTATCTTAACCACGGCTGAAAAAAAAGGGTTGCTGAAACCCGAACACTCAGGAATAGCAGCTCAGCAAATGATGCAGTTGAATAAAGTGGGAGAAGCGCTTGGGAAAATGAAAGGAGTAACTGCCATGACCGATGTAACCGGTTTTGGGTTACTGGGCCACCTTACCGAAATGGCTGAAGGGAGTGATCTGACTGCTGTTATTCCGGATATGAAAGCTATCCCATTTATCAATGATGATCTGGAAGATTATATCAGCCAGCAATCTGTGCCGGGTGGTACACTCCGTAACTGGGATAGTTACGGGCATAAAATTTCTATCAGCCAAACCTTTGGAGAGAAGGACGAAATAGTGAAATGTATGCTGGCTGACCCGCAAACAAGTGGCGGCCTGCTGATCGCTGTTGATCCGGGAGCTGTGAAGGAAGTGGAATCAGTATTGAAAGAATATAACCTGGAGAAACACCTTAAGTCAATTGGTTTTTTTACTGAGAAAGAAGTAATGGCAGTTTTAGTACAGGGATAATTGCATTGATTCCTATTTTATAGCCAGGGAACATTATTTTGCTACCGCTATCTTTACTTTCTTATTCTTTATTTTCTGGTCTTTGATCAGTTGCAGCGTATGACTGACCTTTGATTTTTTTATGGCTACAAAAGAAAAGAAATCTTTTACTTCGATCAGCCCGATATCTTCTTTTTTCAACTGGCCCCTGTTGGAAAGAAATCCAACGATATCAATTTTATTCACCTTATCTTTTTTACCTGCGGCAATGAACAAGGTTGACCAGTTTGGTTTTTCCGGCAGGGTGATAGTTGCGGGCAGTTCTATCTTTTCTGCTCCTGCGTCAATATAGTCCGGCAAACTTTCTTCGGGGGATAAAATAAGGATGGCGGTGCCACTGGCATCCATACGGGCTGTTCTTCCATTGCGGTGGGTAAAAATATCCTCGCTGCCCGGCAAATGATAATGGATGATGTAACGGATATTGGCGATATCAAGCCCTCTTGATGCCAGGTCGGTTGTTACCAGTACATTGGCCGTTCCATTTCGGAATTTACACAAGGCCGCCTCTCTCTCGGGTTGTTCCAGTGCTCCATGGTAAAATACGTTGACAATATCTTTTTCTTTCAGCCAGTTGCTGGTTCGTTCTACCGATTCCCGGTGATTGCAAAATATAATGGTGGAGCGGTTGCCGAGCATGCAGATTAGCCGGAAAAGAGTTTCTAATTTATCCTTTCCATCGCTCAACAGCGTTTTAATGGTAAGCCCGGTCTCTCCTTCTTTATCGTTTAAAAAATCAAGTTTTACCGGGTCGTCCATACCAATGAAGGCTGGTATCTCTACTGCTTCCGTTGCCGAAGTGAGTATTCTTTTATTGATCGCTTTTAAAGAGCCGATAATAAAAGACATTTCATCCATAAAA
>DATDIX010000338.1:0-2774 GCA_036520835.1 Chitinophagaceae bacterium | reverse complement strand
AATGCAATAGTTATCGTATCAAGGTTACAGTTCCTTTAGCGGTCTTAACCGCTTCTCCCTGGAATTGATAGGTGCAGATCCATGCAAAAGCCTGGGGACCTGTTCCGGAACCATTCACTTTTCCATTCCATCCTTTTGCATGATCTGTTGTTTGAAATACAATCTGTCCCCACCTGTTATAAACCGTAAGCCTGTAGTTCGTAATTAGGGGCTGCTGTTTAAGTCGCCAAAACCCATCCTATTTTTTGGGAATGGTATTTTAAGTTAATCCATATATGGTTTTCGATAGCCAGATATTTTCTCAGTAGTTTGTTTATCAGGCAAAGGGATGCCCTCCCGATTAATTTAATCAGGTTAAGCACCAATACGATTGAGGCGATCCACGATTCACTTGTATCTGAAAGCCTGGCTTTTATTCTGTTCATTCCATATGCAGTTTTAGCCTGGCCAAACTTCCCCTCAACCGGATTGCGTTCCCCTGGCCTTATGTGATTGTCCACTGCCAGCGAAGGACGCCCCAATGGTTTGGCGACAAGGGTGATATTGAGCCCTTTTAATTTGGTTCTGTTATCTCTGTTACAGTAAATTTTATCAGCAAATACTTTGTTGGGATAGTATCCAAATCTCCTTTTATAGTTTTCTACTGTGCTTATTAACCTGGTGCCTTCATTGAATGCATCCCAGGATAAATCTTCCAAAAAAGCAATCCCATTCATTATGCTCATTTGTATCTTGGATCCGAATTCCACATAAGCATTCGTTTTTCCTCTTACTATCGGCCTTACATGCGGTTGATGTATGCTTACAATACGATGTTCTACTGAATGTGTCCTGTTGTCATACATAAACTTTTGCTGTTCATGCAATGTTTGTATTACCAGCAAATATTTATACTGCTTTTTGTTCAGCGGTATTGTGTCAAAGCATTTTAATAATTGATGTATGTATTTTATATTCCGGTTCAGATAACTAAGTTGTTTGCGCAGGGCATTGCGGATTTCCTTATTTGTTTTATGCTTCTTTTGGGCAACTTTTAAATATTCTTTCCTTGCTATTTCGCGATATGTCCGTGGCTTTATTTTTTCTTCATCTGCTGACTTTATTTTAGCATATAAAATGTCTATCAGCTTTTCTGACTTCTCCCTGGCATCATTTAACAAATTCAAATCTGTAGGGTAACTTATATCCTGAGGGCATGCTGTTGCATCAACTATCAGGTCTCCTTTATTGGCTGGCGGGTCAATTGTGGTTTGTTGCTCCGTTGCGCCTTTAGTTTCTTTTAAATAATCTGAATCATCCCTGCCGGTGTCATTACTTTGTTGAGCGATTTGTTTTTCATCCTTCATTTCTTCAGTAACCAATCCCATTATTGTTTCATTAATCTCATTGATCTGATCTGCTCCAAAGCGTTTACGTAAATCAACAAATAAGGATGGATCGAAAACCGGTTCGTAGCTAAAACTTGAATAGCCAATAAAATATTGCATGTAAACATTCTCCTGTATCTGCTGAACAGCTTCCCGGTCACTTAGGTCGCACATATGTTTAATGAATATTGCGCCAATCGCTACTCTTGGATTGATTCCGCCGGCTCCGGTAATTGAATTGTTTAACTGCCTTTGATAAATATTTGCAATCTTATCCCAGGGGATCTGTTTCGCTAATTTGACCCAACGGTTGCCGGAGTCCAGGTGTTTTGTAAACGGTGATTCAAATCCCACCAATTCCATTTGATTTGGACTAACATATGGGATTTTTGATGCACGGCTTTTTTGAGCTTTTGCCATTTTTCCTTGCACTTTAGTTAATGCAAGTTAATCAAAACTTAGTGCCAGCATAGGTTGTAAGGTTTAACAGCAGCCCCTATTTAGCTTTTGTTGCGTCGCAGTGTGCCACGAATGAAAGGGTGAGAATCTTTTTCAATGCTGCATAAGAGATGAAGGCAGGCCCTTCACATACGCCTTGCGGGAGGAGTATGTAAACCACTTCATGGTGCTGTCCTGTAAAAGCGGGATGGTATTGAGCGATGAAGGAAAAGGCATCCTAAAGGTGTCAGGTAAGTGTAAAAGAGCTGAATGAAAGTAAACCGTCCGATGAAGTGTCGAAACAACATAGATGTTGGTGAAACTATTGACTTGCGACATTGATAGGAGAGACTGTAACGGACAAACCGCATACTGGTTACAGACCAACCGGCATTGAGGCGGCAGGAATTTTACACAGGCTTTTATATGGAACGTGGGAAGCTACCACTACGATGTGCGAAAAGCCTTACATCATAGATGTAATTCAAGGTATTCCTTAGGAAGCCGAAGCGTAGTGGAGTGGCGGACTGAATCGTAGTAGCGAAGAAGTTTCTGTAATGGAAATGGAGCGAAGGGGTCAGCTCATTCGTTTGCACTAAGAACACCAACCATTGTAAAATGGGATGAGTAAGTTTAGTTCAATAGAGTAGGAGATTCTTCAACTATTGAATGAGAAGAGCCGTGTGAAGGGAGACTTTCAAGCACGGTTCTGTGAGAGGCTTGGGCTGAAATGCCCTTGCCTACTCGCACACTTGTACTTTCAGAACTGTGGCATCAAATAACGTACTGCTGCCTAAATCAATATACCATATATTTCATTTAGTTCCCTTTTCAATTGCTCTGCATTATTGAAATGAATGCCATTAATACTCAAAACTTTTGCCCCTTTGATATTTCTCAGGTTGTCATCAATAAGAAGGGCAAGTGCTGGATCTATATTGTACCGGCTCAGTAATACCTGGTAGAAAT
>DATDIX010000337.1:0-42451 GCA_036520835.1 Chitinophagaceae bacterium | reverse complement strand
TTAACATTGACCACCTGTACTTTTTCATTTTCTACCAGGTTGGCAGCATCCATCAGGTCTTCATCAATAGTAATACTGCCGACATAATTAAGATTGGCTTCTGTAATAACAATGCGGTGGATCTTTGATTTTAAAATTTCTATCTGCATATTTTGCAAAATTAGTCCGGAAGACCGAAAGTCTGAAAGTCGGGAAGTATCATTTGCTAAAAGGTAATTTAGAATATAGTATTGCCTATATATATAGCTTTTTAATGTCTTCCAATCTTCCCGTCTTTCGGACTAATAATTAAATTATCGATCAACCTGACCTCGTTCAAAAAAGCGGCTGCTAATGCTACCAATTCCTGTTTCCCGTTCCATTGATCTGTTAGCTCAAGGGTACTTGCATCAGCAATTTCTATATAATCGGGTTTGAAACCCTTTGCCACAAGCATGGATGTTGCTGTTGTTTTCAATCCCAGCAAACTCCCTTGCTGCAGGTTGTTTTTTATGAAGGACAGTGTTTGATAAATGGCCGGAGCTTTTTCTCTTTCTTCTTTGCTTAATCGCACATTACGACTGCTCATGGCCAGGCCATCAGCATCACGAAGGGTAGGGCAGATATTTATCCGGATAAAATCTTTCTGACCGGTCAGCTCTGTCAATCTTGTGATCACCATGCATTGCTGGTAATCCTTTTGCCCGAGATAGAGGTTATCCGGTTTTACAATATCAAGCAGCCGGTTCATTACTTTACAAACACCCTGGAAATGCCCGGGGCGGTATTTACCTTCCAGTATTGTTTCCAGGTAACCAAGATCATAGCGTTCGTTGCCGGAACCCGTTGCCGGATATATTTCTGAAACAGTGGGGAGAAACAGGATGTTACAACCGGCGGATTCCAGTAGCTCAATATCTTTCTCAATGGTCACAGGGTATTTCTCAAAATCCCCGGGATCATTAAACTGGGCCGGGTTGACAAATATGCTGCAGACAGTTATTGAATTGTCTTTTCTACTGCTTTCTATAAGAGAGAGATGCCCCTGGTGAAGGGCACCCATTGTTGGCACAAACCCGATCCTTTCCCCTTTTTTTCTTTTTAAGGATAAATGCCTGGCCAGGTCGGCCACTTTCTTAAATAGTATCATAAAACCGGGGTGATTTGCTCTTTGAATAGCTGCAAACTTAGCTATTCACGTATAAATCAGTATAAAATAGTACCTTCGCAGCCTCTTTTTAAAAAAGGAATATAAACGGGACAGCATGTCAGCAAAAAAAAGAATCTTATTTATTGCCAACGAAATGTCGCCCTACCTGGAGCTGACGGAATTTTCAGAGATCGTAAATAAACTGGCCATCAAGGCAAATGACAACGGGTTCGAGGTTCGTTGCATCATGCCGAGGTTTGGCAGTATCAATGAACGCCGTCATCGCCTGCATGAAGTGGTCCGGCTATCAGGCATCAATGTATCTGTGGATAATGACGACATGCCCCTCCAGATAAAAGTAGCTTCCCTGCCCAGCGCAAGACTGCAGGTTTATTTCCTGGAAAATGAAGACCTGTTCAAAAGGAAGTATATTTTCCATGACGAGCATGAAAAATGGTATGATGATAACAGCCTCCGGACAATTTTCTTTTGTAAGGGAGCGCTGGAAACAGTAAAAAAATTCGGATGGCCTCCTGATATCATCCATTGCAGTGGCTGGATGACCGGACTTATTCCTGCTTACCTGAAAACAGTTTATAAAAAAGAGCCTGTTTTCTCTCACAGTAAGATCGTTTATACGATCGGCCAGAATACGTTCAAAGAAAAACTGGGCAGTGATTTTATCAGCAAAGCGCTGATCCACCAATCCCTGAAAGATAAAGATCTCGAAGCATTCAAGGAAGCCAATAATACGGCTATGTTCCGCGGTGGCGCCACCTATGCAGACGCCATTACTTTCGGAGCTGAGAAGGTCGAGAAAAAACTGGTGGATGAATTTTCGAAAGTAAGAGGTAAGAAAACATTACAGTATAATTCTGAATCTGATTTAACAGACTATTTACAACTGTATAACGATCTTGCAGCCAAGTAACCTTACCCTTTCCCGCTCTGTAAAAGGAGAGAGAAAAAACAATCATTATAATCGAAATTCCCAACTTGTGAAGAAAAGACAACTGGCACTAACGCTTGGATCATTCATAACCGGCCTTGTCATCATATTTAGTTCCTGTAAAAAGATCAACCAGGCCATTGAACTGGGTGGTGATCTTATTCCCCCTATTGACAATATCCATACATTCGATACTTCGATCACCGTTGAAGCATATAATGATCTTTTTACGCTGAGTGGCGCTGATCCGTTAAAAGAAGATTCCCTTACCAGCAGCTACACTGATGAACATTTCCTGGGATTTATAGATAATGATATTTTTTTCGGGAAAACAGATGCGCAAATGTTTCTTGAACTGAAACCGGTTTTATACAAATACACTTTTGCCAACAAACCGGATAGCCTGCATATTGATTCTGTTGTATTGGTACTAGATTACGTGGAAACATACGGGGATAGCATTGCTGCCCAGACCTTAAATGTTTATGAAGTAGATCAATCAGCCGATTTCAGGGTTGATACATCTTATTTTGTAAGGAGAAACACTGACATTACTTATACAAACCTGCTTGGATCAAGAACCATTATACCCGCTTCTTTGAAAGATTCTGTAAAAGCTTATCAGGATACTACAAGCAGGCAGTTGCGTATCCGCCTGAGTGACGCATTTGGACAACGACTGCTCAATTATGATACTGCCGGGGCTAACGACGCTTACTCTTCCGATTCTGCCTTCAGAAGTAAATTCAAAGGATTTGCCGTTAAATCAGTAGCCGGCAATGCGATCATGGGCTTTAACCTACAGGGCGCCAATACCAAGCTGGCCATTTATTATCGTTATGACAAAGGCGGGCCGGGTAATTATGATACTACAGTTGACTATTTCAGGTTTAAACCCTTTTCCACATTCTTTTTATCAGGTTCCGCCTCGCACAATTATATTGGCAGGGACTACAGCGGTTATCCAATACAAATGGCACAGGGAGGCACAACACCTGATCCTTTTGTGTACATTCAAAATACTCCAGGTTCCTTTGCGACCATAAAAATACCTGCATTAGGCAACCTGACTAATCGTGTCGTTCACCGGGCTGAGTTGATAGCAGAACAGGCTTACGATCCCAGCGATGCTATGTTTTCACCGCCTGCGTTTATGTACCTGGATGCCTATAACCCATTACTTTCCGGATATAATATGATAATTCCCTATGACCTGCTATTTGACGGAAGCGGTAACTTAAACCTGGGCAGTTTTGGCGTAGCCCCGGTAAATGCACTGGATGGCGCCGGGAATGTAGTGAAGACATGGAAATTCAACCTGACGCGATACGTACAGCATGTTGTAAATGATACGGAACCCGTTTATGATCTCCGTTTGTTTTCACCGTATTATGCAATTGGCTATTACAGGCCGTTCCCAGGTGCGCAGCCCTCACTACAAAGGGTATTTATTAACCCGACCATCGCAAAAGGCAGGGTAAGATTAGCCGGCAACACCGGCCCGCTTGATCCCAACCCTCAGCGGATGAGGCTGCGTATCGTTTATTCCAAACTATAAGTGAATAAGCTTTTTCATAAATAACTGGATCGGGTGTTATATTTGCACCCGATTTAATTTATATACTAATCCAAGTTTTAAAATTTAAAGTTCATTTATGCCTTACCTCTTTACTTCTGAAAGTGTTTCTGAGGGCCACCCGGATAAAGTAGCCGACCAGATATCTGATGCACTTATTGACAACTTCCTTGCATTTGACGCACAATCCAAAGTAGCCTGCGAAACCCTGGTGACCACCGGGCAGGTAGTGCTGGCTGGTGAAGTGAAATCAAAAGCCTATCTCGATGTGCAGGAAATAGCCCGTGGCGTTATCCGCAAGATCGGCTATACGAAAAGTGAGTATATGTTTGAAGCCAGTTCATGCGGTGTGTTTTCCGCTATCCATGAACAATCGGCTGATATCAACCAGGGAGTTGACCGCAAGAAAAAAGAAGAGCAGGGAGCCGGCGACCAGGGAATGATGTTTGGCTATGCTACCAATGAAACAGAGCATTATATGCCATTGGCCCTTGACCTGGCCCATAATTTATTGATCGAACTGGCAGCTATCCGCCGCGAAAAGAATTCAAAAATGCCTTACCTGCGCCCGGACGCAAAAAGCCAGGTAACCCTTGAGTACGATGATAACAACCAGCCTATCCGCATTGATGCGATCGTTATTTCCACGCAGCATGATGATTTTGATGTGGAAGCCAAAATGCTGGCCAAGATCAAAAATGATGTGATCACTATCCTGATACCAAGGATCAAAACGAAATATAAAAAATACGCCAGGCTTTTCAACGACAATATCAAGTACCATATTAACCCAACGGGCAAGTTCGTTATTGGTGGCCCGCATGGTGATACCGGTTTAACAGGCCGTAAGATCATCGTTGATACCTATGGCGGCAAAGGTGCACACGGCGGTGGCGCTTTCAGTGGTAAAGACCCGAGCAAGGTGGACCGCAGCGCTGCTTATGCTACCAGGCATATTGCAAAAAATTTAGTGGCTGCCGGGCTTTGCAGCGAGGTATTGGTACAAGTTTCTTATGCTATCGGTGTAGCAAAACCTACCAGTATCAATGTAAATACCTATGGCACGGCAAAGGTGGATTTAACAGACGGACAGATCAGTAAGATTGTGGAAGGCGTTTTTGATATGCGTCCTTATTTTATTGAACAGCGTTTGAAATTGCGTAATCCTATCTATAGCGAAACAGCCGCTTATGGACACATGGGCCGCAAGTCCGAGGTAGTGGAAAAGACATTTACTTCCCCTGATGGAAAAACAGTAAATAAGAAAGTAGAATTGTTTACCTGGGAAAAACTGGATTATGTGTCGAAAGTGAAAAAAGCTTTCGGTTTAAAATAACCTCACCCAGCCCTCTCCAAAGGAGAGGGCTTTTGAGGACCCTGCCGGTTTGAAAAAGCTTGCAGGGTTTTTAGTTTATAATACATTTGACAGGTGAAAAATTTCAGGCAACAACATCGACCCAGGAAAAGTTCGCTGGTCATCGGCCGTAATGCAGTGATCGAAGCTATCGGTTCAGGTAAACAACTTGACAGGATCTACCTGGACACAAAAGCACAGGGCCAGGATATTAATGAAATAAAAGGACTGGCGACACAGCATAATATTCCCATCAACTATGTTCCTGTAGCAAAGCTGGATGGCTTTAATATAAAAGATCATGAAGGCTGTGTGGCCATGATCGCCAAAGTGCAGTACCATGATCTGCAGGAAATGATCTCATTTGTTGTAGAAAAAGGGGAGACCCCTTTATTTCTTATCCTGGATGGTATCACTGATATAAGAAATATAGGTGGAATTGCGAGAACGGCTTTTTGCTGCGGCGTTCATGCCATCATTATCCCGGATAAAGGGGTAGGGGCGTTGAATGAAGATGCGATCCTGACCTCTGCCGGCGCTTTGGAAAAGATAGCGGTTTGCCGGGTCAATAGTTTAATGAAAGCGGTAGATGAGCTGCATATGAACGGTATTAAAGTTTTTGCCAGCGAAATGAAGGGGGATAAGAACATTTATGATGCTAATCTCAGTGAGCCCTGCGCCATTGTGATGGGCAGTGAAGAAAAAGGCATCTATCCTGCTTTACTAAAGATATGTGACGAAAAAATCAAAATCCCCATGACAGGGGATTTTGAAAGTCTGAATGTGTCGGTAGCTACGGGGATGATATTATATGAGGTGATGAGGCAACGGTGGCAGGAATAAGCACAATATCTGTTTGAGCGGAAGACTGAACAATTGAATTCATTTTTGTCTTAATAATTTCCAAACGGGCTATACATTTTTGAGAACATTGTGCACATTTTTTACAAACCGTTTTCTTTGTTTTAGCCTGTACAGCAACAATTGATCTCTTTTTGGAAACAGGGCTCCAGCCGGGCTTATTGAATAAATAGCCCACCCTTTCTTTCCACGATCTTGCTTTGAGAACATCTTTGGCAATTGCAATCCATTCATAAGTGATGATCTTAACCGGGTTGTATGTTTTAATTGGCCTGGTAAGTCCATAAGTTGGTTTTTCTTCTTCCGGTTGAAATGTCCCGAAAAGTTTGTCCCAGATTATGAGTACGCCGCCGAAATTCTTATCCAGGTATTTTTCATCGCTTGCATGGTGCACCCGGTGATGGGAAGGCGTATTCAGGATGTATTCGAGCCAGCCCAATTTCTTAATAAACTCAGTATGCTGGAAAAAACCAACCTGGAGCATAATTCCATGAATAAGTATTACCATGTAAGGATCGAAACCTGCCAGGCATAATGGGATCTCATAAATAAACCGGTAAAGCGTATTGGTATGGGCCGTTCTGATCGCAGTTGAAAAATTGAATGAACTGGAAGAGTGATGGATGGAATGGGCAGCCCAGAAGAATCTTGATTTATGTTCAAGATAATGAAACCCGTAATGGGCGAGATCGCTCAAAAGAAACAGTACTATCCAGGCAGTGATTGAATGACCAAAATCAAATAGTGAGAATTCCCGGATTCCTGTTAACGCCAGGAATGCAAACCCTCTCAGGAAAATATTGATCACCCAGTTTGCTACGGCTATACTGACATTAGCCAGTGTATCTTTTATTTTATACTCATGCAGGTGATTGCGCACACTAAAATAACCTTCGGCCAGGATGACGAGGAGGAGGATCGTGATCTGTATGCAACTTGTCTTTTCCATAAAATTGAGTTTGAATTGATTTCTGTTGTAAACCTAAAACCGCAGGGAGCCCATTCCTAATTGGTTTACACAATACAGCCGCAGTTTTTGTCAATAAATGCCATTAAGTAGTAGTAATATATTTCCGGTTCAATTGGTTTTAGCAACAAATACCCGGAAGTTTTAATACAGTGGGATTTTTTGCAAATAATATCCTGTGAGGTTTGCAGATTTCCCTAAACCTGGCAACGGAACTTAACAATTCTTTAATCAGTCAAAGTTGTGATGTGAGCATCATATGTAGAAGCGGGAATGGTATTGCTACTACATTCAAAATCCCCATGCAAGGGGATTTTGAATGGTGGATTGCATCTTTGGCCAGAGGGAGTATGAAGCGATCCGTTACAGGAACAATGATACCGTAATTAAATGCCTTTCCTGTCATTTATATAATCTGCAATACATTTAAAAATACTGTTGTCAGTTTCAGCAATACAGTCACACATTGTATACCATCCTATATCCAATGGATTTGGGTTTAAGTTTTTACAAAATCTTGAAAATCCCTCCATTCGCTTTTGAGACTGCTGACTTCCACTTTCACAACCGCATTTTCCGCTACTTTTTGTGTCAAATAATTTTTTTACACTTATGGGCAAAGTAAACTCAACTTGAACTTCTGCATTTACATTAAGACGAACCACATATATGTTTTTGTCTTCTTGATTCTTTTTACCGCTTTTTTTAATATCCAGAATGTCTTTTGTTGGAATCCAAATTATGAAGTCTTCGTTGCACGGGCATGGGTTTTCTGGAGTATCCTGTACGCAAATGCAATGTATAAATGGCCAGAATGGCTTTTTCCGTAGGTCGTCTTTACTTGTAAAATTCTCAACAGAAATCCCATGTAATTCCAGAAATGTCCTTTTTTCCAATATACCCTCTTTGTAAAGAGTATAATTAGTCTGTTTAGTGTTCATTTTTAAAAAATTTAATTTCTTTGCCTACTCTTTCCCAGGTTTTCGGCAATCCCTGTTATAAATTAAAAAACCACAACATCACCACCTGCACCTACAATTATGCTATGGCATTTATTTGCACCCGCCTCAATGGTGAACATTCGGGTAAAATTGTTTTGATATCTCTCTGCGACTGCTTTTATGGGATCAATTCCAAAAAAAGTAATAACACTATTGAGAAAATTTATGACATTATCAACGTCGACGCCAAGGTATTTACAGGAGATTTTTACATTTGCTGTTTTAATGATTATATTCCCATTCTCACAACTAAATACAAGGTCAAAATCCACATCAATTTCTGCATCAGGACTGTTTGAAAAAGCATACTCAAGATCAAGATCAAAGTGAATCGTCGCACTGTTTACATGCTTGCCCTCTACCCAATCTCCCCAGACAGTGTTAATATCATCGGTGCTTCCCCATTGTAAATGGCTGTTTCCACTATGATGTATTTGATTTCCGATCATACTTTCAACCATCGATTTTATTGCAGCAAATTTTACTGGCACAGGGAGTGCCGTTAATCCCCGGTTTTGATTGATGCTGAGCCAGCTTGCATTTGACCGTAAATCGGCGGATGAAATTGTAAACTTGTCATTTTGTCCCCGGTATTTATTGATCACCACTTTTGGATTATATGTTTTGCTAAATACCGGCTGAGGTGAGTTATTCAAATATAATTCCACTCTAATAAAACCCCATTGATCGTCTTTTTTTACTCCAAACCTGATAAAATGAATATCCTTGATTGTACGAATACTCTCACTGATAATATCAAAACGTTGATCGGCGTTTCGTCCAAAGTCATCACGGCCGTAATCAAGAAAATAGTTATTATCATTGCTATTTAACTGAACGTATACTTCGTTGTCGGTTCCATCCCATCCGCCTCCTGCCGTAACCAGCCTTAATTCTATGCGATAGACCGGGATACTTTCGTTTACTGTTTGAAGAATCCCATCCGCCGTAAATACTTTTGTATTCTGGCTGCGGGCCTGGCATAGTAGTACTATGCCCAATAATGCTAAAATGATGCGTTTCTTTTTCATAACATAAGTGTTTAATTGTTAAAGGCCCGCCCTGTTCCATGTTTTCGGCAATCCCTGTTGATTATTGTTTGAGCGGCGCTAATTGTCTGTACAAAGATGAGTAAGTAGTCCGCCAGAGGCAATGAGTGAATAACTGAATTTCCGTGATTTAAAACGGAGTAACATTTCCGTTAATTAACGGATAAGATTTGATAACTTTCATAATACTTTTACCAAGTTATCCTCTTTCAAAATCTAAAATTAGTGTTATGAAAAAGATTCTAATTGTAATCAACATTTTTTTGTTCGGGATTATTATTTTTCAAGCTTGTAATTCAAACGACATAAAATCTCAACAAGCAGATGATGGCAGTACAAGTGATCCAGTTACTGCTTCGACTAAAGCAGAAAAAACCATGCAGGCCAAGTTGATATTGCCAGGTGTATACTTTTTAAAACGGGAAAGTTTAGATAGCGGGCTACTTGATGACAGTATTGCTAAAGTAATGTCAGAAAGTTATCGCAATGATATATCGAAATCAAGAATTGGAGCTAAGAGTGGCTTTTTCAAGGGGTCCGAAGATACCAGGTCAATTTGGTTTAGTCTTGCAACATTACAGAGTTTCATTGATAATATCGAAAGGGCAACACGTAATGATAAATGTAACCTGGGATTAGGCATCAGAATTTATTATGCTAAGTACCCTTCATCTGAAGATATGGCCAAGTGTCAATCATTAATGTCATTAAAAAAGGAAAATGTGGCCAACAGGCATACAATTTTTATGGTGCCGACCTATTACGATACTCTTAAGAATGCAATGGTAGATTTCAATTATAATCACGTTGACGATCCTAGTCATCCCACACCATATTATTTGCTGATAAGAGAGAAAAGAAAAATCACACCTGCGATATTGGCTTATGATAAAAGTCAGTATAAATATAATGGCCCCAATACAAATGTTTACAAAGTAATTGATGAATCAATCCAAAATCATGGCGGGATGGCACCTCCTCCGGCAGGTGAGGGCACTTTCCCTTCATCAGACCAGTAATTTTTGAAAAAATTAAAGCAAGTTAATTGATATGACAAAATATGATATTTTTCGACTATTCCTGAATCTATGTGAGCTGATTGCATTTCTTTCAGGAATGATTTGCTTTAGAAAGATTAAAAGCAGTTATTGGAAATGGTTTGTTGTTTACCTTGGTCTGATCGTAATAGCTGAATTCACGGGAGAGTATTTGTTGATAATTCGTCAAGTTCCCAATCAATGGATATATACATGGTTTGTAATCCCACTTGAATACTTGTTCTTATTTTGGATTTTTTTTATGTATTTCAAGGACTCAGCTTATCAGTATTGGCCGTTATACTCAGGTGTCTTGTATACTATTGCTTACATTATTGATATGGCGTATCTGAGGTTTCAGGAATTTGCTTTTTCCTCTTTTTCATATATGCTGGGTTGTGTGCTATTATTGTTGTTGATCATTTTCTACTTTGTTAGGTTATTTAAAAGTGATAGCATCCTGCAATTTAAAGAAGATATGATGTTTTGGGTCTGCACAGGATTACTTGTATTTTTCTTAGGCAGCTTCCCTTTCTACGGACTGTGGAATACCCTTGTTAATGACCATCCAAAAGTGTTCAATATATATTGGATGGTACAGATTGCATTTGATTGCGTTATGTATTTGTTTTTTGCTTGTGCATTTGTATGGGGAAAACTGAAATGACCATATTCCTGATTTTGATCAATGTACTGCTGTTGATTTTCATCAGTGGCATTCTTTATTTTGTATTTCAATACAGAAAACGAAAACAGTTGCACGAAAAAGAAAAATCGACTATTGAAAAGCAGCACCAGTTTGACCTATTGAATGCCCAGTTCGAAAGTCAGCAGCAAACAATGCAGCATATAGGCGAGGAGATTCATGACAGCGTAGCACAAAAACTTACACTGGCATCTATTTATGCACAACGAATGGAATTTGAAAGCAAGAGTCCGGAA
The DNA here is from genome assembly GCA_036520835.1 of Chitinophagaceae bacterium. Classification (GTDB taxonomy): domain Bacteria; phylum Bacteroidota; class Bacteroidia; order Chitinophagales; family Chitinophagaceae; genus VBAT01. The sequence continues at coordinate 31,586 of DATDIX010000337.1, read as the reverse complement.
ACAACACAAAAACTGGCCGGTATCAGCAAGATCATCAATGATTCGCTCCTGGAACTCCGGCAGCTGTCCAGTAACCTTACCGACAGCAAAATTCAGTATGCCGGTTTAGCCGAACTGATAATGATGGAATGCGAACAGGTAAAAGCGCTGGGCATTTGTGAAGCAAAGCTGGACGTAAATACTCTCCCCGAATTAAACATATCAACCAAAATATCGCTGATCAGGATAATACAGGAGTTCATTCAAAACAGTGTTAAACATTCCGGCTGCAGCACCATTACCATCCGGGCAATAGCATCAGGAAATAAGATTCAATTGATTTTAAGTGATAATGGAAGGGGCTTTGATACAGAAACTGCGGGGCACAACGGCAATGGCCTGAATAATATCCGGAGAAGAATACAAATGCTAAACGGGACGTATAATTTTACAAGCAAATTTCGTGAAGGCACCTCTTTGGATATAGTGGTACCATTCACGAAAACTAATGCCTGAATCTATGTTGCGGACCATTGTCATAGTGGATGATCACCTGCTGATCGCAAAAGCTATTACGTCAATCATCGATCAATTTGACGGATACGAAGTTTTATTTGAAGTGGAAAATGGCAGTCACCTCGTTGAGAGGTTTAAAATTCAGAAAAATATACCTGATATTGTTTTACTGGATATTTCCATGCCGGGTATGGATGGTTTTGAAACAGCTTCATGGCTCAGGCAACATCACCCTGCCGTAAAAGTAATGGCGCTCACTATGCAGGGAGATGATGAGTCACTTATTAAAATGATCAAAGCCGGGGCAATAGGATATCTGAACAAGAATGTTCATCCTGTTGAATTGGAAAAAGCCCTGACGTCCATATCTGCAAAAGGCTTTTATTATCCTGACTGGGCCACCAGCAGAGTGTTGCATGCACTGGCCAATGAGGAAAGTAATGTGCAGGAAATAGGGATCAAACTGACTGACAGGGAAACAGAGTTTCTTAAATATACCTGCACGGAGCTTACTTATAAAGAAATTGGAGAAAAAATGTTTTGTGGCTCTCGAACTGTTGAAACTTACCGGGATTCATTATTTCAGAAATTAGGCGTTAAAACAAGAGTTGCATTGGCATTATATGCTGTGAAAATTGGCCTGCATAAAGTATAGTAGTGCTGCCTGAACTTTGTTAATATGAACAGCTAAATTGTCACTCACCTTAAGAGTTTTTGGACGACACTCAATATTAAATCAGGCCATCACCAGGGCGAATTATTATTTGATTTAAAGCACTGATAGAAAAATTCGCTTTAGAAAATTTTAGAAGTTTAACTGTTCAGGCAGCCATGGAGATGACTTGAAGGAAGTGATGGGGAATATATCTGTTAGTTCAGCGGTTCTATAAAAAAATTATGCTCTTTATCATTTTTATTTCTCAATTTTTCCAACAGGCCGTTTACTTTTTAGTTTATAGATCATCCCGATGAAAAAGCCATTGCTGTCATGAGAAGGGTTTCTTTTTATCCCTTCAATATTTCCATTGGATAAATGGAAATGACGGATACCTCCATGCAATGAAAAACGGTCATCAAGATTTATTTCAGTTCCTATCCCATATTTGGATGTAAAATTGAAACGAGTACCTGTCCGGGCTGTATCAGCTTTCCAGCCGGTGCCCGTCAGCGGGAACTGGTCAAGACTACAGGATACACCGGCGCCATACTCAAAGAATATAGCAGCTTTTTTACTTTTGTAAGGATACCAGCGGACAAAAGGACGAAAACCAAAAGACCATGTGTCGTTCGTTTTATCAGAAAAATGAATAGCATTCCAGCCCATGCCTAGTGACATCCATTTTCTGACATCGTACATCAATCCAATTTCATTATGTATGACACGGGTATAAGGCGCCTTATAGCCAAACTCTAAACCAGACTCCTGGTAAGCGGAGGTTCTTTTTTGCCTTGCGGGGTTATCTTTTGTGAAAATGAGACAAGCCACTACACCTGCAGAGGCCCATAAAAAACCAAAGGCGGATGATAGCTCCAATGGTTTTGCACCGAGGGGATCCTGGTACCATTTGGTAAATGGAGGATAAATGCCCGGTGCCTGGCATTTGCCGGCAAGCGTAAACAATACCAGGCTGGCAAAAAGGATTGAAAAGATGATCCGGGATCTCATATACTTTATTTTGAACACTGTTAATGGATCGCTTTCTTTCATGACATTACTACAATGCAGTTGAAGGCCAGTTAATCCCCTTACTTATTTTTTCTTTGTATTACCCCTGACAGATACACCAAAAGAAAAATTATCTGTTGATCCGTACACGGCCGGGCCGGACAAGTCGCTTGAATGACTATACTGGATAGTGAAAAGAAAATTTTTCCAGCCGGCACGAAATATCAGCGAGGGTTCCCACATGACATGAAAAGGGTTATCAACTAATGTATTTATGCGGTCGAAACTGATAACCTCCCGGTCGTAATCAAATGCTATTTCGTTTACATTGAAATGAACCCCGGTAAATCTTGAAGCTATTCCAAACTGTACTGTTTGTTTATCATTACTTACTACTATAGCCGGTTGCAGAAAAAAATGATTCAGCTTTATATGAGACTTACCTGTGTAATGCGTGTTGTTGATGCCTCCGGTCCCTAATCCTCCATAAGATTCAAAATGCCAGCCGTTGCGTAGCTTTTTCACATATCCTGACATTAGCTCAAAACGGCTATAGTTCATGGCCTGTGGCTCACCTTCCTTATGACCACCTCCTGAATAACTCATTCCGATCCCTACATGTTTCCCGGGCATATAAGCCAACTGTAGTTCTGCCCCGTTAAACTTTGAGCCTGATGAACGCAGTATATTAAAGTTTATGTCCCCTTTTTCAGTAAGTAAAGGAGAATGTGGTGCCGCCGGTACATAGTAGGTGTTTTGATCCTGTCGTTCGGGAGCTACATAATACGGATCAACTACCGTACCCACCGGGTAACAGGAAACCAATGACAGGCAAACTGCTGTAAATAAAATACCTGGTGTCTGTAAGATCATATACTTTTTCATATCAGTAAGTTTATAGATGAATGCCTACTCTTTCGCAGGTTTTCGGCTTGTCCTGTTTATAAGTATGGCTGAAGCCTATTTTTTAACCAGTTTCATCATCAGCTCAGCCTGCAGGTCCCGGAATTTTTCTTTCTTTCCCCCGATTATAAATGTCTTTTTAGCTACACCGCCAATAATAGCCCCGATGATTGCACCGGTACCGCCAAGCAATATGCCACCGCCAACCGCTTTCTCTCCTGCAGTCATGGCAAACCATGTGTCGGGGTCATCATCTCCGCTGACGAATCCCGCAACAATACCTGTAAAGGCGCCTATCCCAAAACCGATCAAAGCTCCTCTCAGCCCACTGTTCTTACGTTTCATAGTAAATGATTGGATATTCTCTGCAGGGACCTGAAGCATGTTGTTTGCAGATACAGGCACATGGACAGCCTTAATTGAGTTGATCAATACCAACTGGCTGTCATTGGCAGAACTGAGCATCCCTTTTATTATTCTGCTATTAGTAGTTGTTACTTTTACTACATAAGATTTTTTGGGAGGTTGTATTGTATCTGCCTGGGCATAGGATGTTACAGCGGCCAGTAAGAAGACAAAAGGGAATAGTAGCTTTTTCATGTTTCTTTTGTTTAAAGATTCTAATCAAAAATTATTTTTGAACCAGCTTCGTCATCAATTCAGCCTGCAGGTCACGGAATATTTCCTTTTTACCACCGATTGTAAATTTCTTTTTAGCCACGGCGCCTATAATTGCCCCGATTATTGCACCACTACATCCAAGACCTGCACCGTATGCAACTGCTTTTTGTCCGGCAGTCATGGCAAACATGTTTGACATGCCCGCCGAAAATGTTCCAAGCCCAAAAATGTCATTAGCAGGATCGGGGTACGGAACCAGTTCATCATCTCCGCTGACAAGCCCTGCAACAATACCTGTCACGGCGCCGATCCCAAAACCGATCAATGCACCTCTCAGCCCGGCGTTCTTACGCTTTACTGTAAATGATTGGATGTTCTCAGCAGGAATTTGCATCTGGTTGTTAACAGATGACGGAACCTGGGCCGCTTTCAGTGATCTAATAAGGACAAGCTGGCTGTCATTTGGGGAACCGAGCAGTCCTTTTATTGTTCTGCCGTCATTGGTTGAAACGGTTACTATGTAGGATTTTGATTTTTTTTCTGTCTGTATAGAGTCTGCCTGGGCATATAATGCAACAGAGGCCAGCAAGAAGGCGATGGGGGATAGTAGCTTTTTCATGTTTCTTTTGTTTTGGTGATTGAATGATTGTAGCTCAAAACTATCCCACGCATAAGGCGAACCCTAATTGGTTTCTGCTCACCAGGGATGACTTTTCGTAAGAAGTACCACTAACCGGGTATATTTTAAATGGGAAGGGGTTGGTTTTTGCAAAAAATGAGTTACTTTTTATAATCGAAATTGGTTTTCACTAAACCTCGTAGCCGGGTTTGCAATTTTTACTAAAATAACCACCATGGAATCGTCAGGCGTTCAGCAAGTTTTCTTTAATCATATCAAAAGTGTATTGCCTCATCACCTTTCCATAGTAGATGAGGTCGCCAACCTGCTTAATATCAGTAATGACAGCGCCTACCGGCGTATGCGGGGCGATAAGCCGCTTGCCTTCGAAGAAGTGCAGAAACTCTGCGTGCATTTCAATTTGTCGCTGGATAGTATTTTTCACCTGAATACGGACAGCTATATTTTTTCCGGCAAACTGGTAAATCCCAGCAATTTCCATTTTGAATTGTACCTGAAAAAAATGCTGGCTGACATTGAAATGATCAAGTCATTTGAGAAAGCAGAATTTTATTTTCTCAATAAAGACGTCCCGCTTTTCCATCATTTCCAGGTGCCTGAACTGGCGGCATTCAAGTTCTTCTTTTTTATGAAAACGATCCTTAGCTACCCGTCCCTTGCTCCCGAGAAATTTTCCGTGGAAAAGATCCCGGAATCATTAAAAACGATCGGGAAAAAAATTGCCGATACCTATTGCCAGGTTTCTTCTACAGAGATATGGAACATACAGGGCATAGATACCACGCTGCAGCAAATAGATTTTTACCGGGATAGCCGTTCATTCGAGAAAAAAGAAGACCTGATCCATATTTATGATTGTATGAGCGACCTGATCACACATGTCGAAAAACAGGCAACATTCGGTAAGAAATATCCTTTATTCCTGAATGAGAACTGGGGTGGTGCCCGTTATACGCTTTATAATAATGAAGTGTTTATTGGCGACAACACGATCCTCGTGGATGCCGGCCTGTTCAGGATCGCATTCATTAATCACAGCGTAATAAATTATATGAGTACCCGGAACACTGAGTTCTGCGATCATATTTATCACTCTATACAGAATACCATGCAGCGTTCCCTGCAGATAAGTTCTACCGGGGAAAAAGAACGATTCAGGTTCTTCAACCAAATGCGTGAAAACATTAACCGGCGCAAAAAGGTAGCAGAGATGATGGAATACTGATCTTTCGTTCTCAGACAAAAAGAAAATGAATGTGTTGCCTATTAAAACTTTAAAATTAAAATCAATCGTCAACTTATTAATAATACTATACCTTATAGCCAGATTAAATTATACATATAATTTTTTGATCAAAAATGATCAATATGGAAACAGGCAATATCCAGGTCGTATTATTTCAGCATATTAAATCACTTCTGCCTGCTCATATTGCTATGGTAGATGCTATAGCAGATATCTTAAATATCAGCAACGACAGCGCCTATAGGAGAATCCGCGGTGATAAGCCTATCACCCCGGAAGAAATGCAAAAGCTGGCCATACATTATAAAATATCACTGGATCAGCTCATGCATCTGCAAAGCAATTCATTCATTTTTACCGGACATCTTACAAATGCCTCGGATCATCCCTTTCAGCATTGGATGCAGGATACATTACAGCAATTAACATTTATGAACAGTTTTAAGAATAAGCACATGTATTACCTGGCCAAAGATATTCCAGCCATGCATTATTTTGCGCTACCAGAATTCTGGGCTTTTAAATCCTTCGTATGGAAAAAATCAATTCTTCATCTGAGCGAACTCAAAGACATAAAATTCTCGATACAGCAACAAATTGGAGAAAGCTATCCGGCACTTGCCAGGAAAATGGTAGAGACTTACAATGAAATACCGTCTACTGAAATATGGAATATTGAATGTATCAACACTAGTTTAAGACAGCTTGAATTCTACAGGACTGCAGGTATCTTTCTAACAAAAGATGATTATGCTATTTCTTGTAACAGCTTTTTACTTTTGATTGACCATATGGAAAAACAAGCTGAATTGGGTTTAAAATATGTGGTTGGAGAAAGTCCAAAATCTAACGCAGCGCCCTATCGTCTTTTTAATAACGAATTTCAATTGGGGGATAATACCGTTTTAGCTGAACTGGATAACATGAAAGTGACATTTCTCAATCATAGTGTTTTTAACTTTGTTGGCACCCGTGATGAACGGTTCAATAATTATATGCATGATAATCTCACCAATTTGATCCGTAAATCAACACAAATAAGCGAAGTAGGAGAAAGAGATCGGATAAAGTTTTTTAACCGCATCAGGGAAAGAATAAAATCGGCAGTAAAGTTATAATCGTAGGGATTGCTACATTTGCTTTGTAATGACTCAGGAAAAATTACCCGATCAAATAAAGAGTATCAAACTCATCGAATGCCCCCGCGATGCTATGCAGGGCTGGAAATCATTTATTCCTGCTGAAAAAAAAGCAGCCTATATTAATTCATTGCTGCAGGTAGGTTTTGACACCATTGATTTCGGAAGCTTTGTTTCCCCAAAAGCCATTCCGCAGATGGCCGATACCGCCGAAGTAATAAAAAAATTGAAATGGCAGACCAGTCAATCGAAACTACTGGCCATAGTAGCTAACTACAGGGGAGGGGAAGAAGCCGTTGTTTTTGACGAGATCACTTATCTCGGTTTTCCTTTTTCGGTGTCTGAAACTTTTCAGCAACGAAACACAAATTCCTCCATTGAACAGTCATTAGGCAGGGTAGAGGAGATACAAAATCTCTGCATCAAGACAGGAAAAAAACTGGTCGTTTATATTTCGATGGGGTTTGGCAATCCTTACGACGATCCGTATGATGAAGAAATAGTTTTTGAATGGGTGAATAAAATAGTGGGAATGGATATTGGCATTATTTCACTGGCAGATACGGTAGGTGTAGCTACTCCCGAACAAGTATATGATGTGACCAATTACCTGGTCGAATCGTTACCGGGTACGGAGATCGGCGTTCATCTTCATTCTACGCCTGAGAACTGGAGGGAAAAACTGGAAGCAGCCGTAAAAGCAGGTTGCCTTCGTTTTGACGGGGCATTAAACGGTATCGGCGGATGCCCGATGGCCGATGATGAATTAGTGGGCAACATGAATACAGAATGGATGATCAGTTATTTTGAAGAAAAACTGATATCACCGCAATTAAACAAGGAAGCCTTAACTGAAAGTTTGTTGATGGCAGACACAATTTTTATTTAGTATCAAAATGATACCGCTGTTTCAACTAATCAACTTTTAAACTTGCCAACTTACATCCAATGGACTTCATGGCGAATATTGATCTGAAGAAACTTCAACAGTCCATCAGCTACCGGGATAAAATATTGCTGATAGGTTCCTGTTTTACTGAACATATTGGTAATGCACTGGAAGCGGCTAAGTTTTCCATATTGCAGAATCCGAACGGAATTCTTTTTGATCCGGCCAGTGTTTGCAAAAGCCTGGTCTCTTATATTGAGAACAAACAATACTGCGAATCCGATCTTTTTCAACTAAACGAAGTCTGGAATAGCTGGCAACATCATTCCAGGTTCTCCAATATAAATTTGACAGAGGCAGTGCGGCTAATCAATGAATCGCAGCGGAAGGCGCACAATTTTCTAAAAGAAGCAACCTGTATAATCATTACACTCGGTTCGTCATTTTCTTATCGGCTTACTAAAACAGAAGGATCTTCGAAAGCCCCTACGTCATTGCGAGCAGAGAGAAGCAAGGAGGGGTTTGGGGAAGTGGCCAATTGTCACAGGGCCCCGTCTCAATGGTTCAATAAGCACCTGATGGAAATAGATGAAACCATTTCGCTGCTTGACAATTGTTATCATCGTTTGCTTCAATTCAATCCCGGCTTGCAAATAATTTTTACAGTAAGCCCTGTTCGTCATCTCAGGGATGGAGTGGTAGAGAATAACCGGAGTAAGGCCAGGCTGATAGAAGCAGTTCATCACATGGTTAATAAATTTGACAGGTTATATTACTTCCCGGCTTATGAACTGGTCATTGATGTGCTCCGTGATTACCGCTTTTATGATATAGATCTTGCACACCCCAATTATATGGCCACTGAATTTGTATTGGAAAAATTTTCAGAAAGTTGTATTGATGAACCTTCGCAGTTGCTGATGCAGGAGTTAAGAAAGATCACCATTGCCAGGAACCATAGGGCTTTTCAGCCGGAAACAAAGGCTCACCAGCAGTTCTTGGTAAGCCATTTTGAAAAAGTAAAAGCTTTAATGGGAAAATATCCATTCCTTGACCTGGAAGAAGAATTGGCTTACTTCTCTCAAACCTGAGTTGTTTTGCCAGTAATGAATTGGATGTTATCTTTCGGTTTAAATATAACGGAGAGCAGAAGATGAAAGCAGAGCTTGAAGACAAATTCCACAAACTATTTGATAAAGAACCTGAACATGTTTTCTTTTGCCCGGGTCGTGTCAACCTGATCGGTGAACATATAGATTATAATGGCGGGAAAGTAATGCCATGTGCTATTTCACTGGGGACTTATCTTGCCGTGACAAAGAACAAAGACAAGCTATTTCGCTTTCGCTGCCTGAACTTTCCTGAAACGGCTGACTTGCATTTACAATCCTCATATTCCAAAAGTGGTAAGGAGTGGTTCAATTACCCGCTTGGGGTTATTAATGAATTACTGAAGGAAGATCACAATATTTCCGGCCTCGATATGCTTTTTTACGGGAATCTTCCCATCGGTGCCGGGCTTTCTTCATCCGCCTCTATTGAAGTACTGACTGCTTTTGCGATAAAATCAATTTTCCGGATCGGAATATCCAATACAGATATTGCACTCCTTGGTAAAAGGGTTGAAAATGAATTTATCGGGGTGAACAGCGGGATCATGGACCAGTTTGCTGTTGCTATGGGAAAAGAATATAAAGCCATCCTGCTTAATTGTGACACGCTGGATTATGAGTACCTGCCTTTTAATACGGGGGAATACATTTTGGCGATTATCAACAGCAACAAACAAAGGACACTGGCTGATTCAAAATACAATGAACGATTTACAGAGTGCGGCAAAGCCCTGAAATTGCTGAAGGCAAAACTGGATGTTGAAAACCTGTGTGATATTAGCCTGGATGTCTATGAGACTAATCGTCACCTTGTTAATGATGTGATACTGGAAAAAAGGGCCCTGCATGTTGTCAGTGAGAACGAAAGAGTGAATGAAGCAAAAGAGGTTTTGTCAGCAGGCAATCTGAACCGTTTTGGAGAATTGATGTATGCATCGCACCGATCACTTAAAGAGCTGTATGAAGTAAGCGGAAAAGAGCTTGACACGATTGTTGAGTTTGCCAAAACCTATAAAGATTGTATCGGCGCAAGAATGACGGGTGCCGGTTTTGGAGGCTGTGCCATTGCATTGGTAAAGAAAAATAAGTTTGATGATTTCTCCCAACAACTGACTACCTACTACAAAAATAAGATCGGTTATGAGCCCGGAGTATTTGCTTCGGCAATAGGGGATGGAGTGAGAAGTTTGTAAGACTCAAAAAAGTAATCAGGGAGTCGTTTTTACTTTTGAGTTTTGACTTTCTAATGTATCCTGTCACCCCGTACCTCTAACTCTTTTATTACACCCGCTTCATATTCCAACCATTCTTTCCAGCGTTTTCTTACTCTTTCTTTGTCAATATAAGTTTCCGCCAGTTCAATGAATAACGTATAATGACCGGCTTCGCTTTCCATAAAGCGGCGGTAAAAATTGCGGAGGTATTCATCATCTAATCCTTCACTAAGTCTTTTGAACCGTTCGCAACTTCGGGCTTCTATCAAAGCCATGGTCAGAAGGTGATCTAAAAATCTTGTTTCCCAATGCCCTCCCTTCGTCTGAAATTCCAGCAGCTTATTGACATATTCGTCCTTTCGCTGTTTGCCCAGTTTCAGGTCCCTTTTGTGGAGTTCGGCCAGCACGAGCCGAAAATGGCCCCATTCTTCTGTCACAATGGGCGAAAGTTCAGCTACAAGTTTTTCCTTATCGCTGTATTTCTGGATCAGGGTGATACAGGTGGTAGCAGCCTTTTGTTCGCAATAAGCATGGTCTGTCAGTATCTCTTCCAATGACTTACCCGCCAGGTTCACCCAGCGTGGGTCGGTAGGAAGATGAAGGCCGAGAATATTTTTGGTGTCCTGGGATATGTCCATGCCTGCAAATGTAAGAGGCTCAGGCTGCTTAGGCTATTTTGGGAGCAAAAATTAGGGCTTACAGGCTTTTGCCGTTCGGTTTCATTGCCTTACCTTTGCCGCCACAAATAAATTATAGAGAATTCATCAATCGGATGAAGTAAAAAAAACAAAGATGCCTTTAACAAAAGAAAAAACAGCAACAATTTTTAAGGAATTTGGTGGAAAAGCTACCAATACCGGTTCTATTGAAGGTCAGATCGCTCAATTAACAGAGCGCATTGCCCAGATCAGCAACCACCTTCAGCAAAACAAAAAAGATTTCTCTACCCATCGCGGCCTGATGCAACTGGTTGGTAAACGTAAACGTTTATTGAACTACATGCAAAAGCATAACCTGACCGGTTATCGCCAGTTGATCGAGAAACTCGGACTTAGAAAGTAAGACACCCCCGACCCCTGAAGGGGAGTATGGGAGAGTCTTTTATGTCGGGAGTTCACTCAAACAAGCGAGATTGAATTTTCAATAAATGATATTCCCAACTTCTTTAAAGGATGTTGGGAATAGTAGTTTTTAGTATACCGGTTTTTATTTTTCAAAATTTGTTGAATAGCGGACAGAACCCTGAAGAGTGCGACGCAACAAAGATGATAGCAGTAATGAAGCCGGGCTCATAAATATCCTTCACAGTTTGAACGTTTAACCTCTAAGCTTCAAACATCAAATTTGAAAAAATCGTATGCTTACACAACCATTACAATCAAAATTTACAATAAGCGATGGCCGTGAAGTCATCATAGAAACAGGCCGTTTGGCCCGCCAGGCCGATGGTTCAGTCACTGTTCGCCAGGGCAATTGCGTGATACTCGCTACCGTAGTGGCGAATAAAGAGCCGAAAGAAGGTCAAAGCTTTTTCCCGTTATCAGTAGATTACCAGGAAAAATTTGCCTCTGCCGGTCGTATCCCGGGTTCATTCTTCAAAAGAGAAGCCCGTTTGAATGACTATGAAATTCTTACTTCACGTTTAATCGACCGGGCACTTCGTCCTTTGTTCCCGGAAGATTATTTATGCGAAGTGCAGGTATTAGTTACGCTGATTTCCAGCGATGCTGAAGTAATGCCTGATTCATTAGCCTGCCTGGCTGCTTCGGCTGCATTGGCTGTTTCTGATATTCCGATCCAGGAAGTTATTTCTGAAGTAAGAGTGGCCCGGGTGGAAGGACAATTTATTGTCAATCCCCTGCGGAGTGAGTTGGCTAATGCCGATCTTGAATTCATCATTGCTGCTACCGAAAAGAATATTATGATGGTGGAAGGCGAGGCAAAAGAGTGCTCTGAAGAAGACCTGATCAAAGCAATTGAAATTGCGCATGAAGCGATAAAAGTACAGGTAAAAGCTCAGCATGAATTACGTGTGTTAAAAGGAGTGACAGGAAAAAGAGAATATGCAAAGCCTGTGCACAACGAAGAGCTCCGTGAAAAAGTAAATGCTTTTGCTAAAACAAAAGTATATGATGTATCAAAAGCGGCGTTGAACAAACATGAACGTTCGGATAAGTTTACAGCGATACAGGATGAATTGCTTGAACATTTGAAAATTGAATACAAGGTTGCAGAAGGTGAAAGCCTCGCTGATGATATTAAAAAGTGGGCAAAAACCTATTATGCCGATCTGCAGTATTACGTGGTCAGGGATATGATCCTGAATGATAAGGTAAGGCTGGATGGCCGTAAGCTGGATGAGGTTCGTCCGTTAAATATGGAAATTGATATATTGCCTTCGCCACATGGTGCCGCTTTATTTACAAGAGGAGAGACCCAATCCATTACCACTGTTACTTTAGGTACCCCTTTAGATTCATTACTGATCGAAAGCGCAGCAGTTTCTGATTATTCTAAATTCATTTTACATTATAATTTTCCACCGTTTTCAACCGGTGAAGTAAAGATGATGAGAGGTCCGGGCCGCCGGGAAGTAGGTCATGGCAACCTGGCCATGCGTTCATTGAAACAAATGATGCCGGGAGGCGATTTCCCATATACTGTTCGTGTGGTGAGTGATATTCTTGAATCAAACGGTTCATCTTCTATGGCGACTGTTTGTGCAGGTTCATTAGCCCTGATGGATGCAGGCGTGGGAATTCCCAAACACGTTTCAGGAGTTGCCATGGGGTTGATCAGTAAAGATGGTCAATTCGCTATTCTGACTGATATTCTTGGTGATGAAGATCACCTGGGTGATATGGATTTTAAAGTGACCGGCACCCGCGATGGCATTTGCGGTGTGCAGATGGATATAAAAGTAGACGGTTTGAGTATGGATGTGATGCGCCAGGCACTGGCACAGGCAAGGACCGGACGTTTGCACATACTCGATGCGATGTATGAAACCATTCCGCAGGCCCGTGAAGATGTGAAGCCGCATTCACCAAGAATGATAAAACTGTTCGTTGAAAAAGAATTCATCGGCGCTGTTATCGGGCCAGGTGGTAAAGTTATACAGGAAATGCAACGTGAGACCGGAACTACGATCAACATTGAAGAAGTAAACGGCAGGGGAGAAGTGAGTGTATTCGGCACTAATAAAGAAGGCGTACAGAAAGCAGAAGCATGGATAAAAGGGATAGTTGCTGTGCCTGTTGTAGGTGATGTGTATGATGCAGTGGTGAAAACGATCATGCCGTTTGGTGCTTTCGTTGAATTTTTACCCGGTAAACAAGGATTGGTGCATATCAGTGAAATAAGCTGGAAGAGGCTGGAAACTCTTGAAGGTATTGTTCACGAAGGAGATAAATTCAAAGTGAAACTGATCGGAACAGATCCCAAGACCGGTAAATTCAAATTATCAAGAAAAATATTGATCCCAAAGCCTGATCAACGGCCGCGGACGGAAGAATCAAATAATTAGAAATAACCAAACCCCGATCAAATCGGGGTTTTTTGTTTATCCTCCCTAAAAGGGTTTTATACATGAGCCAGTATATACAAATAGAATTTCAACATACCACCACAGAACAATTATCCATACTTATCGCTCAATTAAATGAGATGGGGTTTGAAGGGTTTGAAGAAACTGAAACCGGTTTGAAAGCATTTATTCCCCTTATAGATTATGATGAGCCGGCATTGAACAAGATCACTTCCAAACAGAAAGTCATATTTAACAAAACGATCATTGAAGAAACCAATTGGAACCAGGTATGGGAATCTAACTTCGATCCGGTAATCGTTGATGATTTTGTGGCTGTTCGTGCCGGCTTCCATGAACCCATAAAAGGAGTGGAGCATGAGATTATCATTACGCCTAAAATGAGTTTTGGAACTGGCCATCATGCTACTACTTATATGATGATACAGCAAATGAGGCTAATTGACTTCAGGAATAAAACAGTTCTTGATTTTGGCACCGGCACAGGAGTGCTCGCCATCCTTGCTGAAAAACTCGGGGCAAAAAAGATAGTAGCGATCGACAACGATGACTGGAGTAATGAAAATGCCCGGGAGAATATCAGCCGGAATAACTGTTCCCTGATCGATCTGAAAAAAGCAACCACAGCAGATGTGGATAACTCATTCGATATTATCCTCGCCAATATCAACAAGAATGTGATCCTGGACAACTTTCCGACCCTGGTAAAGGAATTGCTGTCCGGTGGCATCCTGTTGCTGAGCGGCCTTTTGCCGGAAGACAAGGATGATATTTTCCACAGAAACAGCGAGTACTCTTTACAATTAAAACAAACAGCCGTTAGAGCTAACTGGTTGTGTATAAAGTTCTCACGTTAAGTTAAGATGACCTCTTTGTTAATTTAATATTACCTGCCGACCCTTTTTTTTCGTATTTTTGCTACTCCACTCAACCACCGAATTTCTATGAATGAACTGTTGATGATAGTTCTGGCATATTTAATAGGTAGCATTCCCACCTCCGTATGGGTTAGCCGTTATTTCTTTGGTATAGATATCCGGGAATACGGCAGTGGCAATGCCGGAGCTACAAATACTTACCGTGTACTTGGTCCCAAATGGGGAACGCTGGTTATGATAACAGACATGCTCAAAGGCATGGCAGCTGTAAACCTTGCCCTTCTTTTTCCTCAATACCTGGATAACGAAACTCAATTCCTTAATTTCCAGATCGGGTTAGGCCTGGCGGCTGTGGTAGGTCATATTTTCCCTATCTGGGCCGATTTCAGGGGTGGAAAAGGCGTGGCTACACTATTTGGTTTGGTAGTAGGCGTTTCTCCCTGGACAGCTTTAAGTTGTGCGGGTGTGTTCTTATTGGTTCTGTACCTGACAAGATTTGTTTCGCTAAGTTCAATTCTTGCCAGCATAGCTTTCCCGGTCTTTATTCTTGTAATTTTTAATGTTGAAAACGAAGCTTACCGGGTTTTTGCGATAGCTGTCGCCTTAATGGTTGTGTTGACTCACCAGAAGAATATTGGACGCTTATTAAAGGGTGCAGAAAGTAAAGTGCCTATTCTGAAGCACAGGGATCGCCGCCGTCAAAGGAAAAAACAGTCTTCGGGTTCCATATAACCCACTTTATAAAATTGTTTAACAATCAAATGAAATAAAATGATTGTGCCTGGTTTGGTACAATCATTGTCTTTTGTGCCATACTTAAACCCACTAAAATGATCCGATCATTATTATCTGTTTTTACGATCGTCGCCTTTGTTATTGCCTGCTCAAAAAATCCCCTTACTAATAAAAGCCAATTGACACTGGTCTCCGAATCGGAATTGCAAACAATGGCAACACAGGAATACCAGAAATTCCTTTCCGGGCATAAAGTGGTAGCTGCAACCACTAACAAAGATGCTGAAATGGTAAAACGGGTAGGACAGCGCATTACCAAAGTGGTAGAAACTTATTATGCCGAAAAAAAGAAGTCAGATAAGCTGGCGGGTTATAAATGGGAATACAACCTCGTAGATGATAAAACTGTTAATGCATGGTGTATGCCGGGCGGCAAAATTGTTGTCTATACAGGTTTGCTTCCTGTTACACAAAATGAGGCAGCCCTTGCTGTTGTAATGGGACACGAAGTTTGCCATGCTCTTCTGCAGCATGGAAACCAGAGAATGAGTTCCGAATTGATGCAACAAATGGGAGGCGTAGCATTATCGGTGGCAGTTGCCAATAAACCACAGGAAACACAAAACATATTTCTGGGTGCTTATGGATTAGGATCCCAGGTCGGGGTGGCTCTCCCTTTTTCAAGAAGTCATGAACTGGAGGCTGACCGCTGGGGACTTATTTTCGCAGCGATGGCTGGTTACAATCCTGAAGAAGCGATCAATCTCTGGAAAAGGATGGAGCAGGTTAGTGCTGGTCAAAAGCCACCTGAATTTCTCAGCACTCACCCATCAGAAGGGAAAAGAATTGAAGAATTACAGAAGCTGATGCCTGAAGCTTTGAAGTATTATAAGCCGGTAGCTAAGTAAAAAGTTGATTTTCATTAAGAAAAACCCGTTTAGAAGTGTCAAAACGGGTTTTTTCTTTTGTAATCCTTTAAAAAACAGGCAATTTCCCATACCTTTGCACTCCCTGCTAATGAGAACTCTGTCAACCTCCCCGCGAACCGGGAATAATTGGCTGGAACCCCTAAAATTCTTTCAAAGTATGTCACAAACAGTGTTCGAAAAATTAGAACTGGCAGACGAGAAGAATCTCTTAATTCAAGGTTTGCCATCTTCCATCGAAAAGCAGTTCAGTAAGTTGTCTTTTGCAAAGAACATGACGCCACTCTTAAAGACCCGTAAAATTGATTTTGCGCTGGTTTTTGCCGTTAATGAGAACCAACTTAACGGGATACTGAGAGACGTTATGCCATCCCTTAAAGATGGGTCAAAATTCTGGGTGGCGTACCCTAAGATCACCTCAAAGATCGCGACAGATCTAAACCGCGACTGCAGCTGGAACCGGTTAACATGCGAAGGCTATGAAAGCATTCAGCGTGTTGAACTCGACCATGTATGGAGCGCTATGCGATTTGTAAAAGGTGAAAACCTGCGTGGTGAAGATGCACCACCGGCAACCCGGAAAAGACAAACTGCTGCACTGGCAGACTAAGCAGTTACTGTTGGAAAAATGTATTCAGGTTTGTTGCTTCAGCAGCAAACCTTTTTTAATGTCCAAACTGTAGCTTCGCTTATTAAATGAATAAGAAATGTCTTTTTTGAATGTCGAAATAAAAGCTGCCTGTAAAGACCCTCAGTTCATCCGTAACTATTTATTATCTCATCATGCTGAATTCAAAGGGACAGACGAACAGACAGATACTTATTTCACTGTACCGAATGGCAGGCTAAAACTCAGGGAAGGCAATATTGAGAACGACCTGATCTACTATGAAAGAGTAAACCAGGCCGGACCCAAAGCATCTCATTTTAACCTGGTGAAAATAGAAGATGCCAAAGGTTTGAAAGAAGTACTTGCCAAATCAATCGGTATAAAAGTGGTGGTCAAAAAGAAAAGGGAGATCTATTATATTAATAATGTCAAGTTTCATATTGACAAAGTACCCGGACTCGGGTCTTTTGTTGAAATAGAGGCAGGCAATATACTGGCCGATCTGACGCAGTCAGCATTGAAAGAGCAATGTGATTTTTATCTGAAGGAATTCGGCATTGAAACAGGTGACCTGGTTGACCTGTCCTACAGCGATATGCTGTTCGAAAAAAAAGGATCTAATGTATGATCACTGTTCCCATTTTTTTAGTCAGTTCTATTTCCATTAGCTTCAGGTGTTCATGCGTACGATGCAGCATTTCGTATTCTTCAACTGTATGTGGCTTTTCGAGGTCCACCTGGTTTTCCAATAACATACGTTTTACCTTACGCAGCTTTAAATAATTGACTGCTGATTCCACTTCCTCGTTTGTCCTGTCTATATCCATTTTCAGGAATCTCATCAGGTCATTTTCATTATCCTTCGCCACTGTTTTAATGAAATCCTCGTAGCTCTGCTGGAATAGTTGCTGCTGGTAGCCGGTAGCCTGGCTAAACTCCCGCCGCCAGTGTTCGCTTTCTTCATAAGGAAAATTCAGCAGGGATACAGCCAGAGTGCTTAAGCGGGCATCCGTGTGATAAATGAAAAAATTCTTATCAGGCGGGGAGCCGGCCTGCAATGCCTCTTTGAATGAGTTGATCAGCCTGGCAACATCCGTATTGTCAATCAGGCTTTCGTCAACCATTTCCTCAAAAATATACTCAGCGATTAATTTTGATTGGTTCCAGTTTTTTACACCATACTCCAGTAATATCCTGGCAATCTCTTTTTCCTGCAGTTCATCTTTGAACAAGAGATTGAAAGTCGTCTCATCATATCCCGCTGATTCGGCCTGCTTTGCATTTTCTTCTATTCGTTTCGCCTCTTCAAATGGTAATCTTCTTTCCTGTGTTACTATCCGGTCACGAATGAATTTATTGACCAATGCATGTAAGCCGCTTTCATCGATCTTTAATATTTCCGAGCATTGTTTAATGTAATCCTGTTGCTTCGTAAAATCCTCCGCCTTATTGATCCTCGAAATAGTTTCAGCCATCCGGTTCACCACTTCTGCCTTGCGGGTAGAATCATTACCTGCATCTTTTAATGCCACTTCCAGTTGAAAAAGAATAAAGTCTTTCTTATTCTTTTGAACAAACTGAATAAAAGCAGCGGCTCCCACCTTATTTACATAACTGTCAGGATCCTCTTTATCCGGTATCAATACCAGCTTTACATTCAATCCTTCTTCCAATGCAAGATCCAATCCCCGTAAAGCAGCTTTTACACCGGCCGCATCCCCATCATATATAATAGTAAGATTATTGGTGTATTTTTTTACCAGCCTTAGTTGATCTGGCGTTAACGAGGTACCGCCTGATGCAACCACATTTTCTATGCCTGCCTGGTGCAATGAAATAACATCAGTGTACCCTTCAACAAGTAAACATTCATCCGACTTATCGATGGCTTGTCTTGCCAGGTAAGACCCATAAAGGATTTTGCTTTTGAGATATATCTCATTCTCCGGTGTATTGATGTATTTAGGAGCCTTATCTGCTGTTTTTAAAACCCTTGCCCCAAACCCCAATACCTTTCCGCTATGGTTATGCACCGGGAAAATAATACGACCCCTGTAATTATCCATTAATTGGTCGTTCCGGCTCACAACCAGGCCTGTCTTTAATAAAAGTTCAGGGCTATACTGTTTGGCAATTGCTTCTTTGGTAAATGCATCCCGTTGTTCAGGAGAATACCCCAGTTGAAATTTCCGGATAACATCTTCCCTGAATCCTCTTTCTTTGAGATAGCTTAACCCGATATCCTGGCCTTCTTCTGTTTCAAACAATATTTTAGAGAAAAATTCCTGCGCAAAACTATTAATGATATAAAGGCTTTCTGCCGATTGCCGTTGCAGCCTTTGTTCATCCGACTGAAAAGTTTCTTCTATCTCAATATTATACCGGGCAGCTAACCATTTCAGTGCATCGGCATAGCTGTATTTTTCATGCTCCATAATGAAGCTGATCGTATTGCCGCTTCTTCCGCACCCAAAACATTTATATATCTCTTTGCTGGGCGAAACGGTAAAGGAAGGCGTCTTTTCATTATGGAAAGGACAGAGACCCAGATAATTGGTTCCCCGCTTTTTCAGCTTTACAAAACTGCCAACTACATCAATAATATCAATGCGGCCAAGTATCTGCTGTATGGTATTTTGAGAAATCATTTTAGGGAGGTGCAATATACTTAATAGCTGCTTTCTCCTGAAAATTACACACTAATGCATAGCAACGACTAATCGGGCAGATAGGCTTTTATGGATACCTAGTGACAGAAAAAAACGCTGTAACCGGCCCTGTGGACATGGAACCACCCTGACAACCACTACTGTAAAAGGCAGGGGAGGCAATGTAAAGGCTAAAAAAACAATCGTAAAGAGAAGATAATCATATATTAAATTTTTCAGCCATAATGACCCGGAGATCACCGGGCCATTTTATTTTAGTCCATGACCCATTACCCTGCCGAAACTCTCCCTAGTTGCCTTTATGAACTTAATCATGTGCAAAGAAAATTCTGGTTTATGCGGGAAAACTGTTATAATTTACATATACCATTACGAAGTACCCTTGGGAAAAGATTAAACAATATTGCTTCACCTAAATTTTAATCCCATGGTTCAGGTAGAAACCGCACAGCTCATCGCAGAGTGTGAGGCCTGGCGGCAAACTCTCCGTCAATACCGCGAAGAGTTTACCCAGGACAAAACAAAACTTCAGCTCGCAGCCAGCCACACTCTCTCCAAAGATCAGTTACAGCAAGTAGAACATCTCCACAACCAGTTTCACATCCAGCTAATCAACATTCACGACCTCAAACAAGCGATCAAAAATCATGATCGTAAGATCGGTTATGAAATGCGTGAACAAAATGGGCTGCATGAAGAAACAGTAGCTGAACACGAAACATTATTTAATCAATTTCAAACCCAGGAACATACCCTGCAGGAACTCAGGGAAGAGTTTAGCGATTTCTTACGGCGAACGAACAGTTAACTACCATTGACAAATTAATAAGCTAACAGGCTGAAAGGGATATTCTTTTTCAACCAGCGAACCTGTCAGCATATTGTGTTATTTCTAACAACTAAAATCTCTTGTCATGCCAGAATTTGATACCTCACACGTAAAAAATATTGTCTTGCTGGGCCATGCCGGCTCTGGTAAGACAACCTTAGCGGAGTGCATGCTATATGAAGCAGGCCTTATAAACCGCAAAGGCTCGATAGCCGACCGGAACACAACAGGAGATTACCACGAACTGGAACAGGAACGTGGTAATTCTATTTTTAGCAAGCTCCTTCACACCAAATGGCGCGGCTACAAGATCAATATCATTGATACTCCCGGGTACGATGATTTTGCCGGTGAAGTCATCTCTGCCTTAAGAGTGGCCGATACAGGTGTAATGCTGCTGAATGCCCTTATGGGGGTAGAAGTAGGTACAGATATCATTTGGAATTACACGGAGAAATTCAAGACACCGATGATATTTGCCGTCAACAAACTGGATGATGACAATGCGGACTTTGATAAAACAGTAAAAGAAGCCAAAGCGCATTTTGGCAATAATGTTGTCGTAGTGCAATATCCCCACCAGGTAGGTGCAGGTTTCCACGAGATCATTGATGTATTAAGGATGACCATGTATAAGTTTAAAGATAATGGCGGGAAACCTGAAAAGCTGCCCATCCCTGACGACCAGAAACAAAAGGCTGACGAATTACACAAAGAACTCATTGAGGCTATCGCCAGCAATGATGAAAGCCTGATGGAAACATATTTTGATAAAGGTGAACTAATGGAAGATGAAATGAAAATGGGGTTGAAAAAAGCCATGATCAATCATGACCTGTTCCCGCTATTTTGTTTATCAGCAGAGAGAAATATGGGAAGTGGCCGGCTGATGGGCTTTATTGACAATGTTTGCCCGAGCGCCAACGAAATGCCGCCACAGACAACAAAAAGCGGCGATAAATTGACCTGTGATGCCAATGGCCCTGCTTGCTTATTTATCTATAAGACCATCAGTGAGCCGCACGTAGGAGAATTGTCTTTTTTCAAAGTCTATTCAGGAACTATAAAAACAGGAATGGAACTGGAAAATGAAACAACTGGTGTAACAGAAAAGATCAGCCAGCTTTTTTTAGTTGAAGGAAATAAACGGAACAATATAAACGAACTGGTAGCCGGTGATATCGGCGCTACCCTGAAGCTGAAGAACACACATGTCAATAATACACTGCATAGCCGTGGCAAGAATTATGAATTAAACAAAATAGAATTTCCGCCGCCGAATATGACAGTGGCTATTGAAACCCTGAAAAAAGGAGAGGAGGAAAAACTTTCGCTGGCATTGCACCAATTAAGGGAAGAAGACCCCACTTTGCTGGTGGAAGTATCACCCGAACTAAAGCAAACACTGATCCATTGCCAGGGCGATATGCACCTGGCTGTGGCTAAATGGAAAATAGAACATAATCATAAACTGGAAATAAAATTTGTAAAACCAAAAATTGCTTACCGGGAAACCATCCGCAAAATGGCGGATGCCAGTTACCGTCACAAAAAACAAAGTGGCGGGGCCGGTCAATTTGGAGAAGTCTTTATGCGGATCGAACCCTGGTATGATGGCATGCCTGAACCCAAAGACCTCAACGTAAGAGGAAGAGATATACATGATCTTGACTGGGGTGGTAAACTGGTTTTCTATAATTGTATTGTCGGTGGCGCTATTGACGCAAGGTTCCTGCCTTCGATACTGAAAGGGGTAATGGAAAAAATGCATAATGGCCCGCTGACCGGTTCGTATGCCCGTGATATACGTGTATGTGTGTATGACGGCAAGATGCACCCGGTTGACAGCAACGACATATCATTTAAGATAGCAGGGCTGCAGGCATTTCGATCTGCATTTCAGCAGGCTGATCCGCAAATACTCGAGCCGATCTATCATGTGGAAGTATTATGTCCTGATGATCTGACCGGGGCAGTGATGGGCGACCTGCAAAGCCGCCGTGCCCTCGTGGAAGGCATAGACAGTGAAGGCCATTTCCAGAAGATAATAGCCAAAGTACCGCTGGCAGAAATGGATGGTTATTCTTCTTCATTGCGATCCATTACACAGGGAAGGGCTAAATTCAAAATGCACTTCCAGTCTTACGAGGCAGTACCGTTTGAATTGCAGCGTAAACTGATTGATGATTACAGCAAGACGACTAAAGAAGAATACGCATAGAACATTCGCCAAACCAATTGCAATATGATGAGGCCCTGGAAACACCGGGGCCTTTTTGTTTGCCCGGCGGCAGGATGGATCAGTTGTTATCAAACTTCACACATTCTTTCAATTCCTTCTCCGTATAAGTTACCTTGTATTGCTTCAATATATCTTCCGGCACCCCGTTCCATTTATTAGCGATATTGCCGGCATAGCCAATATCTTTTACGCCGATCGCAGATGTATAAAAACCGGTAGCAGTCAGGTTGCGCATTAATGAAAAGAAGGCGACTCCCTGTGACAGCTCTTTATTTTTCTTCGCTTTTTCAGGATAAGCTATCATGTCAACCACTTCGATTTGCTGCTGTGATGAACAATCTTTAAATGTTTTTTCATATCGTGTGAGGCATTGCATATCAAGCCAGCGCAGTCCGCCACGCATAGGAACCTGGTGCTGCGGCATATCCTTTACAATAAACTCAATGAACTCCGGCACTTTTGCATCTGAAGCGCTGCCGCTTACTTCATCTTTTGGAATAATTATATCTGCAAGAATAGTAATGGTCGCCATTTCATGATCGTTAAAGAATTTTCCTTTTGCAAGGATCTCTTTTTCATGTGCGATCTCATCCGGGTTGCGGTCTAGATTGAATTTTGGTTCAGCGACCGTTTCTTCCACTTTCTTTTCTTCTGTATTGCAGCCTGCAGCGACAACACCCGAGGCTAAAGCTCCTGTTGCGATCAGTTTTAAAGATTTGCGTCTATCCATAGTTTTGATTGTGGTCTACTGTTAATGGCTTATGGTTAGCCAAATGTCCGCAGCTCATAGCTAAAAGCTCACGGCTTATAAATTCCCTTTTTTCATCTCATCAATAATATACTCGCTTGCCCTCATCGACAAAGCAAGTATCGTCCACGTAATATTCTTATCTGCCTGTGATACGAACTGGCCTCCATCTACACAAAACAGGTTCTTGCAATCATGCGCCTGGCTCCATTTATTCAGCGCTGATCTTTTAGCGTCATTGCCCATTCTTACCGTGCCCGCTTCGTGAATGATTTCACCGGGTTTTGACAATCCATAATTATTTTCCGGCCCATCATCACCACCCCAGGTAATAACAGCGCTCATATTATGCATCACTTCTTTAAAAGTGTCCTTCATGTGTTTGGCTTGTTTTATTTCATGCTCACTCCATTTTACGTTAAACCGTAAAACGGGAATGCCAAACTTGTCCACCATATTCGGATCTATTTCACAATAATTGGACTCAATAGGTATAGCTTCCCCACGACCCGCCATTCCTACACCGCAGCCATAAAAGAAACGATAGTCCTCTTTCAATGATTTGCCATAGCCCCCAGCTTCTTTTTGTTTTCCCTTTACAACGTATTTACCATTCAGGTTTTCTATTCCCCAGCTAAAGCCATAAGATGGCTGGCTCATGCCGCCCCAGTACTCGATATGATATCCTCTTGGGAAATCCAGCTTTTTATTATCCAGCCACCAGGGTGAATACACATGCATACCACCCACGCCATCTTCATTATATCTTTTGCGGTCGAACAATTGCGGTAATATACCTCCCATAGCAGCCCCGGTCGAATCATGTAAATATTTACCAACCACATTACTGTTATTGGCTAACCCGTTCGGATGCCGTTGCGATTTTGAATTCAATAATAATCTTGCCGATTCGCAGGCGCTGGCAGCAACGATCACTACTTTTCCGGATACCTGGTATTCCATCATATCATCTTTATTGATATAAGATACACCGGTAGCCAGGCCCTCTTTATCCGTTAATACTTCTCTTGCCATCGCATTGGCAACAATAGTAACCTTACCCGTTTTAAGAGCAGGTTTGATCAATACATTGGTGGAAGAGAAATCTGCTTTATAATAACTACAGTTCCGGCCGCACTGTGCGCAGAAGATGCAGGGCTGGCGATCATCATTGCCCGGCAATTTTGTCGTAAGAATGGAAAGACGGGAAGGGATCACTTTTACCCCTGCCTGTGTCGCTGCATTTTTAATGAACAGTTCATGTAGTCTTGGCTTTGGCGGTGGAAGAAAAAAACCGTCGGGATCATTTTCCAAACCTTCATTGGTACCAAAAATTCCTATCAATTTATCCACCCGGTCATAAAAGGGCTTTACATCATCATAGCCAATGGGCCAGTCATCGCCAAGGCCATCAATACTTTTTCTTTTAAAATCTTTGGGCCCGAACCTGAGTGATATTCTTCCCCAATGATTAGTTCTGCCCCCCAGCATTCTTGCCCGCCACCAATCCCACTCGGTCCCTTTTTCTTTTGTATAAGGTTCTCCCTCCAAACTCCAGCCGCCGTAACAGGCATCAAAATCACCAAAGGGCCTGAGTTTGGTGCTGGCACCGCGGCGGGGTGAATCCCATGGATTTTTTAACTGAGTAATGTTCTTTTGCGGATCATACATAAAGCCAGCTTCAAGCAAGCATACTTCCAACCCGGCATTGGCCAGTATATACGCGGCCATTCCACCGCCTGCGCCTGATCCTACTATTACTGCATCATACTTTTTCGGCTGTTTCTTTACCTGGAATTCTCCCATCAGCAATCGATTATAATTGTAAATAAAAGAACAATTTACAGTAATCATTATTCCGGGAAAAGAATTTTTATAAAATTTCTGCACACCGGCTTTGCACATACAACTATAATCAGGTTATCTTTAGTTATAATCATTTTGAATGAAGAAAACATTTATGCTTGCCGTTTACACGATATCATTGCTTTCTGCAAGTGCACAAACAAAGAAATACAATGCTTACCCTGTTTATACAGGTACAGATCTTGGCCTTGTATATTCTGCCGGCCAGTCTGCTTTCCGCATTTGGTCGCCGCCAGCAACCAACGCCCAATTGCTGATCTATAAAACCGGAACAGATAATACGGCTGCCCAGATCATCCAGATGAAAAAAAGCACCGGTGGTACATGGACGGCTGTGTTGCCGGGTAATCAAAAAGGGAAATTCTATGCATTTCGTGTTCATATAAATAATAAATGGCTGAATGCAGTGCCTGATCCTTATGTAAAAGCAACAGGAGTGAACGGGAAAAAAGGGATGATCATTGATCTGAAGCAAACTAATCCGCCGGGTTGGGAAAAAGATAAAAGCCCTGTTTTCGGTGCGGCCACCGATGCGGTCATTTATGAATTGCATGTCCGCGATGCAAGCATAGCTGCCAATTCAGGTATAAAGGAGAAAGGAAAGTTCGCAGGTCTTACAGAGACAGGAACAAAGAACAAGGAAGGATTGTCAACCGGGCTGGATCATTTAAAAGAACTGGGAGTGACGCATATTCACCTGCTTCCTTCTTATGATTTCTATTCAGTGGACGAATCAATGCCGAATAAACCTCAATATAACTGGGGCTATGATCCGCTTAATTACAATACACCTGAAGGCTCTTATTCAACCGATCCTGCTAATGGTGCTGTTCGAATAAAAGAGTTTAAACAACTGGTCAAAACTTTTCATGAGAATGGTCTCAGGGTAGTGATGGATGTGGTCTATAATCATACCATGCTTACTGAGGATTCTTACTTTAACCAATTAGTTCCCGGCTATTATTACCGGCAAACAGCAGATGGTAAATTCTCCAACGCTACCGCCTGTAATAATGAAACAGCCAGTGAAAGGGCCATGATGAGAAAATTTATGCTCGAATCGGTAAAATACTGGGTGAAGGAATATCATATTGATGGTTTTCGTTTTGACCTGATGGGCGTACATGATATTACGACCATGAATCTTATTTCGGGGGAATTGCATAAGATAAAACCGGATATTCTTTTATATGGCGAAGGCTGGACGGCAGGTGCATCACCGTTGCCTGATTCAGCCAGGGCTTTAAAAGCCAATGCAGCCAGGCTTGACAGGATCGCTGTTTTCAGCGATGATATACGGGATGGTATCAAAGGAAGCGTTTTTGACCATAACGATAAAGGTTTTGCCAGTGGTAAACCGGGCATGGAAGAAAGTATAAAGTTTGGTATCGTTGCTGCCTGCAAACATCCACAGGTTGATTATTCGAAAGTGAATTATTCAAAAGCTCCTTATGCCAATCAACCTTACAAAACTGTTACCTATGCAGAATGCCACGATAACCATGTATTATGGGATAAACTGGCTATCTCAGCCAGTGATATTCCTGCAGAACAACGGAAAGAGATGCATAAACTGGCTTTATCCATCGTACTGACCTCGCAGGGCATTTCCTTTTTGCATGCAGGTACCGAATTCTTGCGCAGCAAAAAAGGCAATGAAAATTCTTACAATGCAGGCGACAGCATCAATGCGATCGACTGGGCTCTGAAGTCAAAGAACAAGGATGTGTTTGACTATGTAAAGAAACTGGTACAGATACGGAAACAGCATCCTTCATTCCGGATGAGAACGGCTGAACAGATCGCCGCTAACCTGAAATTTATAGATAAGCTTCCCGGCGGGGTCATTGCTTATACCATCAATGGTGCAGCGGTAAATGACAGCTGGAAAAAGATACTGGTGATATTTAATGGCACTACTAATAAAAACGCATTTTCTCTACCGGAAGGCAATTGGAACACGGCTATAGGAAATACGATATCAGCTGCTAACAGTAATGTATCAACCCGGAATAAGCCGGTAGCGGGTAAAGAGATCTTTCTTTCTTCTTTTAGTTGCACGATACTTTACCAGTAAATAAAAGGTAACAATATGGAATAAATGTGTTATCTTGCAGGTCTTATATGTTTTGATCTTCTGGTTCTTGTTGTGTTCCTCACTCAATTGCCCTGATGGCTTAACGTAAGGCGGGTAAAGTATCACTTCTTATTTAGCTGATAGCCTTACCACATTTATTAATCAAATTTTTTCTACAAGTGTCATTTAACAATTTGCAGCTCATTGAGCCCATATTAAAGGCTTTGAGTCATGAAGGCTACACAACGCCTACCCCCATCCAGGAACAAGCAATTCCCGGTATTTTACAACATAAAGATCTGCTTGGTTGCGCCCAGACCGGAACCGGTAAAACAGCAGCTTTTGCTATCCCGATCCTGCAGCTGATGCACCAGGAACATCAACAAGCAGCTCAACCAGGCCGCCGTCCTATCAAAGCGTTGATATTAACACCGACCAGGGAACTGGCCATCCAGATCGAAGAAAGCTTTAAAGCTTATGGACGATTCCTCGACCTGAAACACCTCGTCATCTTTGGCGGAGTTTCGCAATACAACCAGGTAAGCGCTTTGCGCCGCGGGGTTGATATTTTGGTTGCTACACCCGGAAGGTTGTTAGACCTGATGCAGCAACGTCATATCTCATTACAGGATATAAAATATTTTGTCCTGGATGAAGCTGACCGCATGCTGGACATGGGTTTTGTGCAGGATGTACGACGAATCATCGCAAAACTGCCGGCGAAAAGACAAACATTGTTTTTCTCTGCTACTATGCCGCCTGAGATACAGCAACTGGCGAATATTTTATTAACTAACCCGGTAAAGGTAGAAGTGACCCCACCGGCAACAACAGTGGACCTGATACAACAATCCCTTTACTATGTTGAAAAAATAAGTAAAAAATCACTGCTGATCCATTTGCTGCGTGATGCAACAATACAAACAGCATTGGTCTTTACCCGTACCAAACATGGCGCTGACAGGATAGCAAAAGACCTGAAGAGAGCCGGCATCGGTGCAGAAGCCATTCATGGTAATAAATCGCAGAATGCAAGGCAGGCTGCCTTGCAAAATTTTAAAGCGAGAAAAACAAGGATACTGGTAGCCACGGATATTGCAGCACGTGGTATTGATATTGATGACCTGACCCATGTGGTCAACTATGATCTCCCCAATATACCGGAGACCTATGTGCATCGTATTGGCCGGACTGGCAGGGCAGGGGCAAGCGGTATTGCTATTTCTTTCTGTGATTATGAAGAAAAGATATGGCTCAGGGATATTCAAAAACTGATCGGGATAACAATTCCTGTTGTAAAAGATCATCCTTTTGATGTGCCACTGATGCATGCAGTTAGCCAACAGGCTTCGCCGTCATCATCATCTCCATCGTATAATAGCAATACACGGAGAAGCCCTGGTGGTGGCAAAAGATACGGGAGAACATTTTCGCAAAGAGCCTAAAAGCTATCTTCAACATACTTCAATAAAAAAGCAGATGTTATTCATCTGCTTTTTTATTTACTTTTTATTTCGGTTTTCCTATTGTTTTACCGGGGCAGAGCCTGATACGAGGTTGCCATTCTCTACACTCTGATCTACATAGGCTGATACCCAGCCCACCTGTCCGTTCTTTACCAGGAAGAAGCCCTTTGACTCATACACCGATTTGAACTGGCGCATGATCTTTAGCAATAAACCGGCGCCGGCCATCAGCGAACGCTGGTCGAAAACACTATGTACCCTTTTTATTTCTTTGGCAATAGCATTTTTATCAAGGCTTTCATCCTTTATACCGGCTGTAATGGCCGCATCAGAGAGTGAAGCATAATTGCTGTACAATTGCTCACAGAATTGCTGTACGTCCTCATACGAAACAGTCACCACAGAACTCTTTGCCTGTTCCGGTCGCAATAAAGTGGCCGTGGCCCAGGCAATACCACCGCTAAATGCAATATAGTCGTTCAGGTTATAGGCGCCGCTGGAATTGACGGCATAAATAAGCTCTCCATTTTCTGCGCCCAGTAATACCCTTTGTAATTGTTTACTGTAATTAGCTAATGTCTTGTCATACTCATCCAGCCGTTTTTCAGTAGCATTTGCTGTACTCTTCGTACCCCAGTTGAGTTGGAAAAGTTTGAAGTCCCTGGTGTTTTCATCCATTGGAAAATAACCGCCCTTTGTATTGCCGCTCCCTATATCAATAAGGAATGTTGCAAACCGTTTGGCTGAAGGAACAATACCAAGATGTGATAACCTGGCTTCCTGCAATACATCCACCACTTCGACCTGGCGTTTGGGTTCGTTTATTTTTAATCGGAATGAATCGACCAGGTTGTATATCCATTTTGTTTTTTCTTCTTTTTCTGCCTGCATCTTTACACCGCTGCTGACAACCGTAAATATCTTGCCGGAAGGAATGTTATACTTAGTCAGTGCCACTGCATATAAATTGCTCAGCCCTTCTAATGTAGCCTGGAAGGTTGGCTGCGTGAAAGAAATGAAATCCGTATTGACTGTTGTGTCCTTTAAAATATTAAATGACCCGGTGGTCTTTGCATCTTTCCCTACTTCGAGCAAGCTCATTTTTACTCCCTTTGAACCCACTTCTATACCGGCATAAACCGTTGAACTTTCAAATTTTGGTGTAAAGCTATCCTGTGCAGATACAATAGCACAAATAAAAAGAGTACAGGCCCACGAAAGGAGGCATTTAAAATAGAGGGTATTCATGATTCAGAGTTGAATGATTTGCTATGTCAGTTAGTTTAACATGCAATATTATGCCCCCTGCACATAGCAGCGGTTTATACACAAGCTGTTGTGAGAAAAATGTGCTTAACTAGGCAGAAAAACGGAGATTTACGAGACCTGTTTACATCTCATTGCGAAGGAATTGCAGCGCTTATCCAAATATCTCATTCAATATGCCGGCAAGACGTACCCCGCCTTTGAGCAGGCACTGGTTCACTGTGTCAAGGTGCTTGAAATTGTAGTCATACCAAAGTTTCTGTTCAGGCTGGGTGATCCCGGCATATATCCCCTGTGCGACCTGGTAAGATTCATAGAACCATTCCTGCATAGGTTGCTTTTGCCATTCCTGCCTTTGCTGTTTGGTAGCATGATTGATAGCTTTGGCATACTCGGTATAGCTGAGCTTTTGCTGTTCCACCAACTTATCATCCCATACACTATGGAGATTAGTCGGTTCATTGAACCATAACACTTTTACCCGGTTGCCGCCCAGGTCTTCCGCCCTGCCGCCAACATGCAGGGGCTGGTGCAGGTCGCCGATAAAATGAATGAGCAGGCGGAGATACAGTATTTTCTTTTCTTTATCAAGCTGCTTATTCTTTAGCTCATTAATTACAAAATTTGTTTTGTTATACAGGTTCACGCCGGTGTCAGTTGCCAACCTTGTAAGAAAAGCATCCTTTGTCAGCCCGCCTTTTGTATTGATATAGTGCCAGGGAGATAAATAATCATAGGTTGAATCTGATTTGATAAAATCACCCCAGTTACTGGACATAGCAACCGATTCATTTCCCAATATCTCTTTGATGGCTTTTCTTGCTTTGCTGGAAAGATAGCCATCCGCTATTTCACCAACGATACGATGCCCGTTTGCTCCCCACCAGGCCATGGAAGAAAAAGATACAGAGATCAGTACTATTGATAACAGTAATTTCCTGAGAAGACCCATTGTATTAAATATTAATGCAGGCAAATGTATCAAATAACCATAAACCAATGCTATTGCAATAGCTTATTGGGCCGGTTTGCTGTTGAGCGGCGCACCAACGGCAATATCGCAACGATGACCAGGCTGACCATGAGCAGGATTAAGCCCTGGTGCTGCTGTTTGCGGGGCGGTAACGGGCTGAGCGATTGTTGGTGTTACTATGTTCGCCGGGGTTGTTGTTGCTTGCGGTTGAGCGATAGCCTGGCCAGGTTTGCTGTCCAGCGGCGCCCCGACAGAAATATCGCAGCGATGACCAGGTTGACCGTGTGCCGGATTAAGTTTGGCTGTTGAAGCAGGAGTGGCAGTGGTTACTGGTGCTGCAACAGGCGTGATAGTTGCCGGAACTGGTTGCGTTACCGGGGTAATACCTGTGTTAGGATTACTGCTGGCAGGTGGCACAGCAATCTGCGGTACCGGTTCAGCCCTTTCGATCTTTGTATTTGAATCATTCAGGCAGCCGGTAGCTGCAAATATTGCCAGCAGGATAGCGAATAAGGTTATATTCTTCATTTTAAAAAAGATTGATGTTTTGTAACAAATGACCACAAAGATCAACGCCCAAAATAAGCCTAATCCTTCAGTATTTCAAATGGTTTGCAAAAAGGAAAGCTGGTCAGAATTTTATCCTGTCGCCTGCGCAATAATAGTAACCGGGTAATCCTTTGATCGGGTTCACCTTATCTGATTTTTCACATTTCGGGCAAATAACGTGATCATCATCGTCTACACGCAGGTAGCCTTTAAAAGTATAGAAAGTTACTTCGAGCTGATCACTTTCAAATTCATTATAGGACTTCAGGAAAATAGTATC
>DATDIX010000336.1:0-19197 GCA_036520835.1 Chitinophagaceae bacterium | reverse complement strand
GAAAACGTAATCAACGCTGTATCCAAACCATTCTACATATCCCTGCGGGCTCACATAAATTTTGTCAGCGGCATTGGCAACACTATAAGCTCTTTGCGTAATAATATCTCCATGCGCCAAAATGAATTTCCCGCTTTTTTTAAAATCCAGTAAGGCATTACGTATTTCCTCGCTGGCGGCAAATCCATTGGCATTATTATTGGCCACGATGTAAATACCTGAGATCTTTTTATCTGTTTCCGCGATACGTAATAACCGGACCACGTCATACAAACCGGGTACATCGCTTTCGCCGCCTTTGAAAACGGCCAATGGGTTTTCCTGCTTCAGTTCTTTATAATGCTGGCCCATGTCAAGCACCAGCACGGACCGCTCCTTTACTTTCGGTGCTTCTTTGGAGGCTATTCCCCCGATCACTGCGGCAAAAAAGAAAAAGGCCAGCAGGCAGAATATTACCAATGCCAGCAAGCAGGCAAAAAAGGTTTTAAAAAAACTCCACATAAATCAATTCGTTGTTTACTGTCAAAAATAAAGATATTTGGCCGGCCCATTGAATGATTAACAAGTTCGCAGGTTGACAGGTTAATAAGTTTTGCGGGAACCTGCAACCCATGAACCCCATCCCAGCATGAACAAAGCATATTTACTTACAGGCGGCAATATAGGTAACCGGGAGCAATACCTGGCATCGGCGAGGGAATGGATAAGCATGGAATGTGGTGTAATTACCAAAACTTCGGGATTGTATGAAACAGCGGCATGGGGCAAAACCGATCAACCCGCCTTCCTGAACCAGGCACTTGAAATCGAAACGGCGCTAAATGCAAAACAACTGATCCGCCATATATTAAAAGTGGAAAAAAAGATGGGAAGGATAAGGGATGAAAAATATGGCGAAAGAATAATTGATATTGACATCATTCTTTTTAACGAGGAGATACATAAGACCACTTTCTTAAAAATACCGCACCCGGAGATGCAGAACCGGAGATTTGTGCTGGCGCCATTGGCTGAAATAGCCCCGGATGCTTTTCACCCGGTCTTATTAAAAACAGTGGCAGCATTGTTGCGTGATTGTCCCGATCAGTTAGCAATAAAAAAGTTGGGTGAGTAAAAGGATTTCGCTGATTTTTTCCACAAGATATACTTTACACCCTTTCGCCATAACCATTTCAGTTATTTTGCGTTCATTGATGATCCGTTATTAGCTCATGAATTATCACTTTATCACTATAGAAGGAAATATCGGCGCCGGGAAAACGACCCTGGCCCATTTAATATCCAAACATTACAACGCCAGGCTGATACTGGAAAAATTTGCCGACAACCCCTTTCTCCCGAAATTTTACGAGCACCCTGACCAGTATGCTTTCCCGCTGGAATTATTCTTTATGGCCGAACGGTTCAAGCAATTAAAAGAATTGCTGCAGCAAAAAGACATGTTCCAGAACCTGACCGTTTCTGATTATTTATTTACCAAATGCCTGTTGTTTGCAAAAGTCACTTTGCCCGATGATGAGTTTCGTCTTTACCAGCGGCTATTCGAGATCATTCACCAGCAACTGATACAACCCGACCTGCTGATCTACCTGCATGCACCGGTAAATAAACTGCAGGCCAATATTAAAAAGCGTAACCGCTCCTACGAGCAAAACATATCGGACGAATATTTATTCAATATCCAGGAAACTTATACGCATTATATCAGGCAGCATAATATCAAGACCCTGTTCATTGATACTTCCAATGCAGATTTTCTCAACAATGATAAACACCTGAAAGCGGTGCTGGATGCCCTGGAAAAAGAGTATGACGAAGGGCAGCATTACCTCGTGTTGCCGTAACCGGGGATAGTGGCTCATTTTGAAAAGTACAATTGGGAAATTGGGAAATTTCCTGAATGAAGCACCAATTGTAAAGAAATGATGTAGCCCTGAAGCTGTAAGGAAGGTCCGCTGAGAAACAAATTTCCCAATTTCCCAATTTCAAAATCCCAAAATTGAACTAACCCCTACCTTTGCTTCCTGAATATGCCTGACAACTCTCCTGTCGCACAGGTCACCAACGATCCTTACGCTTCGGTACGCATACCTGAATTCAAAAACCTTGTTATCGGCAGGTTCTGCTTCATCTTTTCCCTGCGCATGATGAGTACGCTGGTCGGCTGGTGGGTGTATGAACTGACGGGTGATCCTTTTGCCATCGGGCTGGTGGGGCTATCCGAATTTGTTCCCGCCTTTTCATTTGCTTTATACGCCGGTCATGTGATAGATAAAAGCGAAAGAAGAAAGCTGATACTGACTGGTGTGTCCTGTTATTTTCTTTTTGCACTGATGCTGCTGCTTTTTTCCACTCCACTTACCAGCGATCATTTCAGTAATCAAACCATTGCGATCGGGATCTATGGCGTCATATTTTTCACCGGTGTCACCCGTGCATTTACCGGCCCTGGCTTTTCTTCGCTGATCGCAATGGTAGTGCCGCGCCAGTATTTGCAAAATGCCACTACCTGGAGCCAGGGAAGCTGGTTGGCCGCTTCCGTGTCCGGTCATGCTATCGGTGGTTTTTTAATATGGCAACTGGGCATCACCGGTACCCTGGTCGTTATTTCATGCTTACTTGTCATTGCATTTATTGTTCTTACACAACTAAGACCCAAACCTCCCGTGCCCCAAACCGGTGAAAAGAAAACATGGGAAAGTGTAAAAGAAGGATTGCGTTTTGTTTTTAAGACCAAAGAGATCCTCGGTTCTTTTACACTGGATATGTTTGCCGTACTCTTTGGCGGTGCTGTGGCCATGGTGCCGGTATATGCTAAAGATATTTTACTGGCAGGCCCGGTAGGTTTTGGCTGGTTGAATGCTGCCATAGATATCGGCGCTATCTTCAGTGTGATACTCCTCACTTTCCGGCCGATGAAAAAAGCACAGGGCAAAAAACTATTTTTATCGGTAGCAGGTTTCGGACTCTGCATTATTTTGTTCGCTGTTTCCAAGTGGTTCATTCTTTCTTTTGCGGCCTTACTCATCGCCGGTATGCTGGATGGCATCAGCGTGGTGATAAGGGGAACAGTGATGCAATTAAAAACTCCCGATCATATGCGTGGAAGGGTAAGTAGTGTGGGTTCCATGTTCATCAACTCCAGCAATGAACTTGGCCAGTTTGAAAGCGGGTTTGCCGCCCGGCTGATGGGGGTAGTGCCTTCCGTTGTATTCGGTGGCTGCATGACCTTACTGGTTGTGGTTATCACCTGGTGGAAAGCGCCGACACTGAGGAAGTTTGAGTATTAAAATCTTCATACAAGCCGGTACAGTTTTCTGCTAGTAACCAATGGAAAACTGTACAGGGAGTTGCGTATATTTACAAGTTAGCTGCCATTCAAATGAACCCTTCTCCGAAGTCATATAAGGACTGGAAAGATTTCTTCGAAAAGAGGCTTTTAAATACCGGTCTCTTTTCATTATCACAATCCTATTCGAAGGTTAACACTCACGTTGAAATTTATTCGTCGTTGAAAGGCAATCTCAATACCACAATAGAAGTGGGCTACTTTTCTCCTGTGACTCTGATCTATATTCACATACTTAATCCTGAAACTCCCGGAAATAATAGGCAGCAAGAAATCGAATATTTGTACAAGTACGAGTTTGATTCGGAAAAACAATATGGACCACCTGGACTTGACTTCGATGAAACTAACGTTCAAGGAATAAGTAGTTATTTAAACCAAGGTTTTAATGGTGAAGAGGTGATCTATTACAAGAATGGTAAGCCTATTATGTCAAAACTTACTACAAGTTACTATCCTGATAGTTCAAAAAGTAGTATTACTTATCATTTTAATAACGAACCATTATACAAACAACTGCTGAATAAAATTTTAAGGAAGAAGAAGCAATACGATGAAATCAGGCATATTGATTTACGAAATATCTTCGGTGGACTGAACGGCAGCTAACATGAACTGTATAAAAAAGCCAAGCAAAAATCAAGTTTTTTTAGGGTTTGCTGAACAGTAATTTCTTTCCCCGACAAGTCCCCTCCCGCAGTTTCCGGGAGCAATCAGAAAACCAGTGGAGAGATTCGTAGATATATGATTGTTGCCCGGGAAGTATTAATTTGCTGTCTGTATATAAAGCGACGAGTCCCTTTCGGGACATTCTGGTATTGCTGGATTCATTCGGAGGAGACTCGGGAAAAGAGACACATATGAAGGCAAAAAAATTAGTCATATTGTCGTTAAGTATACCAGTACTATTTATGCTATTAATGGTTTTCAGAGATTTCTTAGAGTATTATTTTAGGATGTCATCAAAGTACAAATACATATATAGCTACGGCACTACTATTTCATTTTTTATTCAATTGCTTCTGATATTGACTTCATTTGTGTTCGCTATCTATATACTTCTTGAACGAAATAAATATGGCCGCTTAACTACCATCATTGCTTTCTTTCTAAGTTCGTCCGTATTTTTATATTTCACCTTGGCATTATTTATTTTTTAATCACTGCTTAAACCCTCTTTCCCCGACCAGTCTCCTCCGGCAGTTTCCGGGAACAATCAGAAAACCATTGGAGGGACTCGTCAATACATGATTGTTGGCCGGGAAGTATTAATTTGCTTTCCGTATATAAGGCATTCTATGACAAGAAGTGTAATAATCAGAACCTTTCTTTTTGTTTCTCTAATTTACTTTTTAGGCTCATTACAATTGGCAATTTGGTGGAACAAAGTCCATTTAACATACAGCACAAAAAAAGGTGACGAGTTTTTCTTCTTTATTGAATATCTTTTGTATTTGACATTGGCATATTATATTATTCAAATGTTGTTTGTTAGACGAGTCAAGTATTTGCTCACTATTTTTATTCCCTTAATCTCAGTTATAACAACTGTACTTTTAGGAATGCCACTTGTTTTAGTTTTACCTTTTGAAGAAACATTTGAGCTGACAATCTCAGTCTATTGCACAATTTATGTCATGACTAATTTTTTGGTTGCTCTTTTTATTTTGACAAAGATGACAACGGTAAAGAATAAATAAATTAGACTTTTCTCTTCTCCAACAAGTCTCCTCAGCAGTTTCCGGGAACAATCAGAAAACCAGTGGAGGGACTCGGGGAAAGAAGTATGTAATAACACTACCAATTGCATCTTATACTAAAACTTATGACACGGCTATTGTTGACACTTCCCATTTTTATTCTATCGGCTTTTAGCGGACAGGCACAAACAGACAGTTTGAAATTCCCCAGTAACGCTAAATTTCCTGACAAGTTTCAAAAAGCTATTAAAGAACAAACAAAAGAATATGACCGGCTTTTCTACAGGGACAGTACGACAACCAAGCATTATTCTGGGCCTTTCATGCTTGACAAAATTGACAACGACAGCAACTATCATTATATTTTTCTTGCTGAATATTGGATTGCATTTCACTACCAAGACATCATCCCTGAATTAATCAATCGGGTAACAAATAAAAAAGAATTTGGGCTTGTTAACTCTGCTGATTTAATAATTTGGGAACGAGTTCAAGCAAAACAAATGCAGTTTTATGGACATGGACGCATTTCAAACGACGACCTTTTCACAATTGCAGGACGAGCAAATAGATTGTTGACAAAAATTACCGGAGAAACCTTTGGTCATGTTTCAATGTACTCAACACAAGAGCAACTGGTGATACTTCAAGGAAAATGGATTAATTGGTTAAAAGGATTATAACGACGAACTACAAACCGCTAACATGAACTGTGTAAAAAACCAAGGGAAATTTGATCCTCTTTCCTGACGAATCGCCTCCGGCAGTTTCCGGGAGCAATCAGAAAACCAGTGGAAAGACGGTTGTCGATCTGAGAAGTATTAATTTGCTGTCCGTATAAAGCGCCGAGTCCCTTTCCGGACATTCTGCTATTGCTGGTTTCATCCGGAGGAGACTGTCGGGGAACGGGAACGAGAAAAAGCACTTCAAAAAAATTTGAAAGCAACTTATTTCGATATATGAAAAAGATACTATTAGCAGTATTTATCATTGGGGCATGGCTTACTCAGTGTAAGGCTCAGAAAAAACAGTATGTTTTTGCCACCTATACCTATTCAGCGAACAATCGCCTGCAAAACCTTACACCACTCACAAACTTATTATCAGAGAATTCAGGTTTGAATATCAAAGCAGTAAGCTATCCCACTGTGCAGGCTTTGATTAATGCGATCAGGAACGATAGCGTTGATTTTGCTATGATGAACACATCCGGCTACCTGGTCTTGCAACGGAATCATCCAGGCATAGTGTTCCCGTTAGTAAATCTTGATATGGGCGGGAGTGTATTTACAAACTATGGCGGATGTTTGATTGCCGGCAAACAAACAGGAATTATGTCGGTAAAAGATTTGCAGCCGAAGGGAAAAAAATATTCATTGGCACTGGTGAACAGCTCGTCTACTTCGGGCAATTTAGTACCAAGGCTATTATTGAACAGTACCGGTATAACCAGTGCCGAGGCCTCGTTAGCTGTTGATTATTCAGGGACTCACAAAAAAGTTGTAGAAGATGTTATTAGCGGAAGAGCTGATATTGGAGGTTGTGGCTGTTCAGAAATAGACAGTGCCCGTAAGTATTTGGATTTTGATGCCAGGGCAATTGTTATTGATTCGTTTAATGATATTCCTTTGGGACCTGTTGTTTACAATAAAAACCTTGATACATCAATTACCAAATCAATATTGAATTGTTTATTGGCAATTCATCAAAACAATAAAGCAACGTTTGAAAATTTTTGTAATGGCTGGACAGAGTTTAAACAGGCCAAACAATTTAAACAGGTGGCTGATAAAGATTACGATAGCTTCAGAAAAATGTTTGGGAACAATACTCAGCTGTGGAAATTGATCGAGTGAGCAATTTAAAAGAATATCCAATAACCCGACCGGAAACATTGGTCTTTCTTTCCCGACGAGTCTTCTCCGCCAGTTTCCTGGAACAATCAGAAAACCAGTGAGGAACTCGTCGATACATGATTATTGGCATGGGGAGTATTAATTTGCTGACCGTATATAAAGCGACGAGTCCCTTTCCCAATACTCTGCTATTGTTGGTTTCATTCGGAGGAGACTCGCCGGGGAAAGAAGGGGTTTCGTATATTTATGAGTTAGCCAAAATATAATATTCATGAGATTTCTATCATTCATTTTTTTATTAGCTACGATTACTGTAAGGAGTCAGAACATGACTAAGGTAATCTCTGAAAGTTATTCATCTGGCAAACCGAAAGTCATTAGATATTTTGATACCCCGGTAGATGCAAAGGATTCGATTAAAATTTATAATTTGATTGGAACAAGATATCTTAATATCCCAGTATCATTTATGGTTTATGGATATTACGAGGATGGAAAAGTCCAATACAAAGGACAATATAAAAAAGGATTTGCTGAAGGGCTTTGGGAAACGTTTTATGAAACCGGGATAATGAATTCAAGAAGCTACTACAAAAATGGCCTTTTATGTGACTCACTTAAATGCTGGTATTCTTCAGGAATGGTAAGTAGGTTAGTCGTTGAAGTTGACTCATCAAAGCGTCTTTGGCATAATATAGATTATTATGAAGCTGGAAATAAAAGGATGGAGTGTTTTCAAATTCAACTTCCTGAAAAAATAATAGCTCAAGGATCTTATAAAGAGTGGCATGAAAATAAACAATTAGGTTTTGAAGCAGAAGTTAAAGATGGAAAGACCGTTGGCAAATGGAGAGTTTGGGATGAAAATGGTAAATTAATAAAAGAGTCAGAAGAGTCAATAGAGCTAAATTAACTGCAGCTAACAAAAGTATCCTGTGTAAGGCAGTACAAGGGGTTTAATATGTTCTCTTTCTCCGGCGGACCCCTCCCGCAGTTTCCTGGAACAATCAGAAAACCAGTGGAGGGGGAAAGTGAAAAAAGTATATCCATGCACTATTTTTTAGTGTATTATCTACTTTATAGTACTTTTAAGGGTTGAAACAAACACATATACCATAAAAGCCCTCATGCCAGTACACAGAAAATTTTCCTTTCAATATTCCCGCTATTTTATTACCCGGTTCTCAATTATCTGCCTGCTCAGTTGTTTTTCACTGGCTGTTCATGCACAGGATACTGTTGCGGGAGGTTCTGCTTTAGTGCCCGTTAAAGACGTGGGAGATATATTAAAACAATTGTTTAATAAAAAAGCGGATACGACAAAAGTTAAAAAGCCAAAAACGGTTGCCATATTGCCTTCTATAGGCTATAACCCGAGTTTTGGTTTTGTGATCGGGGCCAAGATATCAGCTGTCAAGAATTTTGGAAAAGATGAAAACACCAATCTTTCCTCTTTTGGCCTGGAGGGCATCTATACATCAAAGGGTATTATCACAGCCCAGGCCCGTCATAATGCATTTACGGAAAACAACAAATGGAATTTCCAGGGAAACTGGCAGTTGTCAAAATTTTTAATAACGGATTATGGCATAGGCACAGGTAACAAAGATGTCCTGACAGATGGTGACAGCGCATTCCTTATCAGGTTTACCTTTATAAGATTAACGGAAAAATTATACCGTAGTATCGGCAAAAATCTTTATGCAGGTGCCGGTATCAGCTTTGATATCCGGGCTAAAATTAAAGATGAACAATTAGATGCTATGCCAAGTTCACCTCATTACCGCTATAGTTTGCGTAATGGGTTTGACCCCAAAAAATATTCTGCCAACGGTCTTTTGCTGGCCATACAATATAATTCAAGGGAGCATCCTCTTCGCTCTTATGGGGGCCTGTATGCCGACCTGAGCCTTCGTTTGAACCAGCAGTGGTTGGGGAGCACTAAAAATGCATTCCAGGTAATGTATGATATAAGGAAATACGTAGGTCTCAGCAACAAAAATCCTGAACATGTTTTAGCCTTCTGGCACTGGGCTTCTTACAAACTGAGTGGCGACGTGCCCTACCTCGAAATGCCGGCTACTGCCTATGATACTTATGGCAGAAGCGGCCGTGCATTTACAATGGGACGGTTTAAAGGACCTTCTTATGCCTGCTTTGAGGCGGAGTGGCGCTTCCCTATTACCCGGAACAAATTAATAAGTGGAGTAGCCTTTACGAATTTACAAACCGCTTCGGATGATCTTGGAAAAAAGGTATTTCATTATTGGGAATCAGCAGGCGGAGGCGGATTGCGGATCCTTTTTCAAAAACAAAGCCGCTCCACCATATGTATTGACTATGCAAGAGGGAAATACGATTCAGGCGCATTCTTCTTTGGGCTGAATGAAGTGTTTTAGCGGATAGTACGCAGCTATTTAGGGTAGGTTACTTCCGCGGCTGATGCATGATCAACTCATCCAGCAGCTTTGTGATCTCAACCACCGGCATTTTTTCTTTGAGAAAATAATGTCCATTGCCATTTAAATCCCAGGTATTGCTGCCATCCGGTTTGCTGATGATCTTTCCGGCAACAAGATCATAATAAGAAGCCGCTCCCCTTACAGCAACCAATACAGCGGTTTCGTCCCAGCTCATGCGACCGTTCTTATCCTGCGGATCGAGAGGGATGCTCCAGGCAAATACATCTTTTACAGGTGAATGACTGATGGAGCTGTTTACAATGGGCAAACCTGTAAATATTTTTGCGCCTATTTCAAAGCCGCTGAAGAGAATGGTCCCCGGCCAGTTATCAAATACATTCTGTGATGCCGGCGCATCCATTTTTACATTGAACTCTTTAAATGCACCCATCCGGCCATCAAAACAGCCAGCCATCGATACCAGTTGTTTTACTTTTTGCCTTACAAGCTCTTTACCATTTAAAGGAGAATACTGATCGGGCGATGAATTCAATAAATTCGACATATTGGTAAAAAATCCCACCGTGATAATTGTGACGGAATTATCATTCGCGGCGCCGAGAATTTTGCGGTAGAGTGTTAAGGCATCTTCCGCCTGTTCATTATTCCGCAGGTCATGCGGGTATTTTGAAACCAGCATGGAATCCCATTTTTGTATGGCGCCAATTTCTACGGCATTGCCTCTCACAACTCCGACAGGTATACCCGGTCTTTTAAAATAAGTATTCAGGATATCCAGCACGGGCCCGGTAAACTTAAATTTATTGCTGGCCATAGTAGCAAGAATAGTACACTCTCCCTGGTCAGCAAACGCATGCAGCAAGGCCATAGCGCCTACATCATCATAATCGGGCCCGATATCCGTATCAAAAATAACAGGTACCGGTTTTTTATCAGGCCCGCCTGAGTTTTGGCAAGAAGCATTATAATGAGCCAGGCAAAATAAGACGACGATGAACAGGTTCCGGGGCATATTTGAGTATATTTTTTTACCAATAACGGGTTATAATCACAATCTACGCAGTTGTTGTAATTTTAAACAACCTCCTGTTACAAATAAAATGTTGAAATACTTTCTTTGCTGGTTCCCCATGCTGCTTCTTGCAATAATAAATGGTACGGCAAGAGACTTATGGTATAAAAAATACATGGGGGACCTGGCCGCCCACCAGGTCTCAACTGTTTCACTAATTCTTCTTTTTGGGCTTTATATATTTTTCATTATTAAAAAATTCCCTCCCCGTTCCGGAAGACATGCTTTCTATATCGGTGCGTTCTGGCTGGTATTAACCTTACTCTTCGAATTTGGCTTTGGGCTTGCCCGGGGAAATGGCTTGTCTCACTTATTAAGCGAATACAATATCCTGGAAGGCCGTGTTTGGATATTGATCCCGGTTTGGATAACTATTGCGCCCTATTTCTTTTACAGGATTAAAAGATAAAATATCGGATCAAATAAAAGCTACCGCTATCATCGGTCCTACGCATACCCGCTTTATAAAAAGGATCATATCATATCCCTTTTGACGTTGACGGATCCTTCCGATACTTGCTGGTATCATACAAAAAAGCCGCCCCGGTACTACCCGGGACGGCTGTTAATTTTGGTGCTATTCTCTTTATTATTTTATCCTGATCTCGATCCTGCGGTTCAGTTTGCGGCCATTGGCTGTTTTATTGTCAGCAACAGGCTGCGTTGATCCGAATCCGGCTGTGGTCATGCGTGACGCTTCAACTCCTTTGCTCACCAGGTAGGCCTTGGTCGCATCAGCACGTTTTTTCGACAACGGATTATTTACCCTGTCACTACCTGTATTATCGGTATGGCCGTCAATGGTGACACTAACATCCTCGTGTCTCTTCAGGTAGGCAACCACCGTATCCAGTAACAGTTTTCCTTCCGGCAGCAGCACGGCGCTTCCGGTCTTAAACACTATCTGGTAAGCTTTTATACCAATGACCGGGCATCCGAAATTATCTTTTGGACCTGCCACATTAGGACATTTATCATCTTCATCCACCAGTCCGTCACCATCAGTATCCACCGGCGGGCAACCCTGGTAGCGGGCCAAACCTGGAACAGTCGGGCATTTATCTTCTTCATCATTGATGCCATCCTTATCGGTATCCGGTATCGGGCAACCCTGGTAACGGGCCAATCCGGAAACTGTCGGGCATTTATCTTCTTCATCATTCAGGCCGTCCTTGTCTGTGTCAGGAACAGGGCATCCTTCGTATTTCCTGGTGCCGGGAACAGTGGGACATTTATCTTCCGGATCAATGATGCCGTCCTTATCTGTATCCACAGGTACGGGCGGTGGTATGACTTTGGGTTCTTTTTTCTTCTCAATTCTTCCGGCTACACCCAGTGAATAGAAGAAATGATAATTTGCTGTTTCTGTTGAAACGGGTATACGGTACTGAAACGTAGAAAAAATGTGTGCATCATCATATAAATTGAGCTTTATTCCCATTCCTGTCGGGATAAAAGCGGCGAAATATTTACCACCATACATAGATGCACCGAGGCCTGCTATAAGGTAAGGCTGCACCCAGTATTTTTCAGAGAACATCTTGAGGTTCACGGA
Organism: Chitinophagaceae bacterium; assembly: GCA_036520835.1. Classification (GTDB taxonomy): domain Bacteria; phylum Bacteroidota; class Bacteroidia; order Chitinophagales; family Chitinophagaceae; genus VBAT01. The sequence goes on along the minus strand of DATDIX010000336.1, from coordinate 7,242 downwards.
AGCATCCGCTTCGAGCAAGAACCTGTCGCTGGTGAATGGAGCATGACTGGGCATGGGATAACGCAGGTAAGATCCAGCCAATGTTCCCGCAAAATCAATATGCTTCTTAAGTCCTTTAAAATAGTGAACGGCAATTCCCGGGGACATGTCACCGGTGTTTGCCCATTTATCATCTTTCAATACTTGTGAAAAAGAAGTTTTGCGGATACGATCAGCAGTTGTAAAATCATTCAGGAAAAAACTTACTCCGAGGGCTGCCGGTCTTACTTCATCATCCTGTCCAAAACCTGATGGGATAAACACAGACAGCGCCAATAGAACGGCTAAGATCTTCTTCATAAAGAGATAGTTTGGTTTAAACGTAACAAAAATAGCGGGTAAGTTCAATATCCGAAAATAAATTATTTACTTAATATTCACTGGATTGGGAAGTATTTTTTTTCCCGGGAACACAGCTGTTTTATCCCAAAAAGACCGCGATTTCCTTCCTGTTATAATGTGACCTGTTTGCGGGTAAAATACTTTTCCCGCATTATTTTGTCCTCGCCATAAACATCATCATAGAAGACAATGTTACCGTCACGGCCTTCGCAGGTAAAATAGCGGATATAAAGGGGGAGGCGGGAACGGATGGCGATACTGTGCTTCTCTTTCCGTTCCAGCCAGACCTTAAGTGAATCTTCCTTCGCCTGTAATTTCTTTTCATCCGGGTTATCATACCGGAGAATACTATGTGCAAGTTTCTGCCACTCCTGCACCCGCACACAACCATGGCTCAGCGACCGGACAGCCTGGCCAAAAAGATACCGCTGGTTGGTATCATGCAGGTAAACAGAATATTTATTATAAAAATTGAATTTGAGTATCCCCAGGGCATTGTCATCACCGCTTCCCTGCACCACTTTATAAGGAATGCCTTTGTTGTACTTTGCCCATTCAACTGTATAAGGATCTATTTCATTCCCGTCTTTATCAATAAGGCTGAACCCTTTTTCAGCAAAATAGCCGGGATCTTTTTTAGCCGCCGGCAATATTTCTTTTACAATGATACTGTTGGGCACGGTCCATTGCGGGTAAGTGATCATCTCTGATATGGCGCTGGTCAGTAAAGGGGTCCGTGTTACAGGTTTGCCACAAATGATCTTTGACACGATCTTTACGGTATCATTATCCAGCAACCGCATATAATAAGATGGCAGATTGACCCACAGATAACGGGCCGGCATCGAATCGGGCAATGATTTATACCTGTCCATGGTGATAGCGATGCGAATGAATTTATCACGGTCAGACAGGTTGAGCAAACGGAGTGTGCCTCCCCCGGCTCTTCCATCTACTGTAATTCCATACTCTTTTTGAAATTTTTTTACGGCAGCCGCCAGTTGTAAAGAATCTGCAGGTATGCTGTCATTAGCAATAAAGCCGGTTTCATACAGCCTTTTCTGCAAAGCTGTTTTGTACGCCGCACGGGAGGCAGAGTCTTTTCCCAGCGGTGGCACTATGGTAATGGAGCTATCATTTGCATTGTCCAAAAACTTTTGAATGCCTGCTTTTAGTTCCAGGTATCCTTTGTGTTTTGGCTCCAGAGCATTCATCACCTGTGTTAATGATCCTGCCTGCTCCATGGCCGCCCATTGTTGGAAATAAAAATCATTTGTCAGAACCGAGTCTTTCCTGAGTGTAATGCTGTCTTTTGGTAAGCGACCCAGTTTTATATCTTTTATCATTCGCAGGAATGCATCGGTGAGCATCAGGTCAGCTTTTGACCAGAGTGCCGCATCCTTCCTGTCCTTCACCCCAAGGCTGTCGCTCAAAAACCTTTTACTGATCGTATCCAATTCGGAAAAATGATAATCACCCGGGAAAAGTCCATAGAGCCTGGCATTCGCTACAAATTGAAACATCGAGTCGCCCAAAGGTTTCCAGCGCTCCTGGTTGCTCCAGGCAGGTTCGTAGTTCTTTTTTTCATATAACTCTTGCAGCAAAGGGAGATGAGAAAGAAAAATTGAATCGCCTATATGTCCATTGCCGGAAGCGGCAAAATCCAGGAACTCTTCTATATTATCCACTACCTTTTCATCCAGTTGTTCCGGCGTAGTGGCTATATCACTGGCAGGGGGCTGCTTCCTGTTATTGCAGGCAGACAGCAAAAGAAGAAACAACATAACCGGTATGAGCAGGTACGAAAAACTTTTTTTATGCATGGCGAATAGATGGTGGTGGCAAACATATCCATTTTTAAACTAATTTACCCCTTCACAATTCCTGTGGATATGCTCCTCAAATTTAGCGATCGTTTCTCCATTTACCCGGCAGTTATAGTTATTTTTTTAACCGGTACTGTCCCGCTTAACTGCCCGGCACAGGATACAACTAATAAAGGCCCCCGTGTAACCACGGACATGCTTGCATATCAAAAGCAGGTAGCTTTAGATTCAACTAAAAAATTGGTGGAGCTGCGTTCTTATGTTCCGGGCATTATCTATGATCTCCGTTATACCGGCGCCAATAACTTTATGCAGCAGCCAATGTACCCGGATGGAACAAAGGAAACATTTCTGCGGCTGCCCGCTGCCATTGCTTTGGCAAAAGTGCAGGCAGAATTGAACAAAAAAGGATGGGGGTTAAAAGTGTTTGATGCCTATCGTCCTTATTCTGTGACGGTAAAATTCTGGGAACTGGTAAAAGACAGCCGTTATGTGGCTAACCCGGCCAAGGGCAGCGGTCATAACCGCGGGGTGGCCATTGATGTTACCCTTATTGATCTTCAAACAGGTGAAGAACCAGATATGGGAACCGGCTTTGATAATTTCAGTGATTCAGCGCACCATTCGTTTAAGAAATTGCCCGGAGATGTTTTGCAAAACAGGTCGTTATTAAAGAATGTAATGGAGAAAAATGGTTTTAAAGCGTTGGATACCGAATGGTGGCATTACCTGTTTGCTTCGTGGAGCCGGTATGAATTGCTGGATATTGATTTCAGGAGCCTGAAATGATCATGATGGATATACTAAAAACGATCATCCGCTTACTGACCTTCCGGATAAGCCGTGAGGAAATGCTGGGCTTCGGCCGCCGGCATTTTATTGCAGGTTTTGTTGGTACATGTCTGGTGGGTATCGGGCGGTACTGGGACGATCCCGGTGCGAAACTTTTGCAGCACCTTGGATTGGGTTCCGTGATCTATATTTTTTGTTTATCGGCATTTATCTGGCTGATCATTCTTCCGTTTAAAGTTGAAAATTGGAGTTACTCCAGGGTATTGACCTTTGTGAGTCTTACTTCTTTCCCGGCGATCTTATATGCTATCCCGGTTGAGCGGTTTCTTTCGCAGGCAGCAGCATCGCAATTAAATGTTTTATTCCTGGCCTGTGTCGCAGCATGGCGGTTGTGCCTGCTGTTTATGTTTATGAGCAGGTTTTGCCAATTTTCTTCCTTGCTTGTTTTTGCTGTCGCGATACTGCCTGTTTGCCTGATTGTAAATATCCTGAGTGTCCTGAATCTTGAGAGAGCTGTATTTGAGATCATGGGCGGGTTACGTGAAAACACAGCTAACGATAATGCTTATGCTGTTCTTTTAGCCATAACAGTTATTTCGTACATACTATTACTTCCTGTTCTCGCTGTATATGTTTATGAAATAATTGCCCGGCAAAGAATAAGAAACAAAAAAAAGAAAAAGAAATTATAACGTTATTGTTTCGATCACTGCATTTGTATTTATTGTTCCGTAAACATGCGGGAAAGTGTCCTGCGTGGATGGCGACCAGTCAAACACATATTTGCTGGTAAGTTTATCTGTATCAATTACCAGTTTTATAAGGTCAGTTTGTCCTTCAAAATATCTTTCCAGTACACCAGCTACCTGGTGATCCTGGGAGCAATGTATAAACCCTTCTGCTTTTAATGAAGGATGTTCATAAAAACCATTTTCTTTGGCTGCATTCCATGCAGCAGCAGTGGCGATATGATAAATGATGGGCATGATCGTTACTATATTTCAGGGGTTAAGATATTATCCGTTTGACCTGTTGTTCCAATAAAAGAAAATCAACCAGGGTAACAGCCGTTGCTGCTTCAACTATAACCGGGGCCCGGAGCGCTACACAAAGATCATGTCGGCCCTTAACAGAAAAATCTTCGGTCTTACCTGTGTCCCAGTTCAGGCTGTTCTGTTGCTTGGGTGTGGAAGAGGTTGGTTTGATCGCTATGCGAAAGATCAGTTCATTACCATTACTGATACCGCCTACAATACCACCGGCATGGTTGGTCCTTGTTTTACCTTCCATATTTTCGATGGCATCATTATGTTCACTGCCAAACATTTTGGCTGCGGCAAAACCGGTTCCGAACTCAATGCCCCTTACGGCAGGTATGGCAAATACGATATGCGCCAAAGATGATTCCAGTGAATCAAAATAAGGTTCACCCAAACTAACCGGCAAACCATTCACACGGCATTCCACCAAACCTCCCACAGAATCTTTTGCATCAATGGCCTTTTGTATTCCTTTTTCCATGTCTTTTTCACCGGCGATCTCGATCACTTTAGCTTCAATAGTCACGCCGCCTTTAACAACCTCACCCCTAACCCCTCTCCTAAGGAGAGGGGAACCAGACCCTGATTGACCAGAATCCCTGACAGGTTTTGCAAGTGCCTCAGAAATATTTTTAATTACAAAAGGCATTTCATTAAGCACCTGTTCATTGGTAAATCGTAAAAAGTTATATTGATGTTCCTCTAACCAGGCAGTTCTGGCTTCATCATACTTTTTTTGTTCTTCTTCATTGTGATACCCACCATCTATTTCAATGATCAATTTTTTTTCAAGACATACAAAATCCGGGATAAATCCTGCTATCGGATGCTGTCTCCTGAATTTGTACCCTTCCGTTTGCCTGTTCCTTACTTCCTGCCAGAGTTTTTCTTCCGCTTCAGTTTGATGTTGCTGGTTCTGTCTTGCAAAATCTTTTAAGTTTGCCCATTCACTTGCACTATTAGTAAGATATCCAAATCCTGAGGATTCTCCGTCTCCCCTCTCCTTTGGAGAGGGGCCGGGGGTGAGGTGCTGCATTAATTTCTTTGCAATAGCCCCCGCAGCCACCAATCCCGTTGTAAGCCTTGCACTGAAATGTCCGCCACCACGATAATCTTCATGACCGCCAAATTTCTGGTGTGCCACCCAGTCGGCATGGCCGGGCCGCGGAATACTTCTTTGCTTCTGGTAATCTTCGCTGCGGGTATTATTATTTTCAAAAAGAATAGTAACAGGAAAGCCGGTTGTCTTTCCGTTGAAGAGGCCGCTTTTAAAAATGGGATAGTCCGCTTCCTGTCTTGGTGTAGTGCCCTTTTGCTTGCCGCCTTTCCTTCTTTCGAGATCAGGCAGCAGGTCTTCTTCTGTTAATGCCAAACCAGCAGGACATCCATCAATGACAATACCTACTGATTCGCCATGCGATTCACCAAAAACAGAGACACGAAATATTCTTCCGAAACTATTCATGGTACCTGAACTTATTGTTTAAAGATACATCAGCGCCGAGTTTTTGCAGGTCTTCATAAAAATCAGGATAAGATTTATTCACCGCCTGCGCTTCTTCGATCACCATTTCACTATCCGCTTTTAATCCCGCCACGGCGCAGGCCATAGCAATACGGTGATCATGCTGTGAATGCGTATCGGCGCCTTTCACCATACCAGTACCCTGGATGAGCATTTCATCCCGCTCCAGTTTGACCAATACTCCCATCTTATCAAACTCATCCTGCAGGGTCAATGCACGGTTACTTTCTTTATGTACCAGCCGGCTTACACCTTTGATCGTTGTTCTTCCTTTGCAATAGGCTGCCAACGCTGCCAATGGCGGAAAAAGGTCCGGGCAATCGGTAGCATCAAATTGGAATCCCTTCATTTCGGCCGGGTGTATTCTTATTCCTTTTGCTTCGATAGCAATACCGGCATTGGCAGCCATCAATGCATCAACGATCGCTTTATCAGCTTGTGTGGAAGTCATATCTAAACCCCTTACCGTTATTGGCCCGGCGATAGCCCCTGCAACTAATAAGAAAGCGCCTCCGCTCCAGTCGCCTTCTACGGTGTAGTCGTGAGTCGTGAGTTGTGAGTTGTGAGTCGTACCCTCAAAATAAAACTCCTGGTAGTTTCTATTTTCAGGTACTTTGAAATCGAATCGTTTCATCACATCCAGTGTAAGATCAATATATGGTTTGCTTTTCAGGTCGTTTACTTTGATAGAAACATCTTTGGCGCCGGCTGCTGCATACGCCAGCAACAAGCCAGTCAGGAACTGGGAACTCAATGATCCGTCTACTTCAATATTCTTTGGAATAAGCGGACCCTGAACTGTCAATGGTAATTTTCCATTCTGACTTTTGACCTGTACATTCAGCTGCGGCAATATTTCGTCAAAAAAATCCATGGGTCTTGACAGCAAACTGCCGGAACCATTGATCGTAATTTCTTTGTCACTTAACGCTGCTAAAGGGGTAAACATTCTTATGCTCAATCCGCTTTCGCCACAATTGATGGTGAGTGGTGAATGGTGAATAGTGAATGGGAGACCCTCACTGACCACTGACAACTCACCATTCACCTCTTCCACTTTCGCTCCCAGCTTCTGAATAATATCCAGCGCCGCTTTATCATCGTTGCTGTGCCCGGGATTATGAATGATCGTCGTTCCTTTTGCCAGCAATGCCGCTGCACAGGCTCTTTGCATCGAGCTTTTGGAGGCCGGTGCCTGGATGCTACCCTTTAATTTAGATGGTTGTATAGTTACTTTCATGCCCCTAACCCCTAAAGGGGAATTATTATTTAAAGTTTTTCTATTATTTTTTCCAACCGGTTTATAGGAATAGATCTTACCACCCCCTTCCCAATCTTCTCCAATAATATATAATTCATTTCCTTCTTCTCCCGCTTCTTATCCATCTTCATCACCTGGAAAACTTTTTCCCTCTCAAACTCGACAAATGTCGGCAGGTCATATTGCAACAGGAGTCTTGCAACCCTGCTGGCATCTTTAAATTTGGTTATCTCCTGGGAGATAACGGAAGCATAGGCCATCCCTATCGCCACGGCTTGCCCGTGCATCAGTTCATACTGGTTCTCCAGCGCATGCCCTAATGTATGACCAAAATTCAATAAGCGCCTGTCTCCTTTTTCAAACTCATCCTGCTGCACCACTTTTGTTTTGATGACTGCATTTCTTTTTACCAGCTCA
>DATDIX010000335.1:0-11409 GCA_036520835.1 Chitinophagaceae bacterium | reverse complement strand
TTCAGCATGATGTATTATTATGATGAGAATTTCATGCTGCCGCTCAGCCACGATGAAGTAGTGCATGGCAAAAGCCCGATGCTTTTTAAAATGCCGGGAGATGAATGGCAGAAAGCAGCCAATCTTCGATTACTGTACACTTATATGTGGACACACCCGGGCGCCAAATTATTATTCATGGGAAATGAGTTTGGCCAGACTACTGAGTGGAATTATAAATCAGAGCTTGACTGGCACCTGCTCCAATTCGATGCACACCGGAAAATGAAAGATTGTGTCAGTGATCTTAATAAACTACTGAAAGATGAACCGGCTTTATATGAGAACCAGTTCAACATTTATGGTTTTGAATGGGTGGACCTGAACCACCGCGAAGAATCGGTGATCGTTTTTCGCAGAAAAGGGAAAGAACCCGAAGATGATCTCCTGGTCGTTCTGAATATGACGCCGGTGGTACGCAATGACTGGGATGTTTACGTAAGGGGAAAAACCTACGGGAAAGAAATATTTAACTCGGACAGCGCAATATACTGGGGAACAGGCAACGTTTATAATCCCGATATACGTTCTGAATTAGTGGATGAGGAACAAACGATCTACCGCATCCGTTTGAATTTACCACCATTAGCGGGACTGATCCTGAAATAATTTGTATTTTACATATTCTGAATGGAATAGATCGTGTCTGTAACATGATTTATGAACATTAAAAAACCATGTGATGCTAATCCTGTCGAATATCCGTACAATGAAAAACAACCTGCTCCGCAAAGCCCCGGTAACTCTTCTCTTACTGATTATTTCCCTTTTTGCCTTTTCACAAAACAAGGACAGCGCTGATCTTTTTTTTCAAAAAGGCCTTTTGGAAAAACAGAATGGCCGGAAAATGGAATCGCTGAAGCAGTTTGAAAAAGCATTGAAATATGATACGGCCAATAAAGCCGTACTGGCAGAACTGGCGATTGTTTATATGGACCTGCGCAAATATCATAAAGCAAGAGAGACCTATAAAAAATTAGAACAACTCGGTGATAATTCTGCAGCCAATTATAAACAACTGCTGGCACTTTCCTATAACCTGAAACAAGAGGATGATGTTATGCTCTATGCCCGTAAACTGAAACAGGCTGATCCCGCTGAAAAGGTCAATTATTATATCGGCAAAGTGCATTATGACCGGGATAATTATGGGGAAGCTGTCCAGGTATTAACTGTTGCTGCCGAAGAAGACCCACTGAATGCAGAAGCACCCTATATGATTGCCCGCAGCTATGCCAGTATGCGGAATTACAAGCAATCGATCCCCTATTTTCAGAAAGCGGTGGCACTGGATACCACCAAACCTTACTGGATATATGAAATGGCGTTGGTCTACTATGCGATGAATGATGCGAAGAACTGCCTGAAGTATATGCTGGAAGCAGGCAATAAAGGATTGCGCAAAAACAATGACTACATGGAGAACCTTGGCATTGCTTACCTGGATGCAGGTGATCTTGAAAACGGCTTGAAGATCATGAATGAGATATTAAAACGAAAACCCAGCGATATCAATGTTCTGAATATGGTAGCAGAAGCCTGTTATTACAAAGGCAAATACAATGAAGCCATTGACTACTGGGACACTATATTATATTACGATAAGCAAAATGCTGCTGCTTTATATATGATCGGCATGAGCTACCAGAAAAAAGGAGAAAAAGATAAAGGGCAAAAGCTTTGCGATAAGGCCATTGAAATGGATCCCAGTCTTTCCTCACTGAAACAGAAAAAACAAATGCCGGGAGGAGGACTCTAACCTCATTGCCCGTAAAACAAATTATTATACAAAATGCTATCAGGAGGGACATTTCTGATACCAGCAGAAATGCTCAGTTAGAAACAAATTTCCCAATTTCCCAATCGAACTTTTCAAAATGAGCTGGCTGCCAGCCAGTTTGTGATAATCCGGTCATGTCCTTTATATTTGACATTTCTACTAAACCACCCGGAATGAAACTGAAGGAAAACCTGGTATTTGATATTGGACTGCATAAAGGAGAAGACACTACTTATTATCTCGAAAAAGGATATCATGTTCTGGCCGTAGAGGCAAATCCTGAACTGGCCAATCATTGCAAAGAAAAATTCAAAGATGCCATCAAAGCAAACCGGTTAACGATCCTCAATGCAGGAGTGGCAAAAGAAGCAGGGGTATTACCGTTCTATGTAAACTTATATACCAGCGAATGGAGTTCCTTTGACAAGACTATCGGCAGCCGGAATAACACAAGCTTTGAAACGATCAACGTGCCCTGTGTGACAACAAAAAGTCTTTTTGAAGAATACGGGGTTCCTTATTATATGAAAGTGGATATAGAAGGAAATGATTTTTTATGCCTCAACGATATCCCGGATTCCGGCATAAAGCCGCCTTATGTTTCCTGCGAAGCCGTTCACCTGGAATGGCTGGACATATTAAAGCAAAAAGGGTATACAAAATTTAAACTGATCAACCAGGGCGATGGGTTTAACCCGATCAATTTAAGCCGGGAAAAAAAATGGTATTATCCCGCTTACCGGCGTATCCGGAATGGAGTAGAACAAAGAGCAAGGAAAATAATTCAGTTCCGGCATCTTGCCAGTTCATCCGGCCCGTTTGGTGAAGACACAAAAGGAAAATGGAAAACCTATGAGGAGACCCGGCAATCATACCTTGACTTTTTCCAGGGTGATCTGAATAAACCCGTCAATTACGTCAGCTGGTGGGATTTCCATGCGGCGCTGTAATTGACAGGAAGAATTATCACATTCTTTCCGGCACCCTGATCCCCAGCAATGCCATGGATGAAGCGATCACATTGGCGGTAAGTTCAGAAAGCTGCAAGCGCAGTTGTTTCTTTTCCTCCGATTCAGCGCTCATAATGGAATGTTCTGTATAGAAAGTATTGAATGTTTTTGCCACGTTAAAAGCATAGATAGCGAGAACAGAAGGATTATGCTCCTGCAATGCCTGGTCGAGAGTAGCTGAATACTGCTCCAGCAAAACGATCAGTTCTTTTTCCTTTGGCAGTAAACTGCTAACTGCTGACAAATTCCCTACTGCTTTTTCTTTCCTTAATATAGATCTTATCCTGGCATGTGTATATTGAACAAAAGGCCCGGTAAATCCATGGAAGTCTATGCTCTCCTCGGGATTGAAGACCATTCTTTTCTTTGGATCCACCCGCAGCAGGAAAAATTTCAATGCTCCCAGTGCAATGATATCATATAGCTCATCGAGCTCTGCAGGAGTAAAGTCTTTTACCTTTCCCAGGTCTTCGGTTTTCTGCCGGGCCACTCTCTTTAATTCCTCAATGATATCATCGGCATCCACTACCGTGCCTTCGCGGGTTTTCATTCTGCCGGAAGGGAGCTCCACCAATCCATAACTCAGGTGATAGATGCCATCCGCATAAGGCTTATGTAATTTTTGCAGGATCAGCTTCAATACTTTCATGTGGTAGTTCTGTTCATCCGCTATCACATAAATGCTCTGGTCATACTTAAACTCTTCATATTTTTTATCAGCGAGGCCCAGGTCCTGCGTGATATATACAGAAGTGCCGTCTTTTCTTAATACCAGTTTTTCATCGAGCCCGTCAGCCGTCAGGTCTATCCATACGCTGCCGTCTTCTTTTTTGAAAAAAACACCCTGGTCCAAACCATCCTGTACAAATTCTTTCCCGAGCAAGTAGGTCTTGCTTTCAAAATAGTTCTTATCAAAATCGCTCCCGATCTTTTTATAAGTTTCATTAAATCCTTCATAGACCCAGCTATTCATTTTCTCCCATAATGTTCTTACGGCCTCATTGCCATTCTCCCAGTCCAGTAACATTTGCTGGGCCGCCTGCATGAGGGGGGCATTCTTCTCCGCATCTTCCTTACTCATCCCTTCTGCCATCAGCTTTTCGATTTGCTTTTTATGTTCCGTGCCAAACATCACATAGTAATCGCCGACAAAATGATCACCTTTTATTCCGGTTGATGCCGGCGTGGCTCCATTGGCAAAAAGTTGCCAGGCCACCATTGATTTGCAGATATGAATACCGCGGTCATTCAGTATCGCCGTCTTGAATACAGTATGACCGGAATATTTCAATATCTCCGCCACACTCCATCCAAGGAAATTATTCCGCAGGTGGCCAAGATGCAAAGGCTTATTGGTATTAGGAGAGGAGTATTCAACGATGATCCGTTGTTGATTAGCCGGTCTCAGGCCAATTTGCTTATCCGAAAAATTTGTTTGCAGGAAATCCTTCCAATAGCTGTCAGCAATGGTAAGGTTGAGGAATCCTTTGATGACATTGTGAGCAGTAAATAAGGCAGGATCGTTTTTGATCAATGCTTCCCCGATCTCTTTTCCCAGTTGCTCAGGTGACTTTTTTAATTGCTTGACAAATGAAAAAAGAACGATAGTATAATCTCCTTCAAACTCCGGCTTGGTAATACTGACAGTAAGATCTGCCTCCTTGAAATCCTGGTCATACAACTCCTTCAGCGCCTTTACAACCAGTGGTTTTATCCCGTTTGCGATACTCATCCCTTCTTTGTTTTGGCTGCGAATGTACGAAGGCGGGAAGGGAATTTGGAATTTGATAACGATAATTGTCAGGATGGAACCTGCCTGACGGCAGGCAGGTTTGGTACTTGAAAATTCTTTCAATTACTTTGCCTCGCTTTGAGACGTCATATACATAGCGCCAGGGACCTGATCTTACCGGTCATTGATTTCTTTTACCCGCCTTTCCGCAGGTTGATGAACCTGCAAACCTTTCGCTATGCGGCATCGGGTGGGGGGAACACCCTGCTGGGATTCCTGGTATACTTTGTCAGCTACACCTATATTTTCGCCGAAAAGGAATTTCACTTCGGTATCTATGCTTTCAAGGCCCACGTTGCCGCATTGTTTGTTTCATTCTGTATCACTTTTCCCATTGGTTTTTTTATGTCAAAATACGTGGTCTTCAGCGATTCAAAAATGAAGGGAAGGATACAGCTTTTCCGCTATTTCATGATCTGTATGTTCAACCTGGCGCTGAACTATATTCTCCTTAAAATCTTTGTAGAACAATTTCATATTTACCCGGTGTTGGCCCAGGTGTTCACCACCAGCATCGTTATCCTCTTCAGTTACCTGGCACAAAGGCATTTTTCTTTTAAAGCCGATGATATAGAAGAAGAAACTACAAACTGAAGTCAGCAGATTCGACCTTCACCGATAAATTCCCTGTACAATTACTGCGTATCATAAGGAAGCGGCTGAAAGGACAGATGCTGATCAGCTTTATCTCGTCAACATGCCCGCTGCTGCTGATACCCTTTATCCATTCCTGGTTCAGTTGCTGGTTGATGCTGATCTTTGCCGTATCGATAAAAGACGTAAGATCATACCGGGTGTACTTGCTGATCTCGTTAATGACCTTCCTGCTAAAAAGCCAGTCGGCCGTTTTCAGCAACGCATTCTTTGATTTAATATCAAAATCCATATCCTTTATTTCCAGAATGCGGGTAGTCTTGTCATAAGTGGGTTTGCCTGTCAGGTAAAATGTGCCTTCATCGGTGCCGGCAAAATCCACTTTGATGATGAGCTTTTCATTACCTTGTCCAAACAGCTCACAATGCTTAATGATGAACTTCTTTTTCACCGGTCCTTTATTGAGATCAAATTCCTTGTCTGCCAGGTTGCGGTTCATGATGTTGCTGAGTGAATCATAATTCAGCAAAGCATCGAGAAAGATGGAAAAACCCTGCCGCCTGTTAAGATTGCCCATGCCGGGAATGACGGTGTACACTTCAGATGGTTTTTCAAAACTGATCACCGGTTTGGCGGAAAGACCGAGATAAATATATAATGAATCATTCTTTGCAAACAGGTTATTAATATGCATCCGTTGCGGGTTCATCTGCAGCCAGCCCATTCCATAAATATTGTACACTTTGTTCAGTTGATCCCATACCTGCTGGAAACGTGGCCTCAGGTCAACCATCCCGAAATTTTTATCTATTTCCGCTTTTGCTGCATCCAGTTCTTCTTTCAGTCCATTCATCACCTGTTTGGTGATATCCTGGCCCCAGAAACATACTTCACATTTATCCAATGGTTTCGGTTCATTCCTTTTAGTAGTGAGCCATACTTTATAATCAGGTTGCAATGTTATTGAGTTGGTAAAGGATACATTGACCTTTCTTTCCGGCTCATCAAACCCGCATTTACACGGTGGTGTCCAGGGTGAAACAGCAGCGCCCATCACACAGACCCTTGATGAGCCGATAATTTTATAATAGCCGGTAAAACCCAGGTCCATGGACATCCCTGCTACTTTCATCTGCAAAGGGCTGCGGCGGAAAGTATATTTATAGCGGCTGTCACAACCTTGCTGCACCCATTGATCAGGATAACCGGGGGATGTAAAAAGCGTATCCACACTTTTCTCTGCCATGGCGTACACCGGTTTCAGGCTTATCTGTATGGGAATATTTATTTCAGAAACGGGAAGGGAGTCAAGGTTAAAATCTGTTTGGGCCAGCGTGGGTTTTTCCGGTCTGATCTTGTGTGAGCAGGAAGCAAACAATAGTACGGCGGTTGCTAAAAGAACAATTCCTTTTCCTTTCATGGTTTTATTAATGCGATAAAAATAAGGAAAGAAAGGAAAAGGAATGGTTAAGAAATTACTGAGTAAATTCCCTGCAAAGTTGCGAATCACTTCACTTATTGCCAGCCGCCCGCAGGCATTTCTTTCGGCTGGGTCATGCTGAACCAGTTGCCGCAACCATCTTTTACCACGCATTCAATACCATAAAATTGCTCTTTAGGTTCTGTAAGGCTGATGCCTTTAGCTTTAAATTCTTCATAAGTGGCGCGGCAATCATTCGTATGCATTACACCGGCACCCATTATTCCCTTTTCCAATAATACCCTGAAGGCATTACGGCTTTCTTCATCAAATCCCTCAGGGCAAGTATCAGATTTTATCATACTCTCATGCAGCACCGGCATCAGCACAATTTCCAGGTTGGGTTGTTCCGGCGGGTTAACCGTAAGCCAGCGATAACCGCTTTCCATAGTGGCATCGGTGTTTACTTTAAAGCCCAGTTTGTTGACATAGAAATCATAGGCCTTTTCCTGGTCAAGTACAAACAGGGTAGTGTGGGAGAATTTTGTTACCATAAAATTGATTTAATAAACTGAAGATAGGTGAGAGGGGGCAAAATGGCTTCTTGAATCTTGCTTTTTACAGTAAATATCTTAACTTTTAAAAAAATCTATCCAAAATGAAATTTTTGTTCTCGATTTTTGTTTTGCTTTCATTTTGTTGTAACCAACCTCATTCTACCGTAGAAGATATTAGTTTCAAAGACTCAGTGGTCAGGAGATATCTTTCTTTAACAGATTCGATAAGGCCGTATGACACTAATAATTATCAACATAAAATCCTGAAGGCCTATATGGAAAATGATACCGCTTTCTTTAAAAAATTGAATAGAGATATTAATATTGACACAACGTTTTTAAGATCATGGGCAGAATGGGATTCATGTGTGAATATTCCAAAGCTTTCTGATATGGCCGTAGATGAAGCATATCGGTTTACTCATAGTCAGTCATTTTGTGACTTTGGACAAAAAATAACCATTAGCCGTTCAGGGAACATAGTAAACCTACAGTATATTGAATTTAGCAATGGAGATGGACACGCATCTACTTTAGAAAAACCTGATGGGAGTATAATTAACATACCTCCCTACTGTGTTATAGCAAAACAGTTTGACAAGATTTTGTCAATGAAAGAATGGGACGAATTAGTAAGAAGGGTTTATGCTGCAGATTACTGGATGTTAGCCTCTAAGGGTCATATTAATAGTACGGATGGTTCGTTTTGGCAAATAGAAGCTTATTCAAATCAAAGAATCCATTTAGTAAAGCGGCAGTGTGGTTGCTATTCAGTGTTTGAAAATATTGGCAGATATTTCTTACAGATTTCTGGTGAAAAAACTATGTGCAGCGAATTTTTCTGATTATTACTCACCAAATTTATACTGCTCAATAAAACAATGCGGAATAAAGCGCTTGGGTTGCTCCGTGGCTAATTTCTTTTTAAGCCAGGCTATGTTCCGGTAATACTGGGGAGAGTAGCCGCTTTGCTTCCTGAACAGGGAACTGAAAGAACCGGGGCTTTCAAAACCGATCTTATTGCACACATCAGTAATACTGATCCCTTCTTTGGCCAATAATAGTTTGGCCGCTTCCATTCTTGTTTGTGTCAGGTATTGGTGCGGTGTTTTCTTGTACACTTTGGTAAACAACCGGTGAAAATGAAATCTTGATAAAAATGCCTGTTGCGATATTTGCTCCAGGTCTATCGGCTCATGATAATTCTCATCTATGTAGATCTTGGCTGTAACGAGGCGCTGGTATATGTCGGAAGTTAGTTGCAAACGGAATACAATTTAATTGTCGCTTAAATTTTGGAAATAGTTTTCCTGGTTATTTTGGTTTTAGCATCCATATCGTCAATAGCAAACTCAATCGCTGATTTTATCAACTTCTTTACCTTGTTGTTTCTGTAATCATCCGGTGCCTGTATGGGAATATGTCTTATCAGTTTTCCTGTTCCCGTTAGCAGTTTATAAGGATCTTCAATAAGCGTTCCCTTGTTGAAACCCAAATTTAAGTGATTGCTGTAAACGGGTATCATACAAAATGCATCGGATAGTTTCTCAGAGATGGAAAAAACTGTCGTTAAGGCATGAGTATGATAAAGCAGCTCATTACTATCAGGATGTAATTCAAGTATAAACTCTCTCAGATCGTAAAACAGGTCAATTATATTCCGTCCCTTACACTCCAAAAGTGTCCGGAAATCCTGGTGTACCGGCCGTGATTGATCCATCTGCTTTATTTTGCTTTATTATTAAGCTGTGTGGTTAACCGTTCGATGGTTCCTGTTATTCTTTTGGATCTTGTTTCTTCTTTCTTTGCCGTCACGATCCATTCCACATATTCTTTCTTATGGGTAAAAGCAAGTGAGTGAAAATACTGGCCAAGCTTTTTATTCTTCTTTAATACCACCGCCAGGTCATCGGGCAATTTTACTTCTTTGGTAGTCGGGTTCACCCATTTGAATATTTCCCTTTCTTGTTTTGGCTTTGCGTCCTTCTTTCTATCGCTTTCTGTCTTTGCCCGAAAACCAAACACAGACCAGGTATCATTAAATGAGATCAAACTGATCCAGGTCAACTTATCACTTTCAGCCAGCAAACAATCCCAGCCTTTATCTCTTGTAAGATCAGTTTGTACTTTCGAAGTCCCTTTAGGATAATAGACCCAGACGGTCACTTCCGGCTTTATTAATTTCATCACTTTACTCATCTCTTTCTCCAACTGGGCCCTGCTGAAGACAAACCAATGCACCTGGTCGTATGCTGAGCCGGTATCGGCGATCTTTACACCTACCGGCAAATTCTTCAACCCCTTTCTAAAATCAGCGGGTGCATTCAGCGTAAGCAATGTATTTTTTGCTTTGATCCTGAGCTTATCGGAAATGGAGGTCGCCATTTGGGAAGGTTTTTCCAAATGTAAAGACTAACCCCAAAAAACGGTTATCGGATATTGCTCTTATTGGTAATTAATTCCATAATGCCCGGATAGGGACAAAACTGCTTTACTGAAACGAATGTTAGCTGCCAACAAGTGATGATTTGGCCGTCTATGCTGGTCTGTTTGGCCATTTTTTTCAGAACTCAGATGAATCTCTGCCATTTTTTCACTTTTCTGCCTGACGGCACAATGATTGACAATGCTTTACGGCTTCCGCAAAGGAACCCAAAAAGGAGAAAATTATACCATGGGAAAGATAATAGGAATAGACTTAGGAACCACCAATAGCTGTGTTTCTGTAATGGAAAACAACGAGCCGGTGGTAATTGCCAATGACGAGGGTCGCCGCACCACCCCGTCTGTAGTGGCATTTTTGAAAAACGGCGAACGTAAAGTAGGTGACCCGGCCAAAAGGCAGGCCATCACTAACCCTCAAAACACCATCACTTCGGTGAAACGTTTTATGGGCCGCCAGTTTGATGAAGTGACGGAAGAGATCAGCCACTGGAGCTATAAAGTGGCAAAAGGTGACAATAATACTGTCCGTATTGACATAGATGGCAGGCTCTATACGCCACAGGAAATATCTGCGATGGTGCTTCAGAAAATGAAGAAGACCGCTGAAGATTACCTGGGCCATGAAGTGACTGAAGCGGTGATCACCGTGCCTGCATACTTTAACGACTCGCAAAGACAGGCTACTAAAGAAGCCGGCGAGATCGCTGGTCTGACAGTACGCCGTATCGTGAACGAACCGACCGCGGCCGCATTGGCTTACGGACTTGACAAAGACAAACACGATCATAAGATCGCCGTATTTGACCTTGGTGGTGGTACATTCGATATCTCCGTGCTTGAACTGGGCGACGGGGTGTTTGAAGTAAAATCAACCAATGGCGATACCCACCTCGGTGGTGATGATTTTGATAAAGTGATCATGGACTGGCTGGCTGATGAATTCAAAAAAGATGAAGCGATAGACCTGAGAAAAGACCCGATGGCTTTGCAACGTTTGAAAGAATCGTCTGAAAAAGCAAAAGTGGAACTGAGCTCTTCTTCAGAAACAGAGATCAATCTTCCGTATATCACAGCCGTAGATGGTGTGCCCAAACACCTGGTAAAGAAACTGAGCCGTGCCAAATTTGAGCAACTGGCTGATAGTTTATTCAACCGTTGTTTGAAACCCTGTGAAGCTGCATTGAAAGATGCAGGCTTATCCACTTCACAGATCGATGAAGTGATATTAGTGGGTGGCAGCACACGTATTCCCAAAGTGCAGGAGATAGTAGAAAAATTCTTTGGCAAGAAACCACATAAAGGAGTAAACCCTGATGAAGTGGTAGCTGTTGGCGCTGCAATACAAGGTGCTGTATTGACCGGTGAAGTGAAAGATGTATTGTTGCTTGACGTGACACCGCTTTCGCTGGGTATTGAAACCATGGGTGGTGTAATGACGACCCTGATCCCAAGCAATACAACGATCCCGACCAAGAAATCAGAAGTGTTCTCTACCGCCAGCGATAACCAGCCCGGCGTGCAGATACATGTATTGCAGGGCGAACGCAGCATGAGTAAGGACAATAAGAGCCTGGGCATGTTCAACCTCGACAATATACCGCCGGCGCCAAGAGGTGTTCCGCAGATCGAAGTGATATTTGATATTGATGCCAATGGTATCCTGCACGTAACCGCTAAAGATAAAGGCACAGGTAAAGAACAGAAGATACATATCGAAGCAGGCAGTGGCTTAAGCAAGGACGAAGTGGAAAAGATGAAAGCTGAAGCAAAGG
>DATDIX010000334.1:0-2514 GCA_036520835.1 Chitinophagaceae bacterium | reverse complement strand
ACACATGTAGCACTCTATTTCGGGTGGTACCTGCTTGAACATTACAATGATAATAAAGAGATCCGTGACTTATTAAATAATTCGGCATTATACTTAGTACCTGTTGTGAACCCTGATGGACTTGTACACAATGCAACGACCAATCCCACCGGGGGCGGTACCTGGCGCAAGAACCGATCACCAAGAGTGATCAGCACTGTTACGCATTACGGAACTGATCTTAACAGGAATTATGGACATAAATGGGCCTATTCTCACCCGGGGCAACTGGGGCAGGCAGGATCAAATTTTGCGGGTAATGGTTATTACAGGGGAACAGCTCCCTGGAGTGAAGCGGAAACTCAGGCGATACGAAATTTATGTAACAGCCACCGTTTTGTAGCGGCGTTTAACTATCATGCATGGGACGATTCATTCAACTATCCGTGGAACTTCGATATTGATTCATTGACCAATGATAGTCTTAAATTTTCAGCCATCGCAGCATATTGTACAGAAGATAATTATTTTGAAAAAGGCACATTTGACAAAACCCTTGGATACACAGCCAATGGCACTTCTGATGATTGGTTATATGGCGAACAAACAACAAAGGGCAAAATATTTGCTTTTACCATTGAAGTAGGCAAGTCATTCTGGCCGGCCCAGGGCCTCATCATAACTTATTGCGATAGTTTGCTGCAGGCTAATATTAAAATGTTGCGGATGGCGGCCAAATATGCAGCTATTGAAGAGATCAGCAGCGACACGATCTCAACTTTATCTTGCCACGCTGTTTATAATTTAAAACGTTATAGTATTAAAGACACAGGATTTACTGTTTCGGTCATTCCGCTGGATGCCAATATCACGGCAACCGGCACTGAAAAGTTGTACACAGCTATACCATTTCTCGGATCGGTAAATGACAGCATTCAGTTTTCCCTTTCTCCATCCTTACCAAATGGTACGATCATCAGGTTTCTTCTGAAAGTTGATAACGGCGCCTGGTTTACCGTGGATACCATTTCAAAAGTATATATCAACCTCAGTACCCTGCCGCTGAGTTGTGAAAGCCATATTGTACCTGGCAATTCAAGCAGCCAGGCAATACCGATCATTCCGGGTGTTATGACCAGGGCAGCTATTGAAAGTAAAGAGGATGAAGACTGGTTTTATTTCCAGAATACAATCGGGCAAAAATATATAAGGATTGTCCTGTCTGATCTGCCGGCTGATTACGATATCGAGTTGTTTGATGCAGCAGGTCAGCGAACAGGGTTCAGCAGCAATCCCTACAAAATAAATGATACGATCGTTTATAACAGCAGTTATGTCGGCGATTTCCGGTTACATGTTTATGGATACAAAAAAACGTATCATCCTTTCAGGTGCTATTCGATCACAGCAGAACTGGGTAGCGATCCCTTTACAGAAATTACGTATGCAGCGCTTAAAGAAACGGGAAATAAAGAGGTTGACCTTTCTATTTTTCCAATACCTGCCGGCAGCCATGTAAGTGTTTCGGTTAAAACAGAAAGGGCCGGAAAGCTAAACTGGTACTTAACAGACAATACAGGCCGGCAATTGCTTTCAGGTTCAAGGAAGATCAACAGGGGAGCTTCTATGTTTTCCGTTGATATCAGTATGCTTCTGCCCGGGTTTTACCTGCTGAATTTTGTGCCGGAAGCTGGCACTAAAAGAATATCATTTAAGATCATTAAAGAATAAGATCATTATGGATTATGGCCGGCAGCACGATTAAAAATCGTGATCAGCAGTAAGCCAATACCCATTTTCTCCGGGAAATTATATTGCGGAAGAAATGGCATAGGATGGCCGGCCGCTCCCAGTTTGCTTTTTTTTTGTATGTATGGTAACGGATGTTTTTCTAAACGTCCGTTTTTTTTAATTCCTGAGATGAACTCCCTGCTCATAGCCTCAGTATATCAGTATAATAGCATTGCGAATTTCTATATACTTCAATTACCGGCTTGCTATGACCCGCGTATGGTTTATTTTCGAAGCATGTTTTTTTTAAAAGTGAATGATACCAGCAGGCAGGAGAAGGAGATCTTTTCAGTAAAGAATGTCAGCTTCTCCCAGCGATCTTTTGAAAAAATTGCCATCGCCGGCGAAACCGGTTCCGGCAAAACGACCCTGCTTAAAATGATCGCAGGGTTGATACAACCCACTGCCGGCGAAATACTATTTGAGAATAAAAAAGTCATTGGCCCCAACGATCAATTGATTCCCGGTCATCCGGCTATTGCTTACCTGAGCCAGCATTTTGAATTGCTCAATAATTATTGGGTACATGAGATACTCGAAATGGCCAATAAACTAAACGAGAATGAAGCTACCGGCATTTTCCGGGTTTGCCAGGTAGAGCATTTATTGAACAGGCGAACAAACCAGTTGTCCGGTGGCGAAAAACAACGTATCGCCCTTGCCAGGTTGCTTATTACATCCCCGCGGCTGTTATTATTAGATGAGCCTTTCTCCAACCTCGATATCATACATAAGAATACGATC
>DATDIX010000333.1:0-6718 GCA_036520835.1 Chitinophagaceae bacterium | reverse complement strand
TCAACATGAAAAAGATCTTCATCATGTCAGTGGCATGTATGCTATTGATTGCCTGTAACAATGAAAAAACAGACGATGCCAAACCGGCTGAAGCAACCGTAAGCAGTACAGACGACAAAAAACCGCAGCAATCAGAATTTGCCGACCCTAAGTACACTGAAATGGGGAAAAAAATGACCGCACAATTATCCAGCGGCGATGTAGATGGATGGATGTCCAACTATGCTGATAATGCCGTTTATGCATGGTCGTCAGGCGATAGTCTTGCCGGTAAAGAAGCTATTGGCAAATACTGGAAGGACAGAAGGATGAATGTGATCGATTCACTCACCGTCAGCAATGATATATGGCTGCCGATAAAAATAAATACCCCGCAACAAGGGCCTGACCGGGCGGGCATATGGCTGCTGAGCTGGTACCAGGTGAATGTAAAATACAAGAACGGGAAGAAATTAGGGTTCTGGGTTCATACCGATCATCACTTTGATGCCAATGATAAGATTGACCGCACTGTTCAATATATTGACATGGCCCCCATCAAAGCGGCGCTGGCAAAATAAATTGAAGTTCCATCCGTCAAAAGGTGTCCCGCCAGGTGACGCCTTTTTTTATGTGAAGACGTTACTCAATAAATGCGGAGTAAGCCCTCATCCCGTAATATTCATACTTCACTGAATCATGAATAGTTCCGCAAAAAACAGAATGAATAAACCCATTCAGCTCGACCTGGGTGGTATGAAATATTTTCCTGTCGGGATTTGGTTTAAAAAAGAATTGAATATTGCCAGATAAAGACTTGTATACGACCAGGCTATCATCCCTGATCTTTTGGAAAGAGAAACCAGCCTGCAAATTCGTTAGGAATAAGCGGCTGCGGTACCATGTGCCGCCGGTTGCAGAAACAAAGGGCTTACCATTATATAATGCCACGCTGTCATTATAGGCAAATACATTTAACGCAGACCCCTTTACATTTTGCAGCCAATCCCTGAATTTCGGATAATAACTGCTGTCGTATCCATAATCACTATCCAGGAAACTGATCCGCCTGATATTGGCGGGGATCTTTTCCACGGCTGCCAGGTAGCCAAAAATAAAACTGCCGCCACCGCTATGCCCGTTCAGGCAAATGTCTTTGCGTTTTCCGGGTATCAGCCCGCTTAATGAATCAATAATGTGAGGAATAAGGTTTTTAAAATCAGGATGCCGTTGCTTCCAGGCCGGCCAGCTTTTTAAATTATTCTCCAGGTAGATAACTACGAAATTTGTTTTGCTCAACTGTTGCCGGATAAATTTTGTCTGCGCCCTGATATGCTGGATATCGAAATGCCAGTCATCTCCTTCCTTCATTTTCTTTCCCATTGTTTGTTCGGTGGTATTACCATTGGGCAGTGCATAGAAGACGATCATAACAGGTTTTCGTTTAAGGAAATGAGCAGGCTGATCAATCGTTACCCTGACGCTATCACTCATCGTGAATGAAAAAACCTTATCTCCTGTTTGCTGCGTCCATGCGGAATGACCTGCCAAGAATAATATAACAACGGAAAAAAATTTCAATAAAAAAGTATTTCGGGGAAGTTACAACATCACATTTTATTATTCTATTACATCTTGCAAACTATAATTGAACCGTACTATTACGAGTGGATAACTATGTTGAAAAAAATTAAGAAATCCTATGGGCTTATTATCAGGTTATTGCAAAAATCACTTTGGTAATTCGTAAAAGTCACATAGGGTTAGCCCTTGTCGTTTTGATTTTTCTTGCTACTTTAGATACGCATTCACGCCAATTCCTGCGACAAAACACTCCAATACCCGGATTGTTAACATTATTAAATCTTATCTGATGAACAGCAGGAATTTTACACCCGAGCAAACCCTATTAGACAGCCTTCGGGCTGATGACACAGCCGCATTTGAAGAGCTTACACGCCGCTACTGTTATTCCCTGTACAATTATTGTATGAGCAAATTGAACTCGAAAGAGGATTCAAAACGTATTGCAAGAAATTTATTCATTGCATTATGGGAAGACAGGCACCTGATACCGGAAAATTTCTCCTTATCGGTGCACTTTTATACAGAGGTCCGCAAAGCCGTGGTGCAATGCATCAATAATAAGCTTATCAAAGAGCAGGACCTGTTTCTTATTGAAGAAAAGATATTACCGGGTTTCAGCGCAGCCGAATTGCAGAAAGCAAAACAACCGGTTAACTATATCTACCCCAAAAAATCCCGTACTCACTCTCCTGTAATGAGCAGAAGAAGCTATGACGAAGCCTGGTGGAATAAATATTATCCCGCCATTAATTTAAAAGGGTTAAAGCATGCGCTGCAAAGCATGGTTAACTTCTGATAAACAGTACTTGACTTCATCACTTCAAAACCTTGGCAATGACAACAGAAGTATTAAAGGGAAAAACAGGCAGGTATCTCTGCGGGCAATCTATTCCGGTCGAAAAAAAACAAATTCAAACATGGCTTTCCTGCACCGGCGGGAATAAGACCCAGGCATCACCGGAAGAAAGGGAATTGATCGAAAATGAGATCGTAGCCCAGGTAAATGCTTATGTTATTTCTTCTTCATTTGTCCCGAAGCCGCAACCTTCCTGGTGGAAAAAGATCACAGCCTTCTTTTGACAGCTGCGAGCACCTCATCTACCCCGATTTTTTGCATGCACTTAAAATGCCCGAGCGGACATTTGTCATAACCGATCTTTGAACAGGGACGACACCATAATTTGCCAACCTGTAATATGGTATGGGGCACTGTGCTATCACCATAATAAGGATACATGCCGAAAGAAGGAACGGTATTACCCCACAATGAAATGACTGGTTTTTTAAATGCGGCGGCGATATGCATAAGACCGGTATCGTTGGAGACAACCAGTTTTGCTTTCCTGATAAGATCGGCGCTTTCGTTAAGGCTGAATTTTCCGCATGAATTGTAGACCTTCACATCATCCACCGAAGCGATCTCATTTCCATTGTCAACATCTTCTTTTCCTCCCAATAAGATCATCGGGTGATCCATCTGCCGGGCAAATTCCTTCCATTTTTCAACCGGCCATCTCTTAGTACTATGGGCCGCCCCGATCACACAGGCTATATAACCGGCGTGGTGTGAATGAGGAATATCATTCTTTTTTGTTTCTTCCTTTTCTGCAATAAAATAATCAAGCCCGGCCCCGTCATTTTTTACGCCAAATGACCTTACCGTGGCCAGGTAACGGTCCACAATATGAACTTTGGGAAGAATATTCAGCTTGATACTTGTATAGATGTATTTTTCAATATTCAGTTTGTGAAAAGAGAAGGACTTTTTTCCCAGGGCCTTCTTAACACGTAATGTTTTTACGTTATGATGCAGGTCAATAATGTAATCATAGTTCTCTTCCATTAATTCATGTATCATCAGCTCCCAGCTATGCGCCAGCACATGCAGCTTATCTATATAGGGATTATGCTCAACAATGGAACGGAAAGAATCTTTGGTCAGGAAATGCACTTCGGCACCCGGCACCTGTTTTTTCAGGCAGCGGATAACCGGGGTCGTCAATACAATATCACCGATAGAGGAAAAACGTATGAGGAGGAATTTATGCCCTCCCCGCTCCCTGAAGGGAGAGCCGGGAACAGTCTGATTAGCTTCAAGGACATTTTGCATAAGCAATGCAAGTATTTCTATACCTGTTAGAGAAAACAGAACTCATTTATGGTATCATTTCTTCAGCTTCCACATAATTGAGATCCTTGTGAAAGGTTTCTTCTGTAAAATAGGCGGCAACCAGAGTAATCGCCATAACAATAACACCCGTGATGATCCCGCTCTGTATAATATCCCATCCCCAGTTCTTCTGAAACAGATCAAGGAACATGATATTGATCAACGGCAAAGCCCCTCTTACCATATTCGGGATCGTAGTAGCAGCCGTAGCCCGGAGATTGGTGCCAAACTGTTCAGCTCCCATGGTAACAAAAATGGCCCAGAAACCAGTGCTGAAGCCTAATGCCGCACAGGCTATATACATTGTTGTATCTGATTGTACAGCCCCGCTGAAAAAAAGAATACCTGACAGAATAGTAAAGGCATAAAAAAGATACAATGCTTTTTTCCGGCTTTTGAAATATTGACTGACAAGTCCTACTAATATGTCGCCAACAGCAATGGCAGCATAGGCATACATAATAGCCCGGCCTGATTCAATTTTATTCCCCTCGTAAAAGGCATTGGCAAAACGGTTACTGTAATTAACCAATATCCCGATCACATACCATGTTGGCAGCCCGATAAGGATAGCAAGGATATATTTTTTAAAACGTTTACTGTTATTAAAAAACATCAACAGGTTACCTCTTGATACATTTTGTTGCTTCACCTGTTTGAACATACCGCTTTCCGCTACGCTGATACGAAGGAACAACAACGCAATACCTAACCCACCTCCTATTTTGTAACATAAACGCCAGTCGTCTGTAAATTTGAAAGTAAAGTAGGCAAAAACCGCCCCGAATAAACCGATGCCTGCTACTAATGATGTCCCGATACCTCTTTTAGCTTTCGGCAATAACTCACTTACTAATGTGATACCTGCACCTAATTCACCTGCCAGCCCGATACCTGCAGCAAACCGGGCATAAGCATACTGGTCAGTATTCTCTACAAAACCCGTAATAAAATTAGCAATTGAGTAAAGAATGATGGAACCAAAAAGAACGGATAACCTTCCTTTTTTATCACCCATGATACCCCATAAGATACCTCCTATCAGCAAACCCACCATTTGCCAGTTAATCACTTTTGTACTGGCGGCCAATACAGCTTTTCCATCAAGCATATTCACACCCAAATCATGGAGACTGGGTTCTCTGACAATGGTAAATAAAAGCAGATCATAAATATCAACGAAGTAGCCAAGGGCAGCAACGATCACTGCAATATTAAATACGGAAGCAGGCTTTGATTGGCTCATGGTCAATCAGGTATTTGAATCGTTAGAAGTTGTATCCTGTGTTTTTTTCTTTCTGCCAGTGAATATTTTGATCAGTACCGGCGCTGTTGTTACGAGTACGATGCCCAGAACGATCAGTTCAAGATGTTCTTTCAGGTCAAACCCAAACTGGCTGAGTATCCATTTTTGCAAAAAATAACCGGCAAATATCATACTGAATACCCAGGCAATACATCCCACTATATTAAAGAAGTGAAACTTCTTCTGATCCATTTTTACGATACCGGCCACAATGGGAGCAAAAGTTCTTATAAAGGGAAGGAACCTGGCGCCGATAATTGCAAGCCCTCCATGTTTCATATAGAACTCATGCGCCTGTTCCAGGTATCGCTTTTTAAAAAGAAACCTGTCCTTCCAGGTATACATCGCCGGGCCGATCTTTCTCCCCGTCCAGTAACCAACTGCATTGCCCAGGATACCAAAGAACGAGATAAGCGCCACCAATACGAAAAGATCTACCCATTCATTCCTAATACCGCCCAGCCCGATTAGATCGAGAAACTGGTAAGCCAGCCCGGGAACCACCTCTCCTGTTTTCTTGGTTATTTCATGCGCATATATGCCCGCTACGAATAACAATGAATCGCCGGGAAGAAAAAATCCTACAAATAATCCTGTCTCGGCGAAAACCACAAACAGCAATAACCATAGCCCGCCGTTCTCAATATAAAACTGGGGCTGTAATAAATTGGTCCAGTGAAATGCCTCTAACAAAAAAATATCCATGTCGTAAATAAAAAATTTCGGTCGTTCTGAAATGTATAATTGTTTACTCTCTTATCGCATCAGCTTCCTTTTCATTAAAGGCCAGCGCTTTTTTATCATCAAATTCTCCTTCCCATCTTGCCACTACGCAACTGGCCAGTGTATTACCAATAACATTAACAGAAGTGCGGGCCATATCCATTAGCTCATCTATTCCGTAGATGGCCATGATGGGCCAGAGAGGAAAATTAAAGGTTGTTGCTGTCGCAATTAATATTACCAACGATGCCCTTGGCACAGCAGCTACACCTTTACTGGTAAGCATCAAAGACAACCCTATCATTAATTGTTCACCAAACGAAAGGTTCATACCTGCGGCCTGCGCTACAAATACAGATGCCAATGAAAGGTATAGTGTAGTCCCGTCAAGATTAAAAGTATACCCGGTAGGAATAACAAATGACACGATCTTCCGCGGTACACCGAACTTTTCCATGTTCTCCAGCGCTTTTGGCAATGCAGAATCAGAGCTTGTTGTTGCAAAAGCAATAGAAACAGGTTCACGAATAGCCTGTATGAATTTTTTAAGTGGTATCCTGGCTATCCACACAGCGATCGGCAACAGAACTAATAATATAAAAGCAATTAAAGCCAGGTATAACGTAACAAGAAGTAATGCAAGATTCTTTAATATATCAATACCTAAATGGCCAACAGTAACCGCAATAGCGGCACCGACGCCAAACGGGGCAAAATACATGATGATGTTAGTAAACTTGAACATTGTCTCTGCGAGGCTTTCTGTAAATTCCAGCATGGGCCTTTTCTTCTTTTCAGAAAGTAATGCCAGTGCGATACCAAATACTACACTGAACAATACGATCGGAAGAACATTTCCCTCATATATAGATTTAATAATATTTTCCGGGAAAATATCTATGATATGGTCCTGCCAGGTTTTTATTTTAGCTTCCGGCAGTTCTTTTAAAAGG
>DATDIX010000332.1:0-3048 GCA_036520835.1 Chitinophagaceae bacterium | reverse complement strand
GCTGAATCCCGATGGTAACCCCGGGCAAACACCTGACCTTGCTTTTAATACGGCCATCAGCTTCCTGGTGAACTGTAACCTGCAGCATTATTCAGGCGAATCCGGATTGACATACCTGACGCAGCTATTTGTTATCACATTCCTACAGTTTTTAAGCGCTGCCACTGGTATTGCCTGTTTGGTTGCTTTGTTCAATGGACTAAAAGAAAAGACAACCAATAATCTTGGCAACTTCTGGAACTATTTGGTAAAAAGCACTACAAGAATTTTACTGCCATTATCAATTATAGTTGCAGTTATCCTTGCATTCAATGGTACGCCTGCAAGTTATGATGCTAAAGACAGCATTGTGACACTACAGGGCGATAGTGTGCAGGTTTCAAGAGGACCCGCTGCCGGAATGATTGCAATAAAACAATTAGGTACAAATGGCGGCGGATGGTTCGGTGTCAACTCAGCTCATCCGCTGGAGAATCCAAATTACCTGACCAATGCAGTAGAAACCATTTCTATTATCCTGATACCTATTGCGCTGGTATTTGCATTAGGGTTTTACATTAACCGGAAAAAACTGGCAAATGTAATCTTTGGAGTAATGACATTCCTGTTTGTCATTTTCTGCAGTATCAATATCTATTATGAAACCAGGGGTAATCCTGCCATTGATAAACTCGGTGTATCGCAGGCACTGGGCAGCATGGAAGGGAAAGAAGTGAGATTAGGAGCCCCGGCCACAGCTTTTTGGAGTGTAGCCACTACTTCCACTTCCAACGGTTCTGTAAATGGTATGCACGATAGTTTAACTCCCATATCCGGCGGCGTAGTTATTCTCGATATGATGATCAATGCCCTGTATGGAGGTGTTGGGGTCGGGTTGCTCAACTATTTCATCTTTATCATCATCGCTGTATTTATTTCAGGTTTGATGGTGGGAAGAACGCCGGAATTCATGGGTCATAAAGTAGAAGCGAGGGAAGTGAAGATCGCGGCGCTGGTGACCTTATTATCTGCTTTTCTCATTAAAGGATTTACTGCATTAGCTGCCTATTTTGTAGCACATCATCCTGAAATGGCATGGGCGGTAAAACCGGGGGCCTGGCTGAACAACCCCTCTTACCATGGATTTTCTGAAATGCTGTATGAGTACACTTCGGCTAATGCTAATAATGGAAGTGGCTTCGAAGGGCTGGGTGATAATAATATTTTCTGGAATGTAACTACCGGTATTGTACTGATACTGGGGAGGTATTTACCTATCGTAGCGCCAATAGCGATTATTGGTTTGCTGGCGAATAAAAAATTCATTCCTGAATCACCGGGCACTTTACGGACTGATTCCAGCACATTTGGCGCCATGACACTGGCAGTAATCATTATTGTTACGGCTTTGTCTTACCTGGCTCCGCTGGCACTTGGTCCATTAGCTGAATATTTTGCCCTAAATCCCTAAAGGGACTTACGGATAATACCGGCAATGAATATTTTTTAATATATAAAATCTTTAAAAGCCCTCCTTCCAGGGAGGGTTTGGGAGGGTATCATGGCAAAAAGAAAACGTAATATAAAATTATTTGATCCTGCACTGGTTGGCACAGCCATCAAACAATCTTTTGTGAAGCTGAATCCGGTATTGATGATAAAGAACCCGGTGATGTTTACAGTTGAGATCGGCACCGCAGTCATGCTGGCTGTTTCCCTTTATCAAATGGTAACAGGAGATGCATCACAAGGGGCCTTATGGTACAATATTACCGTGTTTGCTATCCTTTTGATCACTGTACTGTTTGCCAACTTTGCAGAAGCATTGGCGGAGGCAAGAGGAAAAGCACAGGCAGAAAGCTTACGCAAGACAAGGGAAGAAACGCCGGCAAAGAAGGTTAGTAGTGAATGGTCAATGGCGAATACTCACCACTCACCACTCACTACCCAGGTAGTCCCTTCGTCTTCATTGAAACTGGGAGATTACTTTGTATGCGAAGCAGGTGATGTTATCCCCATGGATGGAGAGATAGTAGAAGGTATTGCTACTATTGATGAATCTGCGATTACCGGTGAATCAGCTCCCGTTATCAGGGAAGCCGGAGGTGATAAATCATCTGTAACAGGCGGTACAAAAGTATTAAGTGACCGTATTGTTGTGGAGGTTACTACGCAACCCGGCGAGTCATTCCTAGATAAAATGATCGCATTGGTAGAAGGTGCCTCTAGGCAAAAGACACCAAATGAGATAGCATTGACAATTTTATTGGCAGCCTTTACACTCATATTTATCATTGTGTGTGTAACGCTGAAGCCTTTTGCTGACTATGCCAATACACCCATCACTATTGCTGCATTCATATCCCTGTTTGTCTGTTTGATCCCTACTACCATTGGCGGCTTGTTATCTGCCATCGGTATTGCAGGTATGGACAGGGCATTAAGGGCAAACGTTATCGCTAAAAGCGGTAAAGCCGTTGAAACAGCCGGTGATGTGGATGTATTATTATTAGATAAAACAGGAACGATCACTATTGGTAACCGTAAGGCTACCAATTTTTATCCTGTCAATAGTATCAGTGAAAAAGACTTCATTCATTTTTCAGCATTAAGCTCTTTATCTGATGACACGCCGGAAGGAAAATCTATTGTTGAACTGGCTTTGCAAAAGGGAGTAACTGCAAAGGCAGAGGCCGGTAGCCAGTTCATCAGGTTCACTGCAGAAACAAGAAGCAGCGGTGTAGATACTCCTGCTGGGATAAAGATCCGGAAAGGCGCTTATGACAGCATTGGCACAATGGTTACCAAAAGCGGGAACAAAGTGCCTGCTGAAACTACCGAAAAAGTAAAAAGTATTGCGGCTAACGGAGGCACTCCGCTGGTGGTGGCCGTCGACAATGAAGTTAAAGGGGTTATCGAACTGCAGGATATTATCAAACCCGGTATACAGGAACGCTTTCAACGTTTGCGGAAAATGGGTGTAAAGACTGTAATGGTGACAGGTGATAACCCGCTTACTGCAAAATATATCGCTGATGTAGCCGGCGTGGATGATTTTATTGCTGAAGC
>DATDIX010000331.1:0-19221 GCA_036520835.1 Chitinophagaceae bacterium | reverse complement strand
GGTTCTGAATCACTTTTCCATTCTATATTGACCGTTTTTAATCTTCTCTTGCGTAAAAAATCAATGGCTGTTCTTACCATGATCGTGTGTATCCAGGTGTACAGGGCAGATTTAGATGCATCAAACTCCCTGATGTTCTGATATACTTTTAATAAACCTTCGTGTAAAACTTCTATGGCGTCTTCCTGCTGCTTCGTGTACCGGAAGCAAAGTGCCAGCATCGGGTTATAATACCGTTTATACAAGTGCTCCTGCGACTTGCGGTCGTTGTCGGCGCAACCTTGTATAAGCTGCTGTTCAGGTATAGTATTTCCAGGTACGGACATTCTTCGCAGGGATTCGGACTGATCAAATACTGTTTTTCGGACAGTAATTTCTGCTAAAGTAAAGTCAAAGTACCATGAATGCAATAGTAAATTTACCAAGAGGCATTCAAAGAGCCTGTTTTCACCGGATAAAACTTTACTTCACAGAAATCGGTTTTTTAAAAAATGGGCTGCAGCCAGCCATTCACTGGCTACAGGCCCGGACTCGGTGTTATTGAGAGTTTTAAAAGAGCCAGGTTAGCGTTTGCTAAGGTTTCTGTGGTTTTTCCGGATACAGATTTAAAAAACTAGGGTAAACATTTTTTCATGTTTTTTAATTTTTGGTCTGTTGGTTTTCATCGGATGAAAGGACTTTGGTCTCAATGATCAAACCTGCATTATCACGGGTACGGATAAAAACGGGTATTAAAAAGTGAAATGCATGATGTCATTAAGAACTTACGGCTTTTCGTTGGATTGGATCAGTTGGTTTTCATAGTCAGGACCCATGGTTTTCAAGGAATATCGGAAAGCGCTTTTCTAAGGATTGGATGGTGTTTTCAGGATTTTGGCTCTATTAAGTTATACGGGGGCTGAGAGGGAAAGGTTGGAAAAGCAGGGAAGATTTTTTGAAAATAATTTCACATGGTTAACTATCAATTCATTATCGAAGAATAATTTTTGAGAACATCTTATTTTTCGCCACGCTGGTTTATTTCTTTTTGTTTTTTGATTTCCATAATTCATACCGCATGAATAGCTGTAATGATTTGTTCTTCTCCTGCTGCTGATTTATACCATCCAAACTGAATTTAATATAAGGCTGAAGCCCAAATGAATACCGGGCGCCTAATGAGAATCGCTTCCATTTATATTGTGTTTCGATAACAGCCTGTAAGTAATTTCTGGAAAAAACAGAAGTGGTGTCGAAATACGCATGTTCCGATTTAATTTCTTTGCTTACAATAGAATCCTGTCCTGAAAAGTTGTTTCGCCTCATTATTTCTTCCTCGTAAACAGCGCTGCTGAACTTATTCCAAACGATACCTGCACCCAATGACCAATTGGGCCGGACAATATAATTAAATGTAAAAGACAACTGGTGATAAAAGGTCTTTTTCAGCTTGGATGAGGTGGTGGTAGTGTATTGCGGGTTAGCACCGGTATCGGGAACAATGGTCTGCTGAAAAACAGTTTCTTTGACACTTTGTGGAGCCCCGTAACGAAACTCAGATTGCAAAAACCATTTACCCTCCCTGTACATGCTGAAATAAGCCGAAGGAATATAATCTGCCAGCGAACCTTTTCTTCCCTGTGAATTGTATGGGGTAAGTTTTTGCCCGGCTATCGGCACCAGTTGGTGGAGGCCAATACCTGCACTGAAAGAAAAAGGCTTCTTTTTTATACTGTCTTTTTTGGGCAAACTTTCCTTTGCTGTTTGCTCTTTGCCATTTTTCTTTATTGAATCTTTTATAACGATACCGGCAGTGTCAGTCTTATTAGTGCTAACAACGGTAGTCGCTGAAGTATCTGTAATCAAAATACCTGTTTCTTTTTTTGCCTGTAATGAATCCTGGCCTGTCTTTTTATTTTTTGATCCCGGTTCCGCAGTAATATTCATTGCATCATTACCAGATGACTGCTTTCTTTGTTTTGTACTGGTCTTTTTGTTTGTTGCCACTGAGCCTGCTTTTTTTGTAACTATTATTTCCTTTTTATTTTTTTGGATGGTTACACCTGATGCATCTCCAGTGTCCTTTGCAGTGAGTTTTCTGTTCGAAGCCGTTTCAACGGCAACTGTGTTATTCTCGTCAATATTCGTTTTTTCCTCACCTGGTTTGTCAGCCATATCTTTATTCTCTTCCTGTACATTATCATTTACATTTTTTTTGCTTTTACCCGGAATATTTTCCGGCTCAGCCATGCGTTGGACTTTTTGTATCTCTTCTTTTTTGTCCGGGTATTTATTTTCTCTTAGTAACCACCATCCAAGGCCAAGCAATACTACAGACAACAAGCCCCATAGTCCGCAGCCACGCAGCCAGAAAGGGATGATACCATCGTCATCATCTTCTTCCAGGCGGCGCTTCATGTCTGACCATGCCATATTCTCTTCCGGCAAAGGAAGATCAGCGAGTTGCTGTTTTACTTGTTCTTCGTATGGTAAATGTTCATTCATTAAAGAGTTTGATCAGTGATCATTTTCTGTAATTTTTTCCTGGCTTCACTTAAATGCCATTTGCTCGTTCCTTCACTGGTACCGGTCAATACAGCTATTTCGTTATGATTATATCCTTCTATTACGTATAAATTAAAAACGGCTTGTGTGGCCGGTGGCAATTGCCGCACCAATTGTAATATTTCCGAAGCCGACATATTTGAAATTACAGCAGGCGGTACATGAACGGTGGCCGCCTGGTCAAGTTCTCCCTTTTCAGCCTGGTTCTGCTTTGACTTAATAAGATCAAGACAACCGTTGATAATAATGGTGCGTATCCAGGTGTATAATGTGGCTTTCGCCGTATCATACCGGCGAATATTTTTAAACACCTTATAAAAACCTGTATTCAGTGTTTCCAAAGCCTCCATTTCATTTTTTGTATAGCGAAGACAAAGATTCATCATCACCCGGTAGTAGCTCCTGTACAATTGCTCCTGGGCTTTTCGGTTACCGGCTTTGCAGCCGCTGATGATTCTATCTATGTTTTGTTCTTCGCTAATCAACAAATTTCTAGGTTTATATTCCCTGACCGAAACATACGAACGATCCGGGAAATAGTATCCTTATTTTTTATAGTCTTCGTACTCTGAAAGAGCAACTGATGTTATGAGTAAAACCTGCTACATCTGTGTACTGCCCTGAAAAACTTCCTTCGAAATATTGACCTGTTACCTGCGGGTATTGGGTGACCGTCACATTAAATGGTTGCAACAGTGTGAGAGGACTGTTACTGCCATGAAAACCTAAATACCCGACTTGATAAATACCAGCAGTGCCGTTATTATTGAATTGAAAAGTAATACCCTGGTTCGCTGAATTGTAACCCATGATATAAGCGCCGAATGAGCTACCGGCGGTGTCAACTGAACTGGCTGAGAACTGGTCACCTGCTGTCAGGCTTGAAAAACTTTGATTCACTCCATCGAGATTGTAATTAATGTATTGCAAAGCGGATGTGCCGCAGGCCGTGATATTCCCGGCATTGGTGATTGGGGATACAACTGTAACATTCACCATTGCACCCTGTTGCTGCGCTGCTGCATCAATACCATATATTTCGCAGGAAGCCGCCATGCCGCCACAGGTGGAGAATGTTGTGGCGAATTCGCCGTTAGCACCCACTACATTTGCGTAGCGTATTACATTATCGTAATTGATGACTGCAAAACCATTCGTAACCGGAGCGCCGCTACAACTCAGCAATCTTCCACTCACCGTCACTATAGAAGGATTATTGTTAACGGTGATTGTTCCGAGGTTTGCATCTGAGGAAAAGGGCCCGATATTTTGTGAATACATCACCGTATAGCAGGAGCTTAATACTTCCAGTATAAGGTTCATATTGGCGGGAACAGGATCGCTTACCTGGCCCAATGAATCCGTGAGCCCATGTGCTGAGGCATAACCACTGGCAGGTCTTATTCTTATTTCAGTATGTACTAACGGCAGGCCTGCTGTATTTACAAAAGTGGCAGAGAGATTCACTGTTGGCCCGGGTACATCACAGTTCCAGTAACTAAAATGTTTTACTTCTCCCACATAAGTGGTCCCTGTTTTTGTAGCAGTGCCTTCTTCTTTCCAAATACCTGTTTGCTCATCTACATACCATAAACTGATCGAAGCAGGTGCAGATGACTGTAATGATGAGGGGATAGCGGTTGTCAGTGTAGCCATACTGCCATTTGCCATTTGCAGCTTTTCTCCTGAAGAGGATTCTAATTCTACGGCAAGCATCCCATAGGAGGTCAGTACCACTTTTTTATCATCCTTATCAATAGCCAAAAATGAACCGGGAACTGTCTCCGCAATATTTGTGCTGGTAGGGTCAATATAGGAAGCATACACATTGATATTACCTGTATAGGTGCCGCCTGTTGCTCTTACGACGCCATTAGCAGGCAAAGTGATTTTACTGCCATTAGACAGTGTAACTGCTCCGCCGGAACCAGCATTTACAGAACCAGCCGAAGTTTTTTTGACCAACTGTATGGCCACCTGGTTTACCCCGGAAGTAGCGCTAAATATGCGAAAGGCTTTAAAGTAGCCCGCTTTTTCTGCTGTCAGCAGTGAGGTTTTTTTATCAAGCGATGCATTAACGATCCTGAAATAGCCACGGGCATTGGTAGTGGCAGTCTTTGTGCCCACTTTTATCGTTACACCTATTGCAGGCTGACCGTTTTCATCCACAATATTACCCTGAAGGGTAGCGGTAATGGGGTCAGTATTATTGTTCCCGGTACCGGGTATATCCGGCCCGGAATAACTTATTTCTTTCTGGCAATTAAAAGTGATTACAGCAATGGAAACGAGCAGGATAAAATGATAAAGCCTTTTCATACTATGATGTTTTAAGGCATATACTGCTGATATGGAGAAAGGGTTGGGTAGCTTAAGAAGTAATCCTTCGGCTGGCTCAGGAGAGAAAAAGAACTAATCATGAATACATAAGAAATTGTAAACCAATAGAGGAGACCTGGAGCTAACCCTTTTCCTCTCCAGGCTCAATATTTATCCCGGATGCCCTGTATGAATTTCTCCACAGCCCGTCTTACATCGGTAGCGGAAGCCTGGTGGTTATTCACCAATACGGAGAAAACAAGCAGTTTGTTCTTTTTGGTGTACAAGAAGCCGCTTAAAGCAACCACGCCACTCAATGTCCCTGTTTTGGCGAAGATATAGTTGCTGTCTGCTTTATAATAACTGCTGATCGTCCCTTCACCTCCGGTAGGGAAAATGGTCTTGATACGGTCCATATTGAATTCATTCTTCATTTTAGTAAGGATAGCAACAAAATCCTGCGGGGTAAATAAATTATAACGGCTGAGACCGGAGCCATCGGCCCATCTGGGTTTTTGCGGCAGGTCTTTGAAGTCTGTCTTTAATAAAGTGTCAATGATCTTTGCATCATTCATGACGCCCAACCTTTCATTACTGACCATCAATAAACTTTGCTCCGCAAAAAAATTATCACTGCGGTGCATCATTGGTTTGAGGAGGGAGTCGGTGGGCTGAGAGTAGATAGGAACCCAATCATTGATATGAAAAGATGTAGCATCACATCCTGCACAGTCATAGAAATATGTATTTTCCCCTCTCATGGGGCTTACAGCCTCAAACGTATTCTTTAAAGTATCGACCAAAAAATCAATGGTAGTTTGAATCCCATTTGTAACAAAAGGTATTGATTGTTTTTTAAATGATTTTTCACTTAACCAAGAATAGAAATTATTTGAAGAGAAGTCTCGTTTTATTTCAATAAACGGGTTTTCTTTTTTTGCATATCCTTCGATCAGTCCTATAGAAGCTTTATTTATGATCGAATCGAAAAAATGACTGCCTGTTTCAAAAAAAGAATATTTCTTTTCCCATCTAAAGTCTGGGTTTACCCAAACCCTATTGCCTGTATCCTTCAATGAAACATTTATGACATTGCCGAAGACAGGAAATCTATTATGTTCAGCCATATAAGATTCTTCGTAATCATTCCATGCCCAACCATTACCAAGCCCCTCAGTATTGGCAGTTTTGAGAGTATCAAAAAAAACAGCACATCGGAGTTTACCATAACCAATTTTGTTTTTCAGAAAATCGAAAACTGGTTGGTGGCGGTAGTCTGAATGAAGAAAGGAAGGGTCTCCACTTGGCTTAATTGCAATGACGGTTTTATTTAACCCTTCTACGGGAATTCCATATCTCAACCCCACCAAACTATCTCCCAGGTATTTCATCGCTGCATAGCAGGTCGGAATTTTTGTATTACTGGCAGGTACAAAATATTTATCGCCCTGGTAATTGAACCAGTATTTATTGGTTTCGGGTTCATAAATACTGATACCAACATGGGCTGTTTGCAAAGCAGGGGCAGCCAGCACATCCTCTTTGGCTGATTTTGCGATTTGCTTTTGAACGGAGCAGGAGGAGAGGAAAATTATGAATGTTGAATTAAGAATTATGAATTTGACCAGGGTATTTAAAGTACGGTGCGTTTTTAATTCATAATTCATAACTCTTAATTCTTAACTATAACGAAATTACTTTTCCCTTCGCAGCGCTTTCTAACGCCGCTTCAATGATGCGTATTGTTTTAATACCGTCTTCCGGCGGCACGGGGTTAGGCCCTTTTCCTATGAGTGATTTATACAGGTCATCAAAGTAACCCATATAATTGCCCGGCGTGGAGGTTTGCTGTTTGCGGATCACTTCCCCATTTATTTCTGTATGTAAAAAACCATCCGGCTGTGAGGGGGCGGATGACCAGCTTTCCAATGAAGGTGTTTCACCGGCCAGCAACTGTTGTTCCTGCATATCTGATCGTTGTTGTAAAAAACTTCCTTTCATGCCATGCAGCATATAACCCGGCACGGTTTCCCGGCAGATACAGGTAGCTTTCAGCCTTACCCGGAATTTGTCATAATAAAAAAGCATCTCGAAATAATCTGGCGGCACTACATCATCCCGCATTTTCCATACATCAGCGAATAAAGCTTTGGGCCATCCAAATAATTGTAATGCCTGGTCAACTAAATGAGGACTGAGATCATAAATAATACCGGCTCCCGGTAGCTCTCCTTCTTTATGGGGCTTGCCGCCATATACGGGGCGGTAACGGTCATACCGGATCTCCGCTTCTCTCAGGTCACCTAATAGTTTTTCTTCCACTACTTTTTTTACAGCCCGGTAGTCGCCGTCATAGCGGCGGTTCTGGAAAATGCTTAACTGTACTTTTTGTTTTTTGGCGAGTTCCGTTAATTCTTCCGCCTCTTTTACTTTAATGGTGAATGGTTTTTCAACCAATACATTCTTACCGGCGAGCAAAGCCATCTTCACCTGTTCAAAATGCAGGTGGGTAGGCGTATTGACAATGATCAGTTGGAGATCTTTGTCGGCGCATAGTTCTTCTACCGAACGATAGAGTGCTGACCCGGGGTATCTTTCCCGGGAATCATTATTGTTTCTTTCCACGATAGCGGTTAACTCAAAGCCCAGGTGTGCTTCTATAAACGGCGCATGAAATAACTTACCGCTCATGCCGTAGGAACAGATGCCGGTGCGAATAGGTGAGGTCATTATGATCTTTTTTGAATTGCATTAATCAGTGCATCCGCACATTTTCAAATTGGCACATCAACTCCGCTCCTGTGCCCGCAGCCATCTCTCCGGTATCTCGTTACTGCTGGCCAGCAAATAATCTTTATAGCTGCAGGCGATAAAACTTTTATTGGGCAACTGCATCCACCATCTACCGGTCTTTTTACTTTGCAGGAACATGGTCTCCACTTCTGCAAAAGCCATATGATATTCATTGAATGAATCCCTTTCATCCATTTTCGCTTCCCGCCGGCCACGGCTGCGCCCATCTAATATATACCAGATCATATGACTGATCTGTTTGGCGGTCAGGTCATCTTTATCATAAGCCGGGTTATAACCATAAATGCCGATGGTATTTACATTCGGGCTCATGCCGGCATACCGTAATAATGCACAGGCTTCCTCACCAGAGAAGCCGTTAGGAGAAATAGTATTGGCCGGGGCAAAGGCATGGGCAAT
Organism: Chitinophagaceae bacterium; assembly: GCA_036520835.1. Classification (GTDB taxonomy): domain Bacteria; phylum Bacteroidota; class Bacteroidia; order Chitinophagales; family Chitinophagaceae; genus VBAT01. Next base: position 11,145 of record DATDIX010000331.1, on the reverse strand, counting down.
CGCCGAGATATCAAAACTGACCATATTGCTGTTCCTGATCACGGGTTCCATTTCGTCAATACTTTCTTTTACATGTCCCAGCCGGTAACAATCGAAACGGAGTTTATCCATTGTCTCCAGCATTTTCGGGTGCACATAATAACTCTGGAAACCGATATGATTATAATGACGGATATAATTCGGTTCACCGGTCAGCATTTCCATCAGGAAATTTTCATGGTGAAAAGGGGAATCAATATTCAGGTCGATCAGTGCATCTATACAGGAGGCTTCAATGGCTTTTTTCTTATCAGCGTAAGCAAGGTATTGGGAGAGGGTAAGATCATGCGAGCCGCCGAGAATGATCACGGTCTTGCCATCGCCGATCAGTTCCTGCACCACTGTTTTTAAAGCAGCATAGGAATCGGTGTATAATGAGCCCGTCCTGATATTGCCGATATCGGCGATCTTAATATCCGTATGCCAGTAAAACAAAGAATACAACTGGTGGCGTATCACATCCGGGGCGTTGCTTTCAATATGAACCACACCGCTGCCACGCTGTTCGCCGCAGCCCACCAGTACGACCTGCACTTCATCAAGGTCGGGAAACTCATCTTCATAAACGGTGATGATCTTTCCAAACTGGCCATCTTTATAGCCTTCATCCAGCGATATTCTTTGAATATCCAGGGGCGAAAGAAAATCGGAGATATTGAGGTGGTCTGACATAGCTGCAAGATAATGGAAAATGGATAGTGGAAAATGGGGGCGGTTTCTACTTATTTAGATTACCGATCATTTTACTAAGCATACGGAAAACAGATTCCAGGTATGCCTCCAGTTTTTCACTTTCATTTTTCTTCAGGTGTTCAAGTATGAGAGATATCTCAAATTGTGTATCTACTTCAACCAGGGAACTCCTTGCTATTTCATAAAATCTTTTCTTTTCTGCCTTTGAATACCTGGCAGAACCTTCGGCGAGGTTGCTGCAAACAGATACAACTGCCCGTCTTAGTTGGCTTACGAGAACAAACTGTTCATCTTTGGGGAATGTCCGGGTTAGCGTATAAACTTCTTTTACTAGGTCGAGGGATATTTTGTACACTTCGAGGTTTTTGTGTGCAAGATGTAACATAGTTAAAGGTTTTTACAAAAGGTACGGCTTCTCTCCCATTTTCCACTCTCCATTCTCCTTTCACCATTCCTTATATTTGCAGCATGGAAGATTTGATCAGGAAAATTGAAGAGTATAAAAAAGAGATTGAAGTGGCGGCTGCGGCAGACGCAAAGGCAATAGAGGAATTCCGCATTAAATGGCTGGGCACAAAAGGTATTGTGAAAGAGATCATGGGCGAGATGAAGAATGTGCCTGCCGATAAGAAGAAAGAATTCGGGCAGGTATTGAATGAGTTTAAATTATTTGCCGAGAATAAATTTGAAACCCTGAAAAACAGTACCGGCAACCATCAACCGGCATCCGCTAACCAGCTTGACCTTACTCTTCCCGGTGATCCCATTTCCCCCGGGTCCCGTCATCCTATTACATTGATGCGAAACCGGATCGTTTCTATTTTTCAGCGGTTGGGTTTTGCTGTGGCCGAAGGCCCGGAGATAGAAGATGACTGGCATAATTTCGGCGCCCTGAACCTGCCGCCCCATCATCCTGCCCGCGATATGCAGGATACCTTTTATATACAGCAAAACCCGGACTGGGTATTACGTACGCATACCAGCAGTGTGCAGATAAGGGAGATGAACAAAGGCAAACTGCCTATCCGTATGCTGATGCCGGGCCGGGTATACCGCAACGAAACGGTGAGTGCAAGAAGCCATTGTTTCTTTCACCAGGTAGAAGGATTATATATTGATGAGAATGTTTCTTTCGCCGACCTGAAACAGACGCTTTACTTTTTTGTAAAAGAAATGTATGGTAAGGATGTAAAGGTCCGTTTCCGCCCTTCTTATTTTCCATTTACCGAGCCCAGTGCCGAAATGGATGTCACCTGTTTTATCTGCGGTGGCACGGGTTGTAATATCTGCAAAAAAACCGGCTGGGTAGAGATACTAGGTTGCGGCATGGTGCACCCCAATGTATTAACCAACTGTAATATTGATCCCAATAAATACACCGGTTTTGCTTTCGGTATGGGTATCGAAAGACCGGCCATGCTGAAGTACGGCGTCAATGACCTTCGCTTATTCAGTGAGAACGATGTGCGGTTTTTGAGGCAGTTTACAAGTGCTATATAATTTATTTTACCAATTTCATCCCCAGCTCCACACTGCTATACTTAAAATCATGCAACCCTTGCTGAAACCCGAATAGCAAACTGATTTGTTTGATCTTCTTTTCTAAAGTAGTTCTGAATACTATCGGTTTATCCCCGCTGTTCTTCAGATAACCTATGTAACCGGCAATATAAGTTTGCAACCGTATTGATTTGGTATTCCATTCCAGGCCGCTCCCAAACAGGAAAGCATCATCCTGCCGGTGTTTATCCGAAATAAGCTGCCAGGAATAAAAACCGGCCATGCCGATCCATTTAAGGCGTGAGTTATTAAATGGCTTGCCAAACGAAAGATCAAAATAATAACCCGGGCCATCAGAATACCTCGCGGCTCCCAAACCGCCACCTGTTGGAAAACGATACCCGATACGCAAAGCCAGGTGAATATGCTTTCTCCATTTATTCAGCAACTGGATATTCGTGTTCAGGTGAATATCGCCCGGTGCAGCATGATCATTATAAAAATGGGAGAATACATGCCGCTCTGTTTTTATTTCATGGCTCATGGTATAGTGTTCATAAGGTACCCATGAAGCATCAAATGAAATCACATCTTTTACCAGGCAGTAATTGGCGTAAATAGTAAGGTTTTGGGTGTTGTCGCCTTTTGAAAAATGAAAACTGCCTGTTGCCGCAACAGAAGATATGCTGTCAATGCTCCCGTTAGTGATGCGGGGAACAGGTAATGCGTTTGGTCCAAGATAACCGGGTTGTGTAATAATATATCTTGACCAGTGACTGACACCGTCCCAGTTAACGGTTTGTGCCCACCAGTCAAATGTCTGGGCATTGCAGTTAATAACAAAACTGCACAAAACTGTCAGGAGTAATGCCCGCATTGACTATTAATTATTGCCGGTAAATCTATCCTTTCAAAGACTGCATTCGTTTAAAGCTAAAAAAGGCAGCGGCCAGCAAGGCGATCACGGCTACATAGAACCAGGGAGTGAAACCCAATTCAAACCCTGCGCCTTCTGACATGCTATAATTGTTACTGGCTTTTTGTGTTTCATCTACCAGCTCTTTCGATTTACTTTTCAGGTCCATCATCAGCCCGATAAGGGCGCAGGCAGATAAGGCGCCTGCTGCTGCGCTGACTGCTATCCATGCCTTTGTTTGCGTGAAAGAAAGTCCCAGTCCCAATGCAGCCAATACCAATGCAATGATCGCATAGTTGTTGGGCTCCTGGGCTTCCATATTTTCTTTCATGTTATTTTGCCGCGATTTTTCATTAAAAAGACCTCCCATAGAAGCTGTGTTCATTTTCCACTCGCTGCCGAGCGCCAATCCCAGGCCGGTATTGGTAACCGTCATACCCATATTGCTGAAGTTAAACAGGCTGTTCTCTTTTTCTTCAGGCGCTTTACATTTCAATTCAGCAAATGGCAACAGGAATAAAAGAACAGCGATGACAAAAGTGACAGACGATGGTATTTTTGTCCCGAATATTCCGGCCGGTACAGGTGTTTCGGAAGAAGAGTAAGAACCGGGGGTCAGTGGCTCATTCATGAATATAATTTTGCAGTAAGGTAAAATAAACTTTTCAAAAAAACGGAGATGCTATCTTTACCGGTAATTTATTGCAGTCGATGATCAATACTATTTGTGTTTGCGGGGCGGGTACTATGGGAAGCGGGATTGCCCAGGCTGCTGCCCGGTCAGGGTTCTATACTTTGTTATATGATCTGAACGAAACTGTTTTGGAAAAGGCGAAGATCTCTGTTGAAGCCAACCTCGCCAATCTTGTTACGAAAGGGAAGATCAGCGAAGTGGATAAACAAAAAACAATGCAGCGTATCCAGTTTACCAGTGATCTTCAAACCTGCCTGGCCGATGTGTTCATTGAAGCCATTATCGAAAAGCCGGAAGCCAAGATTGCTTTATTCAACCAGTTGGCAGAGCTCAACCACAGCGAATGTGTTTTTGCCAGCAATACTTCTTCCCTGTCCATTGCTGCTATCGCTAAACAAATAAAAAACCCCGAAAGAGTGATCGGGATGCATTTTTTTAACCCGGCCCCTGTAATGAAGCTGGTAGAAGTGGTGGTAACAGACAAGACCAGTAAAGGAATAACCGAACAAGCCATTGGGTTGGTAAAGGATATAGGCAAGACCCCTGTTGTTTGCGTGGATTCTCCTGGTTTTATCGTTAATCGTGTGGCCAGGCCTTATTATATCGAATCATTAAGATTGGTCGAGGAAGGGATCACCGATATTGAACAAACAGACAGGTTACTGGAAGCGACAGGATTCAAAATGGGCCCATTTAAATTAATGGACCTGATCGGTAATGATATTAATTATGCCGTCAGTTGTTCGGTATATGAGCAATTGAACCGGCCGGAGCGCTTAAAGCCATCTTATATCCAGAAAGAGAAAGTGGAGAAAGGTGAGTTAGGAAAAAAAACAGGCAAAGGGTATTACCCCTACCCCTAAAGGGGAATAAGCATTTTTCTAAGAGATATATTATTTATAAAAGTAAAATCAATTGGGCGAAGAAATAGAAATGTATTCACCTTCTGTACAATCTTCTTCCTCCCCTTTAGGGGCTGGGGGTGTCCTCATAACAGGCGGCACGGGTTTTCTTGGAGCATATATCACCAAAGCTTTGGTAGAAAAAGGCTATGCTGTACGGGCCATCCGGCGCAGCAATAAGCTTCCTGCTTTTATCTCCAAAGAAATAATTGATAAAATAGATTGGGTGGAAGGAGATGTGCTGGATGTAGTTTCGCTGGATGGGGCAATGGAGGGAGTGGATACGGTTATTCATTCAGCTGCTGTTGTTTCCTTTTCAAAGAAGGACCAGCAACAGATGTACCAGGTAAATGTGGAAGGCACGGCTAACGTGGTGAATATGGCGCTGGAAAAAAATATAAAGCGGTTCGTCCATATCAGTTCAATTGCTGCCATCGGCCGGAAAGAAGACGGCGGCCATGTGAACGAAGAAAAGAAATGGGAAGAAAGCAGGGTCAACACCCATTATGCAAAAAGTAAATACAAGGGAGAGCTGGAAGTATGGCGGGGGATCAGCGAAGGGTTGAATGCCGTTATCCTGAACCCCAGTACGATCCTTGGCTATGGTGACTGGAACAGCGGCAGTTCAGCGATCTTTAAAAATGTATATAATGAATTTAAATGGTACACATCCGGGCTTAATGGTTTTGTGGATGTGACGGATGTGGCTGCTGCTGCTGTATTGCTGATGGAAAGTAATATCAGTGAAGAAAGGTTTATCGTCAATGGGGATCATTGGCCTTTCAGGAAGCTGGTGGAAACGATGGCAGACGGGTTTAATAAACGAAGACCCACAAGAGAAGCGACTCCACTTTTACTCAGTATTGCCTGGCGTGTGGAAAAACTCAGGTCATTTTTTTTCGGCAAAAAGCCATTACTTACAAAGGAAAGCGCTAAAGTGGCTGTCAGCAAAACGTATTTTGATAATGCAAAATTCCTGCAGGCCTTTCCGCAATTTTCCTTTACTCCCCTTGAACAGACGATCAGGAACGCTTGTTCGAAATATATGGCACAGCTTTAGATCAGGGTTTTACGAAATGCAAACAAGCTCTTAAAAGTGATTTTTCAGGCATAAATACTATATATATAACCCGGGCTGAACTGTATCTTTAGCCATTAATTCAATGCTATGCAAAACCTCCGTCACTTCTTTGTGTTGTTTTTATTTGTATCGTCTTTTACCGCCACGGCGCAGTTTACTGTTACAGGAAAAATTATTGATTCCGCTACCAAAGAACCGATGACCGGCGCTTCAGTATTCTGCCAGAATACTACTATCGGTACAGTCAGCGATAAACAGGGTGAATTTTCACTCCAATTAAAATCAGGTGGGTATGAGCTGATCATCTCTTATACCGGCTACCAGACAAAACAGTTACAGATCACCCATGCAGATAATAAGATAGCGGATATACAAATGGTGAAAGAGGAAAAAAGCCTGGGCGAAGTGGTGATCAAAAGCAGCAATGAAGTAAAAGACGGCTGGGAAAAGTATGGCACTTTTTTCCTTGAACATTTTATCGGCACTACACCTTATGCGGCAAACTGTATATTAAAGAACCCCGAAGTGCTGAAGTTCTATTTCCTGAAAAAAAGCAATAAACTCAGGGTGCTGGCCACAGAAGCTTTGCAAATAGAGAATAAGTCACTCGGGTATAATATGCGTTACCAGCTTGACTCGTTCATGTATCATTATAATACCGACATCAACCTGTATCGGGGCTATTGCCTGTACACAGAAATGGAAGAGGGGAATGACAGCCTGAAAAAGGCCTGGTTCTTCAACAGGAGAAATGCTTATTACGGATCCAAGCTCCATTTTTTGCGGAGCTATTACGACAGCGTTTTGACAGAAGAAGGATATACTCTTGCCATGTTGGATGAAAACAATGACGCCAAGTTCACCAAAGTGACAGATGTGTATGATACTTTATACTATGGCGCTATGGATAGTACGGGCCAGATAGAAGTATGGTATCCCCGGAAGTTCAGTATAACTTATACCAAAAAGAAGCCGGATCCCGAGTATTTAAAGAAATTCAAACTGCCTAAGAATATAGCCGCACAGGTATCCTATATCGCCCTGACCGATGGGATTGCCATTAAAGAAAATGGTTATTACTACGAACAGAAGGACTGGATCAACCAGGGATACTGGAGCTGGAAGAACCTGGCAGACCAATTGCCGTATGATTATGCACCGTAAGGTTTACAGGTTAACAAGTTCTTTTATGCTGAAACCAACTTGTTAACTTTTCAACTTTGAACTTTTTTCCCCATTACCTTTTCCCATAGTTCGGGTATGCGTTTTATCCATACGAACTCTTTCATCTTTTCCCTTGCATCTTCTACCGGCGAACCGAAATACACTTTCTTGCCGGGAATGGAATCTTTCACACCACTTTGCGCATAGACGATGGCGCCTTCGCCGATGGTCAGTGTTTTGCTTACACCAACTTGTCCCCAGAGAATGACATTGTCTTCTATCGTTGTAACGCCGGCTATTCCTACCTGTGCGGCAAACAAGCAATTCTTTCCAACAGAAGTATCATGACCGATATGCACCAGGTTATCCATCTTGGTGCCGGAGCCAATCCGGGTGTCACCCGTCACACCGCGGTCAATAGTACAGCCAGCGCCGATCTCCACGGCATTTTCAATAACCACCCGGCCGCAACTGGTCATCTTCTTATAATGCACATCCCGGTTGGTCTTTTTGTTATAATAAAAAGCATCGCTGCCGATAACCGTACCGGCCTGTATAATTACATTATCGCCGATAACAACATGGTCGAGGATGGTTACATTGGGATGAATGATACAATTTTTCCCAATAGTAACTTTATTACCTATATATGCATTGGGCATGATCACGGTTCCTTTGCCTATGGAAGAGGTATCACTTATCACTTTCATCGAAGGAGCAAATGGCCTGAAATGGTCAACGATCTTTAAATAAGCTTCAAACGGTTCTTCTACTACCAGCAGTGCTTTGCCTTCCGGGAAGTCGGTTTTTTTATTAATGATAATAAAACTTGCTGCGGACCGGATACAGGTATCATAGTATTTCGGGTGATCTACAAATACAAGATCCCCTTCTTCTACCATATGTATTTCATTGATGCCTGTCGCAGAGGCTGCAGTATTGCCGGTCAGTTCAGCATGGATCAATTGAGCGATCTGTTGAAGGGGAACAGGTTTTTCGAAACGCATACGATAAAATTTTGACAAAGGTAATAAGCTGCAAATTGGTCATTATACAATAAAAACACCCATTTGCGGGTTTTGGGCTACTGTTCGAGGAATTTTTTTTGAACTACAGAAAGGGCATTCCCGGGTCAGGAAGATCATTGTGATGTGTTGAAGTTCCAGTAAGATCGATCATGTACCATTGAATGTAATTATATCATGCACTGCTGAAACGCTTACCCTGCAAGAGTTTCATTGGATTGAAAAAATAACTGCATATAGGTTCAGTATGTATGCATTAATATAACTGCAGCAGGTGATAAGGGTATGTGACCGTTCCTATCCACAGTATCATTAAAAATGTGAATAAAATTTTGCTAAAATATTTTTTGGATAGTAAAAAATATATTTAATATTGTGGAAGGAAATTTATTTCCTGTACTTACTAACCCATCCATATAAATGTTCCCTTCGATTCTTCGAAGGGATTTTTTTTGCCCACAGCCCCAAAGAAGAGTAATGGTGCAACAGTTTCATTCAATTTGAAAAATAGGTAATCTTGTTTTATTAGTTATTGTGCCGTTACGTTTATTAGTTAGTAAACAGTACCAGTAATGTTTATTTATCGGAATGTACTAAAACTCCCCTTCAGGGGTTGGGGGTACCAATAATTCAGATACCTTTACCCCCAATAAAAAAATATCCATGCTAAAATCAATGACCGGTTTTGGAAGAGCTGAAAAGAACGTAGGTGATAAGACTTTTCTCGTTGATATCAAATCGCTGAATGGGAAACAATTTGAATTATCATTGAGGCTGCCCTCCATTCTTAAGCCTTTTGAATTTGATATACGCCGGCTGCTTTCTGAAAAGCTGGCGAGAGGAAGTGTGGATTGCAATATCAGTTTAAAAGATACCGGCAATGCTAAACCTGTTACGATAAATACCGACCTGGCAAGGGCTTACTATAAACCCTTAGCCGAGCTCTCTGCTTCACTAAACCTGGATCCTTCTCATATTCTAAGCACCCTGGTAAAGCTCCCCGAAGTAATTACCCCCAGTAGTGAAACACTGTCAGACAGCGACTGGGAGGATTTTAAAAAAGTACTGCTGCTGGCTATTGACGACCTGAATGCCCACCGCCTCGATGAAGGCAGGTCACTGGAAGATGACCTCATCGTCCGCATCAATAATATATTAAAGCAACAGGAAGAGGTAATAAAGCTTGAGCCTCTTCGTAAGCAAAAGATAAGAGAAGGAGTTACCCGCCTGCTGGAGGAAAATGTCGGTAAGGAGAACTATGACGGCAACCGCCTGGAACAAGAGCTTATATATTATATCGAGAAGATAGATATCAGCGAAGAACAGGTAAGGCTCAGGAACCACTGTGATTATTTCCGGACATTATTGGGCGAACAGGAGGAATCCAAAGGCAAAAAACTTTCTTTTATTCTACAGGAAATAGGAAGGGAAATAAATACCACCGGCTCCAAAGCCTATGACTCTACCATACAGAAATGCGTAGTGCTGATGAAGGATGAACTGGAAAAAGCAAAAGAGCAGGTGTTGAATGTGCTGTAAGGAATAGCTTTTAGCCCTTAGCTTTGAGGCGTCCTGTATCATTTTTTCTTAATTACCTTTGAAAAATTCTTTTCTTGAAAACCCCGAAGATGATTCGTTTTTACCTGCTCGCAGCTTATAGCTCGTTGCTCATAGTTTTTTCTTGCTGCACTACAGTCGACCTGTATGAAAAAAGTACAGCCATTCCCGGCCATGCCTGGCAAAACAGTTTCAAACCCTCTTTTGATTTTACAATAAAGGATACGACCTCTCTTTACCAGCTTTTCCTGGTATTGCGGCATACTGAAAAGTACAGGTATACTAATATATATATCAACCTCTATGCACAGGTGCCCGGCCAGGACAGCGCTGTAAAGATCCAAAGAGACCTGTTGCTTGCCACCAACGAAAAAGGCTGGCTGGCTGCGGGCATGGACGACATCTATGAACATCGTATCAAATTGGGTGAACCCGAAGCCCTTAAAGCCGGCAATTACAAGTTTACGGTTGAACAGATAATGCGGGACAACCCTTTGCAACATGTGTTGGATGTGGGTGTCCGTATAGAAAAGAAATAATAACATGGCCATCAACGATGAAAGAAAAAGAAAGTTACGCCGTGCTACTATCCTTTACTGGGCCCTCCTGATATATATTGTTGCTGCCCTTGTATGGTGGTTCATTACGCTGGAAAAGCAAAATGGCGAAATGAAACAGCTGCAGGCCTCACAACTGAACGCCACAGTTGACAGTCTTTCATCCCCCGTACTGTACAATACATCATTGGACAGGATCAATAATGAGTATGCCAGGAACAGGGCTAAATATATTGGAGAAGGCAGCATCTTTCTTTTGCTGATCCTGGTAGGTGCTGCGTTTGTCTATCGTTCTGTACGCAGGCAGTTTTATATACAGCAACAACAGCAGAATTTTATGATGGCGGTTACCCATGAATTAAAGACCCCCATTTCCGTGATAAAGCTGAACCTGGAAACCATACAGAAATATTCGCTGGATACGGAGAAACAGAAAAAATTGCTGGGGGTAATGCTGAAAGAAACATCACGACTCAATTTCCTGACGAATAACATCCTGATCGCATCACAGTTGGAAGGTGGCGGTTACCAGTTCTCCAAAGAAGAGCTGGACCTGTCAGACCTGCTGAAAGATTGTATTCATGATTTCAGAACGGGTTTTACGGAGCGGGAATTCAAATCACAGATAGAGCAGGGAATGGATATAAAAGGTGATGCTTTGCTTTTGCAGATGATGATCAACAACCTGCTGGAAAATGCCGTTAAGTATTCACCAAAGGACAAACCCGTGCTGGCGATCTTAAAAAAAGATAATGGGACTGTCCGCTTGCAGGTCATTGATGAAGGCCCGGGTATTGCTGACGAAGAAAAGAAAAAGATATTCAGCAAATTTTACCGTATCGGTAATGAATCTACCCGTAAAACGCAGGGAACAGGTCTTGGTCTCTATCTTTGCAGTAAGATAGCCCGTGATCATAATGCCGACATTTCGGTGACAAACAATACACCCCGCGGCAGTAATTTTGCCGTCACTTTTAAAATATGAGCGCAGAGAAAACAACATCTATTCTTTTGGTG
>DATDIX010000330.1:0-52315 GCA_036520835.1 Chitinophagaceae bacterium | reverse complement strand
CCCCCAACTTACCATTTCAAATAATGGCAATGTTGGCATCGGCGAAACATCCCCCGGTTCGAGGCTTGAAGTGAACGGCAATACAAATATCAGGGGCAGGTTGTTGATCAATGGTGCTGGCGGACTTAGCGGGCAGGTTTTAACCTCTATGGGCGGATCGGCACCTGAATGGGTAAACTCTGCGCTTTCCAGCCAGGTACGTTTTGGCATTCGTATGCAAAAAGTGGGCAGCGCTTCCAATACATTAGATCTTAATACAACTTATTATAACCTGAGCCCTTCTGATATCACCCTTGGTTCAAGTAACATCACCATTAATACCACGGGACTTTACAGGTTCAATGGTTATATGACCGGGCTGGTGCAGGGCACCTTTACCGAACCACCTGAAATGACATGCGATATTAATTTTACCAACGCGGGATTGCTAACCCAATATGATATGATGCAGTGGAAACCAATGACAAAACGAACAGCAGTATTAAACAATTATTATGTAACTGAACCTTTTGAACTGGACATTCACCTCGCAGCGGGTACTGTTCTTGGTTTCAGCATGAGTTTCCTTGCGGATGCTGCCATGACCTACCAGGAACGAAATATTCGTGTACTCGGGTACCTGATAAGCGAGTAAGAGAACCAGGAATATTTGCCAAAACTACGGCTGCGGGGTTTCAACCTTATGCTTTAGTTTTTGCAAGTATGCTTCCATTTGTGGTCCCGATTGTTTATCAGCCATCATCATTTTTAACTTTTCCCAGGGCTTTTGCAAGGGAAAATCTTTTGAGTATAGGTGAATCCAGGAAAGTAAGACTCCCTTTAAAGCCTTATATAGCTTTGCGCATAACAGAAATAAAGTAGAGAAGACGGTACACAACAGTGAATAAACTCAGCCTATTCTTGTTTGCTTAATTAATAAAAAAGTTTAAGCATGAAGTATTTACACTTATTTGCGTCAGTAGTACTTCTTTATTCATGTAAGCCTGTTACAAACTCAGTTTATGGGGTTAATAAGAATATTGCCTTTAAAGGCCTGCAGGAATATAAAAATTATGTCGAAGAGAAATATAAAATTGATGTTAATAATCTTTTTTATATAGACCAGGATAGCTATAATGAGTTTATTAGTTTGGTAATAGAAACAAAGTCGGATTATTTCCTGGGTATTTTTTTAAATGACAGCATTCAGGTTAAGAAGTCGGGTTTTTTAAAAGAGAATGAAAGCTGTTCTGGCAGAGTAATGGAAGAAATCAGGAATGCTTCCGGAGGAATAAGCGCAGTCTCAACGACTAAAAATGAAACATTCAAGACACAGTCTTTTACCAATATCGTTACTAAAATACCACTTCAGTTTTCCAAAGATGGAAGGAAAAAAATTGTATTGATTTTTTCGTACCGGGCCGGGGCGATCCACAAAAAGGATTTTGTGCAAATTCAAAACCTATTGGAAAGTAGGAGTGACTACGATTTGGATATAATTTCTTTGGACAAATTATATGATCTTGAATGATGATACCCCGCTGTCGGTAGTATTCAGTTTATTCAGAGCAACAAGAGAAATAAAACTAAACTCTAAATTACCAAAGGCTCCTGCTGGCTCAGACAATGAAAGCTGCCCAGTCCCCAGATGATTTCTGTAGAATCAATGCCCACAACTTCCCGGCCGGGAAAACAGCTTTGTATTATTTGCAGGGCTTTATCATCCTTATCGCAGCGGTAAGTAGGTACTATCACTGATTTATTGGCGATATAAAAATTGGCATAAGCCCCCGGTAAGCGCTGATCTTCCCATATGATCTCGTCCGGCATGGGCAGTTCAACGATATTCAGTTGTTTGCCGCTCAGCAACCGCATTTTCTTTAGCTGTTTTAAATTATGCTGGAGTAAAGAATAGTTCTCATCATTCTTATTTTCTTCAATCACGGTAAGAACAGTATCCTCATTCACAAAACGAACGGTATCGTCAATATGCCCGTCCGTATCATCACCGACGATGCCTTCATCTACCCAGAGTATTTGTTCCACCCCGTAATAATTGATAAGGTATTCTTCTACCTGCTGCTGGTTAAGATGGGGATTACGGTTTGGGTTCAATAAGCAGGCCGTTGATGTCATTAAAGTTCCGGCGCCATTGAATTCTACTGAACCACCTTCCATCACGATACCCGGGTGAAAAACCGGGATATTAAAATGTTTGCCGATCAGGGTAGGGATCACATCATCCAGATCATAAGGCGGGTATTTATTGCCCCATGCATTATAGCCCCAGTCAACGATCACTTTCTTTTGTTCAGCAGCGGGGTTTATTAAAAAAGCAGGCCCATGGTCGCGGCACCAGGCATCGTTGGTAGGATGAAAAAAGAATTCAACCTTACCCAGGTCAACTCCCGCCTTTTCCAGTAGACCCACCGCAAAAGTCTTCATCGCTTCATCGGCTACATTAATACGCACCAATTCTCCTTTGGTGAGCTCTTTTACAAATTGGGCATAGTAAGGATAGATCGTATGGATCTTTCCCGGCCATGAAGCTTCCTTATGCGGCCAGCTTAGCCATGTTGCAATATGAGGAGCAAATTCAGCGGGGAAGAAGTAACCGAGGTCTTTGGGTTTTAAGTCGGGAAGACCGGAAGACGGAAAGTCGGAAAGACGATCCTTATTGGTCGCGAAATTGTTCACTGTCCTGGATTTTTTAAAGTGTTTCTTAATGCATTTATCATAACTAATATTTCTTCACACATCTTATATACCTTTCCGAACTCTTCATTATTTATGTACCCTCTTCGTTTTGCCAGGAAAATGCAACCCACCACTTCGATATCGGAACGTAAGGCAATTCCTAAAAATCTTCCAAATTCGGGATTCGTCTGGCCTGTTGAACCTTCTGCGATATTAAGAGAAACTGAATCTGCTGCCCGTTTAATTTGTGATGCGAGGACGTACAATTCATCTTTGGGAAATTGTTTGGTCAATTGATTTACTTCTTCTGACAGGTCAACTGCTTTCTGCCAGACAACCAACTTTTCAAATTTGAATGGCATAGTTTAGGTTTAAATGGTTAATGAATATGTTCTATCCGAAAATAAGTTACCATTACAAGGCGGGATTCTTCCGGACTTTCTGACTTTCCGTCTTTCGGACATCAAAAGGCTACTCTTCATCAATAAATCTCTTCGTGATAGGTTGGTAAGAATCTATCCTCCTGTCGCGGAGAAAGGGCCAGTGAGTCCGGTAGCTGTCCGTTTTCTTTGTGTCAATTTCTACTACCGTAGTTTCTTCTTCTTCGTGGGAAGCCTTGTATAATAAAGTGCCAAAAGGATTGGAGACAAAAGAACCGCCCCAGAATTTCATGGCGCCGTTTTGTTCAAGGCCAACACGGTTCACACTCACTACATGCAGCCCGTTTGCTACCGCATGGCTGCGCTGTATCGTTTGCCAGGCATTATATTGTTCCGTGTTCGTGGCTTCATCCTGTGAAGTGGCCCAGCCAATAGCCGTCGGGTAGAAGAGTATTTCGGCGCCCATCAGTGAAGTGATCCTGGCTGCTTCGGGGTACCATTGATCCCAGCAGATCAGCACGCCGATCCTGGCGAATTTTGTCTGGAACACTTTATAGCCAAGATCGCCGGGTGTGAAATAGAATTTTTCATAATAAGCAGGGTCATCAGGGATGTGCATCTTGCGGTACTTACCAAGGTAGGTACCGTCAGCATCCAATACGGCTGTTGTGTTATGATAGATACCTTCTGTTCTCTTTTCAAATAACGAAGCGATAACGACAACACCAAGCTCTTTTGCAGTTTTGCTCAATGCATCAGAGGAAGGGCCGGGAATGGGTTCAGCCAGTTTGAAATTTTCATAGTCTTCCACATCGCAGAAGTAGAGGGATGTAAATAATTCCTGCAGGCAAACGATCTGGGCGCCTTTTGCGGCGGCTTCTTTAACTTTTGCGATCGCCTTTTCCAGGTTTTCTTTTTTATTGGCAGAACAACTCATCTGCACCAACCCGACTTTTACTTTACCCATGCTTTTATATTGAAGTGCAAAAATAGAGCAAACGAAGATAAATACGGAAGTCGGAAAGACGGAAAGACTGAAAGTCGGAAGTAAAACAGGTGATGCGCAGAAAAGAAAAAGCCGCTATCGGTGACAGCGGCTTTTTAAAATATTTTAGTTGAGATTTTCATTCACGTTCAGGCTTCTTGCCTGTCGTCTTATTTTTGGCCCAATTGCCTGAGGTAAGCTACGTGAGATGCTATTGCCAAACGAACCTTCGGATACTCGATATAACTGATACCATAGTCTTCGCAGGCTTTTTTAATGATCTTGCTGATAGCAGGATAATGTATATGGGAAATTCTGGGGAAGAGGTGATGTTCCACCTGGAAATTCAACCCACCCACTAACCAGCTTACTACTTTATTTTTTGTAGCAAAGTTGGCAGTAGTCTTTATCTGGTGAATCGCCCATTCGTCTTCCATTTTGCCAGTAGTTTCGTTCGGTAAAGGGAAATGGGTATGTTCAACGGTATGTGCTAACTGGAATACAATACTGAGTACGAATCCGGCAACGAGTCCCATGCTTAAGAAGCCGATCAGCCAGGGCATAAAGCCAACCATGTAGATAGGAAGGGCCACAAAAAGAAATGCATGAGATAATTTGTAGAACCAGAAAAAGAAATGTTCCTGGAAGGTCATCTTCCTGAGTTCGGTAGACCCGATCCTGCCGGTAATATATTTTTTATAGTCAGTTACAAAGACCCAATAGATATATAACAGTGAATAAGCTGCCCAGAAATAAAAATGCTGGTAGCGGTGGATCTTATATCGCTGTTGTTCTTCACAAAGACGTAATAAAGGACGGGCTTCGATATCATCATCCACCCCGTGAATATTGGTATAAGTATGATGGATCACATTATGTTTTGATTTCCACATGTGCTGGCTGGCACCAAGGAAGTTTGCAAAGTTGGAAGCGAGGCTATTGACCCATTTGTAGCGGCTGAAACTGCCATGCGCCCCATCATGCATTACATTGAAACCTATGGCTGCCGTCAGGCAACCTAAAAGAACGCATTCTGTAATGGCCCATGCAACAGGAGGAGTGAAAAAAACAAGATGGATATATACCGTTATGAAACTTAGTACTAAAAGTGCGGCTTTAAAATAAAGATTGAAATTGCCGGTGGTGGGTTTCCCTTTTTGTTTGAAGTAATCGCTGATCCTTTGCTTTAATTCACCATGAAAAGAAAGGGGGAGTTTAGGAAATTTTGGACTTGACATAATAACAATAGATTAGTAGTGGCTGCAAAGGTAGCGCATGTTATCCAGAATACCCCCATGATTACTGTTAATTAAGCAGGTAATTTACGCACAATCCTGTGACTGTCATGGCCGGAACATATTAGCCAGTAGTTCTTTAGGTCTCCACCTGTATCAAAGCGTCGAGGTTCTTAATGCCGATCTTCTTCTCCGAAATGAACCCTTCGGCAAACTTGACGCCTATTCGTTTGCCCAGCATTCTTGCCCTTGCCCTGATACTGTCGAGAAAATCGGGGGTTGAAATATAGGTCTGTGGCTCTTCGCTGTCGCTTTCTGTAGTATAAAATTGACTGGAGTAGGCTTCGATCGCTTTCATTCGTTGCTCAAACACATCACTGATATCTATCAGCAGGTCGGGTTCATGGTACCAGTCCTGCATGTATTGAAGAAAATATTTTGGTCTCCATTTTTTCTGTGCATTCCCGTTTTCATCCCTGGTCTCTATTTTGGCCAGTCCCGACAGGAAACTGGCATCACTGATCAGGTGACCGGCACGTCCATGGTCGGGATGACGGTCATTCAGAATATTTCCAAGGATGATATCCGGCTGGTATTTGCGGATGGCCTGTACCAGTTTCAACTGGTGTTCTTCATCATTGCGAAAGAATCCATCCCTCATTTTCAGGTTCTCTCTTACTATTGCGCCGATGATCATAGCGGCATTGGCCGCCTCCTGGTATCTTGTTTCCACTGTTCCTCTTGTTCCTAATTCACCTTGTGTCAGGTCGAGGATACCTACTTTTTTCCCTCTTTTTATTTCATTGATCAGGGTGCCGGAGCAGCCGAGTTCAACATCATCCGGGTGAACGCCGATGGCAAGTATGTCGAGTTTCATACCCCTAGCCCCTAAAGGGGAATTTTTTTCGTTCCTTATTCAAGGACTTGTTATTAAATATGATCACGGGACAAATGTATTAGTTTGTATCGATAACCTTGTAAATGTATCGTAAGTTTAAAATGAAACGTTTTCTGCACCCCTTCAGGGGCTGGGGGTAACTATCTCCTATACGGATTCCCGTACCACATACCATCTATTTCTTTCACGAAGTTCTCAATTTGGCGATCGGTTTTATCGCTGATATCCCATTTTTGTTTTAGGCTGCTGCCAAAGAAGAAGGCGACTGTCTGGTACATGCGGGCATTGAGGTTGCCCTTATATTCTTTGATTATTTCGTAGCAGTTATTGCCGGTTTGCCGGTTGATCAGTTTCATTAACACCTTACCCTGGTAGACAGAAAGATTAGAAAGAGGTTCGGTGAATTGCTTCTTAAGTTCTTTCTCTCTTGTTTTGATATGCTCTTTCTGTTCTTTTTTGGATAGACCGGCTATTTTTTCATTTATATCATTGATAGTTGCCCCAGCAGTTCTTGCATAGGGATATGTGACATAGACCGCATTGCGCAGTCTTGTCCATTCTTCCATATGCTTTGCCAGCTTTTTGCCGGATAATTTTGACACCCACACCATCGGTTCTTCCTTATAGGTCATCATCTCATGCTGGTACCAGATAGCGCCGACCATGATGGTATCATTGGGCCCCCATTTTTTGGCTCGTTCAGCAAAAGGGGGCATAGGAGCAATGGTGTCAATATTCGCCTGTGTGGGGGTGATAGGTTCCTGTGCAGTTACCTGTATTGATATGAACAGGGTAACGGCACAGGCGGCTTTGATCAATAAACGATATGAGAACGAACGGATCATCAACGGGCTAAATTACAAACCACTAATTTAAGGCACAAGACACATAAAATGGCCCGGATGCTGTTTAGAAATTGTAAAATTTATGCTGAATCACTGCGGTTCAACTGGATACGCCTTACCATACTGACCAGGATGCCGATAGCGGTAATAATAATGCCGGCCCAGAGTATATTAATAAAGGGGAATTTATAGGCTTTCAGGGTGATATAATCCAAAACGGAGTCCGATTCTTTTACGCCTACCTCGATGCTGTTGTCAGGATTTACTTTTTGAAGTTGCAATACCAGGCTTTCTGCCGTAATGGTGTCAGGCATACCGAGATACTCATTTTTAGCAAAAGCCAGCCGGGAAGTAACTGTATAAGTAGTGCCGCGGGTGGAGTAGACCTTAAAATTTGTTTCGTATAAACGGCCATCCTCTCCAAAGAGTTCTTTAGGGACGCTGTCCTTCACTTGTACATCCTGCAGCACGATAAATCCTTTGGAATAAAAAATAGAGTCGCCGGGTTTAACGCTTTGATTTCTGAAAGTGGCGGTATCCTTATTCTTTTCAGGATCGGGCAGGGCGGTCAGATAAGTAAACACATCATGATCCCAATAGTGGCGGGAATCCGGCTCCGGCTGAATGCCCTCGTTGCCTTTTGCATTAATAAAAGCGGTAGGTTTTAAAACAAATTCTTCTGTGCCGTCCTTTTTCTGGAAACGAATGCGGTAAAGCCATTTTTCTTTATTGGGTATTTTTTCATTTTGCTCATAGGTCACCCAGTACTTACCCATGTCATTTTTCAATCCTTTCACCAGTGTCAGGTTTTCCCCTGTTTTTTCTTTACTTCCTTCTCCAAAATTGATAGCGATACCACTGGTATTATATGACAGTACTTCTTTTTTGGAAGAAGATAAAAGAATACCCAACAGCACCAGCCCGAAACCGAAATGTGATATTGAACCACCTGATAGTTTCAATTTTCCTTTTAACCCCAGCCAGATATATGCAGCATTGGCAATAGCTGCATATATACTGCAGGCAACAGCCAGCCAGATAGCGCCGAGATACATCGGGCCCTGTTTCTGGTAATTGATATTTCCAAAGACAATGACCAGTGTTGCAAAGGCAACGGAAATAAATGTAGGCAGCCATATTTTCTTCCAGAATAAATTCCTGTCTGTGCTTTTATACTTTAGATACTGCGCAAACCCGGTAAGTACTGCCACAATAATAGCCACGAATATCTGTATCTGGTTGTAGGCGAATTCAGCATCCTCCGGGGCCGCTATTTTATTGCTGAATAATTTAACGGAAGGGAGCAAGCCGTGCAAGCCATCCAGGATTGCATTCAGTACAGGCAACGATGTTTTCCCGATGATGACGATAGCAGAAAGGAAAAAAACCAGCGAGCCAATAAACATCCAGAATTCGCGGGAAGAGCTGCTTTCTTCTTTATGGATCGTGGGGACCTGTGTTTGTATCTGGTAGATGATAAATCCAATGCCGGTGATCAAAGTTGTAAAGGCAAGGATCGGCGCAGCATCTACAAAATACTTTGAAGCCAGGAAAGTAGCTGCTAAAAGTAGGATACCTGTGACGCCAGTTATCATTTGTTGCCTGCTGCTCTTTGCAATAAGAAAAGCGGGCAGCCAAATGAATAAATAAAGCAACATGTATAATTGAATATTCATCCCGAGATCTGTAAAAGCATGTACGGATGAATCACCTAAGATCCCGCTTCTTGTCAGGAAAGTTGAATAGAGAACAAATCCAAAGGAAAGGATCAAAAATAAATGGGTAGCTCTTAATGAATAACCCGAATGCTTATAGATAAGCAGTGTATGAATGCCGGCGATCAATATCAGCCAGGGGACCAAGGACGCATTTTCCACGGGATCCCATGCCCAATAGCCGCCGAACGTTAACGATTCATAAGCCCATGCGGCGCCCATCATAATGCCCACGCCAAATACAGCGGCAGAAAATAAAGCCCAGGGTAATGCCTGTTTTGTCCATTCGCCATATTTTTTTGTCCATAAGCCGGCGATCGCAAATGCAAATGGAACAATAGTAGAAGAAAATCCAAGGAATAATACGGGCGGATGTATCACCATCCAATAGTTTTGTAACAGTACATTCAGATCATTACCGTCTTTAATAAACGACATATAATCCTGTTTCAAGGGCTGGTTGATATCGAAATTGAGATGCAGGGCCGGTGCATTATCCAATACCCCTGAATCTCTTAATAAGATAAAAGGACTGGAACCCATCTTCCAGTTGAAAATATAAATGCCGGCGATCATCGTGGCGAGACAGAACTGTGCAAAGCTGACGACTGTCATAACGGGGGCTTCCCATTTCTTTGCGGTTTTGATCAGTACCAGGCCGAGTACACAATGCCAGAAACTCCATAGCAGGAAACTTCCTTCCTGTCCTTCCCAGAAGCAGGCCAGCATGTATTTGAATTCAAGCGAAAGGCTGCTGTGTTGCCAGGCATATTTGTATTCAAAAAGATGGCTGTATATTATATAAAACAGGATACTGAATATGGCTACTACGGACACTGTTTCTGTAATAAAAGCATATCTCGCCAGTTTTTTCCAATAACCGGCATCTGTATCAATTTTGGACCGTGTGGCCTTGAAATAAGAGAAAGTAGCGACCAGTGAAGCGATCAAAGAGAGGGTGATAAAAAATTGTCCTAGCTGACCGGGCAGAAGATGCTCGCCGTAGTAATCCATTCCCTGTTATTTATTTTGTTTCTGTATTAGTGGAGTTTGCTTCTGCTGCATTTTGTGCGTTTTCCCCGGATTTCTTCATGTCATCTTTATACTTGGAGGGGCACTTGGTCTGTATGCTGTTGCAATCGAAATAGCCTTCCGGGGTGTATTTTCCTTTTAATACCAGTCTTTCGCTGATCTCAAAGTTCTCCGGCTTGGGATTGTGGTAGATCACTCTTACGGATTTCCCAAGTGTATCAATAGCCGTAAAGCTGAGGTAATTCGGGTTTTTCATTGCATCGTACTCAAGTGGCTGCGACTTATCCCAGCGGGCCATCAGGTGAACAAATTTGCCAGGCTTTTCCATAGCAGTCTGTACTGTGTCATAAGTAGTAGTTGTTTGCAGAAAACTGATAAGGACTGCGATCGCCCCTGCTATTAAAACCAGCAGAATGATATGGATCTTTTTCATTGTTTGTCGCTTAAAAGGATGTTATAAAATGCGGGGCAAAGTTATGCCAAAAAACTTTCAGACCGCCTGGTTTTTATCCTTAACAAGTTGGGGAATAGTTACCTGTTGCCGGTTACCGGTAACCAGTAACCAGTAACAGGCAACAAGTTGTTCTAATAGTTGCAAAATGACCGGATTATTCTGCCAGCATCGTTTGCCCTTATCTTTGCGGCCAAAACAAGATTGCTGTATGCTGTTTCAATTGAACGAAGAACAATTAATGATCCAGAAGGCTGCCCGGGATTTTGCTCAAAATGAATGTTTGCCTGGTGTGATCGAAAGAGATGAGAAACAACAATTCCCCAAAGAACAGGTATTGAAGCTGGCCGAACTGGGTTTTCTCGGTATGATGGTTGAGCCTCAGTATGGTGGCGCTGGTATGGATACAATAAGCTATGTGCTGGCGATGGAAGAGATCAGTAAAGTAGATGCCAGTGTAAGTGTCGTGATGAGTGTGAACAATAGCCTTGTTTGCTACGGGCTACAACAATATGGTTCGGAAGCGCAAAAACAAAAATATCTTACACCGCTGGCGCAGGGAAAGAAAGACGGCGAGTTATACATCGGCGCATTTATGCTGAGTGAACCGGAAGCAGGGAGTGATGCTACATCCCAGCGAACCACCGCAGAGGATAAAGGCGATCATTATTTATTAAATGGTACAAAGAACTGGATCACTAATGGAGGTACGGCTTCTGTTTACCTGGTGATGGCACAAACCGATCCTAAAAAAGGCTCAAGGGGGATCAATACTCTTATTGTTGAAAAAAACTGGCCCGGGGTAGTGGTGGCGGCTAAAGAAAACAAACTCGGTATCCGCGGCAGCGATACGCATACGGTGATGTTCAATGATGTGAAAGTGCCAAAGGAAAACAGGATCGGTGAAGATGGTTTTGGTTTCAAGTTCGCTATGATGACACTGGCTGGCGGCCGTATAGGTATTGCTTCACAGGCGTTGGGTATTGCCAGCGGCGCTTATGAACTGGCAAAGGAATACTCAAAGACAAGAAAAGCTTTCGGTACGGAGATCATGAATCACCAGGCTATTGCATTCAAACTGGCTGATATGGCTACACGAATTGAAGCGGCAAGATTGCTATGCATGAAAGCAGCCTGGGAAAAAGATACAGGCCAGGACTATACGTTAAGTTCTTCAATGGCTAAAGTATTTGCTTCTGAAACAGCGATGTGGACCACGGTCGAGGCTGTACAGATACACGGCGGTTATGGTTTTGTAAAAGAGTACCATGTAGAACGGTTAATGAGAGATGCCAAGATCACACAGATATATGAAGGAACGAGTGAAGTGCAGCGGATCGTGATCAGCAGGAGTATTTTGAAATAAGTATAATAACTTATTAGCTGTAAGCCGTTAGCTGGCTGTAATTCAAGTGCGACACACTCTCATATCATATTGCATTATTTTCCTATTGACAGTTTTCTATTCCTGTAATCTTAGCACGACAGAATGCAAGGACATTCAAGAATGGAAAATTGACAAATATCGGTTTGTAAAATCCGACTGCCTAGGATATGCAGGACCACGTTTTTATCCCATATCTGTTTATATCGGTGACAAAAAACAACTTGGTAACGCCTCTCAAGTAAACAGTTGCGTATTTACTTGGCAAGCAGGCAATGAAAGTTTCTTGACATTTAATATTTGTGACAGCACAATTCAAGAACTTAAACCTCACAAAAATCTTTTAGACACAAAATCTATCGACTCTGTAACAATGTTTTCGAATGAACTTAATCAGACGCAACTACTGACAAACACACAGATTGAAAAATTTGTATCAGATTGGAATAACAGCAAGACCCGTGGCTACTACCCAGACGAACCTTTTGACTCTGCCTTTTCTTTTTTTCCAGCGTATCAATACCGTTTGACTGTGTTTTTCAAAGGAGCCAAGCGACCATTTTATGGTTACAACTATGTAATACTTGATAGCTCTAATTGGAAATTTGAAATGAGCAAGACTGGTGACCTTAAATACATTCATAACTATTGGAAGAAATGAACTACAGCCAATATGCGGCTTTTTCTTTGCCACTTAATGATAGCTTTGCATCTTTGTAATAATATTATGCCGGTAAATAAAGAAGCTTATCAACAGATAAAAGAAGAGTTGCAATTAAAGAATGTGACGCTTGTTGCTGTTTCCAAAACAAAACCCATTGAAGATATACAGGAGTTGTATGATCTCGGGCAAAGGGATTTTGGAGAAAACTATGTACAGGAATTAACGGAGAAAGCTGAGCAGCTTCCCAAAGACATACGCTGGCATTTTATCGGACATTTACAAAGCAACAAAGTAAAATATATAGCTCCTTTTATTCATCTTATACATGGAGTAGATAGCCTGAAGCTTTTGCAGGAGATCAATAAGCAGGCGCAAAAGAACAACAGGGTCATTGATTGTTTACTGCAGGTATATATCGCCAAAGAAGAAACAAAGTTTGGCCTGGATGAGACTGAATTGGATGTGATATTTAGCCAATTTGGAGATTTGGAGATGAAGAATACAGGAGTTATTGGCCTGATGGGAATGGCATCCTTTACTGACAATATGGAAACGGTGAGAAGCGAATTCCGCTATCTTAAAACACTTTTCGATAAACACTCCCGACTCACCACACTCTCCATGGGCATGAGCAGTGACTATAAAACAGCCATTGAAGAAGGAAGCACCCTTGTTCGGATAGGCAGTTTATTATTCGGTAGCAGAAACTGAATATAAGAATGTTACCGGCAACCAGTGACCAGTAACTAGTAACCATTAAACTTAAAACCCCTTTTTAACCTTCTCAGGATCAGGCAGGGTTTCTTCCAGCCATTTATAAAACTCACGTTGCCATACCAGGGCATTTTGTGCGCTAAGCACCCAGTGGTTCTCATCAGGCAGGTAGAGTAATTTACTTTTTATACCTCTCAGTTGCGCCGCCTGGAAAGCCTGTAAGCCCTGTTCGATAGGTACACGGTAATCCTTTCCACCCTGTATGATCAGGATCGGTGTATTCCATTTATCAACTTTATTGATCGGGTTGAATTCGTTATAAGATCTTTGTGCAGCAGTATTCTTTTTATCCCAATAGGGACCACCCCAGTCAAAATTCACGAACCACATTTCTTCCGTGGTGCCATACATGCTGCGTGTATCAAAAACGCCATCATGTGCAATAAAGGATTTGAAACGGTTATTATGAATGCCTGCCAGCATAAAAGAAGAATAGCCACCATAACTGGCGCCGATACAACCCAGGCGGGTTTTATCAACATATTTTTCCTTGCTTACCGCATCAATAGCAGATAAATAATCTTTCATTACCTGGCCGCCATGATCTTTGCTGATCTGTTCGTTCCATTTGGTGCCATGACCCGGCATTCCACGGCGGTTGGGCGCCACTACAATATATCCCTGCGAGGCCATGAGTTGAAAATTCCAGCGGAAAGAATAGAATTGGGTCAATGGCGATTGCGGTCCTCCCTGGCAATAAAGTAATGTTGGATATTTTTTGGCGGGATCAAAATCGGGAGGGTAAATCACCCATACCAGCATTTTCTTTCCATCGGTGGTGGTCACCCATTTTCTTTCTGTCCTGCACATGCCGATGGTTTTGTAAGTACCATCATTTACATGTGTTAACTGGGCCATACTGCCATCAGTGATATCTACTGAATACAGTTCTGCGGCATGGTTCATATCTGTTCTTGAAACGATCAGTTTGTTGCCGCTTTGGCCGACAATGCCGGAAATATCAAAATCGCCTTTTGTTATCTGCCTGATCGAAGGCAGCATTTTAGTGGCGCCGGTATAATTCACTTCAAACAATTGCAGGGTGCCGTTGATCGGCGCCCAGAAGAATAATTTCTTTCCGTCGTCGCTCCAGCGGAAACCTTCTACATGAATATCATCACGATGAGCAGTAAGATTGACAGCACTGTTTCCTAAACCAGTGAAGGCAACGAGATCCTGTTTGTCGGACTCATAACCATCCCGTTTCATACTCATCCAGGCAAGAGTTCCTTTGCTGCTGTACGAAGGATTGATATCATATCCCATTCTTCCTTCTGTCAGGTTCCTGGTTTTACCCGTTTCAAGATCATATTCATAGATATCAGTATTGGTGCTCACGGCATAATCCTTCCCATACTTTTTCTTGGTAATATAAACCGCTGCTTTGCCATCCGGTCTCCATATATAATCCTCATCTCCGCCAAATGGTTTCTGCGGGCAATCATAAGGTTCATCCGGCATGATATCTTTTCCTTCAGTTGATTTATCGGCAGGAGTGATAAAAACATGGTCAAAGTTTCCGTCTTCCCAGGTATCCCAGTGGCGGTTATTGAGATTGTCGAAGATGTAGGCATTTGATTTTGACAGCTCGGGGTAATGATCGCTGCCGCTTATCTTTTTAATTTTTACTTCTTTATTGCTTAGTATGTATTTACCATCGGGAGATACATTCTTATTTGCCAATAAACTGTCAGGCTTGCTGATCTCAGCAGGTGAGCCACCATTTACCGGTATCATATATGATTTACGACTGCCCTTATTCGCTTCCCAGTCGGGAGTATTGACAGAGTAAACAAGCCATTTGCCATCTTTTGAAATACCCAATGCTGAAACCCTTCCCAGTTTCCAGAGCAGTTCAGGTGTCATTTTGTTTTGGGAAGAGACAAACAGGGGAGCCAGCAACAATAAAGCCGGTACAATTCTTTTATACATGATAAATCATTTTGTATCCGGCGAAATTACGAATATATGATCTGTGGTTTGAAGTTTCTTATAATGGAAGAGATCTGGAACTTGAGTAAAGTATATTCCTGAGGTGGCCTCAGATTTTTTCTAAAGACCACACATCATTACTGTAAACAAACTCTGTCTGACCCGCAATATCCGGGCCGCCATATTTCCCTCCCGTCATAAATATCTTTCCGTTGTAAACACAGGCCGCTATTCCGCCCCTTGGGCTCCAGGGTGCATTTTGGGCTTTCCATTCTTTTCCATCTTTACTTACCAGTATCTCACTTTTGAACCGGCCATTCCTGTTGCATCCTAACAACCATATCTTATTGTCAAATACCACGGCTGCCGAACCATGGATGGATTCGCCTTTTACCAGTTCTTTTGTTTCCTGTTTCCAGGTAAGGCCGTCTCCTGATGACCATACATCGTTATTGATCATATAAACTTTATCATTAAGCACCACAAACTGGCTGCCATCTCTTTTGCCGAATGGCATATCATCAGCTCTTTTTACCCAATGCACACCGTCATCCGAATTCCATATATCCGCAAACGAATCATTGCCGTCACTGCCGCCAATGATCCATATTTTGTTTTTAAATACAAAAGGGTGATAGAAAAAACGTTTGGGCAAATTACTTTCTTTAGCCAGCACTGTCCATTTCTTCATGTCAGTTGTCTGGTATATCTCAGTGGTCAGTTGAAAGTGTTCAATGTTTCCCTCAAAGTGCCCAAGTCCTAATACGGCATTTTTAAAAACTACGTAATCAAGAAAAGCCAGGTTATTAATACTGTTAGCCAAACTGCTTTTATCCCAGTCTTTCCCATTCACCGAATACCAGTTGCCTGCAGGATGAAAAGCCCAAAGGGTATCATGTATGGCGAACAACTGGAAATTGTAGCTTTTGGGAAAAGGAGCATTTTGTGTTTGTTCTTTCCATTTATAAGCAGGCGGGCTGCCTGCTTTATTTACCGAAACAGTTTGCGAATGGCTGTTGCATGACATAAACGTATAATACTGGATCAATGCCAGTAATGTCAGAAATGATTTTCTCATGTTGTATGCTTTATTGTTTAGGATAATCAGCTACATTAAGCCCGAGGATGATATTACGGGTAGCCTGCAGCATACCATCTTTTACTGTTGTTTTTAAAACACCGCCGCCACAGACAGGGTTGCTTCTTTTTCTTTCGGTGTCGGGAAGTAAAGGGTCATCATCAAAAACAAACTCATCAATCCAGTATTCGCTTTTGCCGGGTTCTTTGATTATCGGGTGAATATGTTTGGGATTATTACTGTTGGGATAGGAGGCAGGAACCAGTGTGTAAAACCTGTACTCACCTTTTTGATTGGTCTTTATCCAGCCCCGGATATACCCATGGCGTCCTTTTTCATCATTGCTTTTGGGATAGAGGCCTTTTTGGTCGGTATGATAAACGTAAAGGATCACACCGACGGCCGGAGTCTTACCATCCTGCTGGTAAATGGTGCCGCTGATGACGATCTTCGGACCGGCTTCATTAAACCCCGGCAATGTATCCACTTCGTTTAATTGCTCAAAGGGAACAGGGCATTTATAGATCGCTTCGCAATCTTCACAATTGCCGCCAACTTTTAAATCTTTTGCACCGGGTTGGTTGCCCGCCGGCTGCTTTGAAGATTTTTGGGAACAACTGCTAAAGCTTAGCATAACTAAAAAAAAGAACAGGATGACTGGGCGGTGCATACATATTGATTTTGTATGCCAAATTTGGGCAGGGTAAGTTCATCACACAAATAACTTAGATGAAATGACAATTACACTTGATAAGAGGAATGTTTACGGTTCGTCAGGATAATGCGACCTTTGGTGTAAACATTTATACCGCCCGGAATTTGTATTTTTATTTTTGACTATGAGAAAACGATCCCTCTTTTACCAATATAAGCTGCATCACGTTTTGTTCTGGATGCTGGTATTCGGGCTATGGTATTTTCTCCGGTACCAGGATTATTCTTCCTGGCAAAGGGCTTTCCGGATCACATTGGTAAAAGTAGTTGACCTGGCCCTGATGGTCTATGTCACCAATTATGCGCTGATACCAAAACTCCTGTATAAAAAGAAATATGTATGGTTCGTACTGACTTTTGTGGTAATGATCGTGACGAGCAGTGTGCTGAAAATGCAGATCATTGGCCAGATCATGAACAACCCCGGGCTCTTTGATCTTACCAAAAACCTGAAGACAAGGATATATGACAATGTTATCCCTCATTTCTTTTTGGTGATTGCCGGCGCTGCTTCTAAGTTATTATACGACCATTCAAAAATGCAGCAACGGCTGGTGGAAATGGCAAGGGAAAAGGCGGAAGCAGAACTGAGTTTTCTGAAATCGCAGATCAACCCGCATTTTTTATTCAACTCCCTTAACTCCGTTTATTTCCTGATCAATAAAGAGAACCCGGAGGCAAGACAGGCATTGCATAAATTCTCCGATATGCTCCGGTACCAGTTGTATGAAATGAACGGGGCAAAGATCCCGATAGAAAAAGAACTGAATTACTTAAAAGACTATGTCGACCTGCAAAAACTGCGGAAAGATGAAAACTACCTGGTGGAGTTTACCTGTTCGCCTGATATAAAGGACTTTTCCATCGAGCCCTTACTGCTGATCCCTTTTGTAGAGAATGCATTCAAACATATTTCCCACAGACCGGGAGAGAAGAATTATGTGAAACTTGATATGTCTCGCAGTAACGGCCATTTTAATTTTACCATCGAAAATTCCAAAGAAGCAGCAAGGACAACGGAAATGCATGGGGGCATTGGCTTAAACAATGTAAAGCGCAGGCTGGAACTTTTATACCCCGGCAAACATGAGTTAACGATAAATGATACTGAAAATAGTTACACGGTATATTTGAAGCTGAAAACAGATCAATAGCGAATGAAACCACCGATAGATACGCTGCCTTTGTTTCCCGTACTCAACAGGGAACTGGTTTCATTTTTAAAAAACCTGTCTCCTGAAGACTGGCAAAAGCAGACCGTTGCCCGTTTATGGAAAGTAAAAGATGTAGCAGCCCATTTACTCGATGGTAACTTTCGCAGGATAGCGCTGCACCGGGACGGGTGGGTTACATCGGTTGCTGATCCTGTTAATTCGTATGCTGATCTTGTTCGGTTCCTGGATGGACTGAATGCAGACTGGGTAAAAGCAGCAAAGCGGTTAAGCCCGCAACTGATCATTGAGTTATTGGAATCAACGAATGAAGAAGTTTTTAAGTTATTCAGCAACCTCGATCCTTTTGGTGAATCTGTTTACCCGGTAAGTTGGGCGGGAGAAGATAAATCATATAACTGGTTCGATATTGCCCGGGAATACACGGAGCGCTGGCTGCACCAGCAGCAAATAAGAGAAGCAACAGGCAATAAGGATATCATGAACCGGCAACTTTATTATCCATTCCTCAATGTTTTTATGCAGGCATGGCCGGCAACTATGCGTGGACTGGGGGAAGATGAAACTGTTTTGAAAACAACTATAACAGGAGAGGGCGGGGGAGAATGGTTATTGAGAAAGGAGAGAGGTGAGTGGACCCTTCGCCAGGCCGGGGAGATGAATGGAAAGACAGCAGATTTTTTGGCTGAAGCAATTATTGATGGCGATGTTGCCTGGAAACTTTTTTCAAAAAGCGTAAGAAAGGCGGATATAAACGGGAGTTTTGAAATAAAAGGGGATATAGCACTTGGTGAAAAAGTTTTAGACATGATATCTGTTATGGCATAAAATAAACGGCAGTTAAATTCTAAAATATGAATAGGTATGCCTTCAATGAACGTAAATAGCACCCCTTTAGGGGCCGGGGCTATCAACTGTGTTATAATAGATGATGAGCCGCTGGCAAGAAAAGGCCTCAAAGAGTATATTGCAGATATTGACTTTTTGCAATTGACCGGCGAGTTTGACAATGCTGTCAGCGCCATGGGTATGTTAGGTAAAGAAGAAGTGCATTTACTTTTCCTGGATATACAGATGCCAAAGATCACCGGGCTTGATTTTTTTAAAACACTCCCTCATCCTCCCCCCGTTATTTTTACCACGGCTTTCCCCCAGCATGCGCTGGAAGGG
This sequence comes from Chitinophagaceae bacterium, assembly GCA_036520835.1. Taxonomy (GTDB): domain Bacteria; phylum Bacteroidota; class Bacteroidia; order Chitinophagales; family Chitinophagaceae; genus VBAT01. The sequence goes on along the minus strand of DATDIX010000330.1, from coordinate 33,210 downwards.
TTTGAATTGAATGCGCTGGATTATTTGGTTAAGCCCATTTCTTTTGATCGTTTTTTAAAAGCCGCTATGCGGGCTAAAGAGTTTTATGAAGTGCGGCAAAAAAATACGGCTGAAGCGGCCATTGCCGTTACGGCGCCGGGATATTTTTTTATTAAAGCCGATAATAAACTGGTAAAAATATTTTTTGATGATATTCTTTTTGCGGAAGCCCTCCAGAACTATGTAGTTATTCATACCGGCGACAAAAAATATATCACTTACCTGACATTTAAATCAGTGGAAGATTACCTGCCGGCTGATAAATTCATTAAGACACACAAGTCCTACATTATTTCTGCAGCCAAAATTGATAGCATCGAAGCTAATGATATCCGTATCGGGCCGCATCACATACCCGTCAGCCGCAACCTGAAAGATGAAGTGATGGAAAGATTGCTGAGCGGGAAATTCCTAAAGCGGTAATTCTACGTCGTAATCCTCCGGATACAAATCCACTTAGTGTGAATAGAATGTGTATTCCCGTTTATGGGAATCAGGATCCGGTGTATAACTTTCAGTTCTGTGTTTTTCAATAAACACAGTATTACAATAAATCCAATACACTATGTTGCCAGGTATGAAACACTATGGTTCTTTTCTTGCGGAAGAAAAATGGATATCCAAAATGGATTTCATTTACCAGTTTAAAGTCAATTGTGATTGTACAGACGAAACGCACAGCCGTTTTCTCAGTTTGCTTTACCGGCTGCCTTTCAGTATGGTCACACGAAGCCGCTCGGGCAGGATATTGATCCGCTGAAGGGGTTCAATCATATTTTTCAATATTCTCCACGATCAACTCATAGTTGATCAGTAATTCAGTGCCTGACGGTATATCTGCCAGGGCTTCAAAATCTTCCCCGTCATTGATGGATAAGATATTGGGGTGAGGTGAGTGGTTAAGGTAATTCACCATATCCATTACTTTGAAACCATAGTCGGGGACAAAGTAATGTTCGTCATCAAAAACACAATAGGTCTCTACCAGGTCTTTTGAATGGGCTGGCAGCCTTTCCACTTCGCCAATGGATACTTTTATCCATTTTCCGTGTCCTTTAGAAAAAATATGGCGGCAGCCTTTGGGTATATCCCTGATTGCAAATACGCCGATACCGTGAACAGGGGAAGGTTTTAACGTTGCATAGGTGTTACCTGAAAGATCATTCAGGATTTCTTCTTTTGTCATTGCCATCGGGGGAGAAACAGGTTTTGAGTAACTGAACCCGCCAAATATACGTCATCAAACGTTATGATAACCGGTATTGACCGGTACCGGATTATTTCGGAACTTAGAATGCCTGCTGTTAACCGGTATTGTATATGATGAAAGCGATCTGTTGGCTACTGTTCACGCTGATTTTTTTTTCTGCCACCGGGCAGAAAAGCGGGCTGCCGTATCATTATTATATTGATGTGTCTGTAAAAGCGTATGATGCTTCATCACCGGCAAAATTGGTAAATAAGATAACAGATACTTCCCAGGACAACCGGCAAAAAGTAGCTTCTATCTTTCGTTGGATAACAGAAAATATTTCTTATAACATCAGGGCTGCGGCCAGGAATAAAAAAAATTCCCTGATCTATGAAGAAACCGATGAGGATACAGCCAGGATATTGAAACCGCTGAACCTGCGGGTAGCGGAAACAGTTTTAAAAAGAAAGATGGCTGTCTGTGATGGCTATGCACGACTCTTTAAAACGATGTGTGACCATGCCGGCATCCCCGCTGCTGTTATTACGGGTTATGCAAGAACAGACCGGGACAGGAGAGCTAAATTCGGTTCCAATCATTCATGGAATGCGGTATATGTTGACAGCGCCTGGTACTTATTGGATGCAACATGGGCCAGTGGGCATACCAATTACAGGGGAGATGAATTCATAGCCCAATATGACAGCAGGTATTTTTTAACAGCCCCGGGGCAATTCATACTCGATCATTACCCGGAAGACCCCGGCTGGACATTGCTGGCAGAGCCGCCGACCCTTAACGAGTTTAATTATTCTCCTTTTCGGTACATGGGTTTTATAAAAACAGGGATACAATCTTACTCACCATCAAAGGGCATTATTGAAGCAGCCATAGGCGACAGTATCAGGTTTGAAGTAAATGCATCTATTGTTTACGGGCTGCTCGAAGTCGTTACCGGCGATCAGCCGGAAGATACTATCTGGAATGATGATGTTCCTTTGATTGTCGGTGGCAGGAAGAAGACATTTACTTATACCATTACTTCCCAAACCGGTGACTGGTTATATGTTATCTGCAATGGTTATGTAATACTGCGGTATAAGCTGAATCTCCGGAGACCTGGGAATAAAACTGCCCTGCTGTCGCAGGAATAGTATCCATTTGAAAAAGGCGATCAGGCTGCTGTTTGCATATTCATAAAGCTGAAGGCGATCGTAGTCAGTTTATTCCTGTAGCTGGTAAAACCTACAAAACCTCCGAGTTGCTCCGCCTGTGTTTGAATGGTCATCAGTTTTTGAGAAACTGAATCATAATTCAGGGAGCCGTCATTCTTTACATGGAGCAATACTACGTTTCCGAATAATTTGGCTGTTATGCGGATGCAGCCGTTCTCCGTGTGCATGATCACTTCACTCATCAGGTTATCCAAGACCGATGCTAACAGGTTCTCATCTGCCCCGATCAATATATCTTCCGGTACATCATTAATGATAAAGCTCTTATTGTGAGCAGCCGCATACTCCATACTGCCGGCAATCAAATCAATGATATTGTGAAGGGTTTGGTTTGCAACAGTTCCTTCGGATGCAGGGATAAGTAGTTCAGCTTTCATAATTTTTTTTACAGGTCACTTAAGAAATTCACAGGATACGGACCCGGGTCAGCAGTATTTCACAGGTTGGATATTTTATGGCTTGAAAAAGAGGCCGGCCTGAAAATTCTTCCGAATCCGGGCCGGGTATTTTGTAATCCGGGGTGCAAAGAAACGGACAGAACGAGCCTGGGAAAATAGAGGCAATGCCCTATTAGGAGTAATAGATAATTTGGGATGGTTGTAGAGTTATTACTACAAGGCTTAGCGGGTGACCTGTAAAAGCAGGGGGATCATGGTGTTGACCCAAATAATGAATATAATGAAGGGGTAGCCATTGTAAATGAGAAAAAGCGCCGAACAGCGCTTTGCCTTTAATCTTCTTAAATAATATAGTTCTTTCTATTCCATTCCCGCATAGATCAGTTAGCCTGCTTTATCAATTGTATCTCGCAAAGGATGCGGACATCATTACTGACCACTACCTGTCCCGCTTCTGTAACCGCATCCCACTCCAGCTTAAATTCTTTTCTTTTGATCTTTCCTTCGATGGTAAAGCCGGCTTTTGTTTGTCCCCACGGATCGGTTACGATACCACCAAACTCAACATCTAGGGTGATGGTTTTGGTAATGTCTCTTATCGTTAGGTCTCCTTCCAGTTTGAAAGCGCTTCCTGATCTTTCATATTTTTTGCCAACGAATTTCAATTGCGGGTATTGGTCGGCCGCAAAAAAATCCGCTGATTTCAGGTGTGTGTCCCTTTGCTCATTGCCGGTAGTGATCGAATTAATATCTGCTGTAAAAACAATGGATGTTGCTTTGGTAAAGTCATCTCCGTCTGTTTCCACCTGCAGTCCGAATTTTGCAAAATGACCGGTCACGGTCGTTATCATCAGGTGTTTTACTTTGAACTGTGCCTCTGAATGGGCAGGGTCCATGGTCCATTTGGTTGTTGCCATAAGTGGTATTTTAATGTTCAAACAACTGATTTTGGAAATTGTTTGACAAAGGAGTTAAAATGGCTGAATTTTCAAATTTTACATATTAGTTTTCCCCATTAACTGCACGGTTATTTCACAGTTTATCGTTTGCCGGGAAGAAGCCGCTTGTTTCCGTGTTTGCTAAGGATAATAATTAATATCGGTGGTAATAGAAGTAAATAGTGTTACCTTTAATAAGCAAGTCTGCATTTGAGGGGTAATGATTCTGTACCCTGTTAAATTCTCAACACCATCCAACGCTTATCCAGAAGTTATTTGACCGGGTATTATAATTGTTCACCTTTAATACTTCAGTTATGACTCAGCGCATTATTTCCAGGATCGCCATCTATCTTTTGTCAGTTGTAATGATCGTTTTCGGGATCTATCATATTCAGCATCCGCACAACATGGTAGTGTTTGTGCCGGCCAATCTTCCGGGTGACATTGCCTGGGTATATGTAGTGGGTGGCGCTTTTATATTAGCAGCCATTTCCTTCATTTTAAATAAGTATGTAAAGCTGGCAGCTTACCTGTTGGCGTTTATGTTATTCGTTTTTGTATTGGCGATACATCTGCCTAATTATAACCAGGCCGGCGATGCCGAAATGAAGCAGGTGGCATTGATCAACCTGCTGAAAGATACTGCCATTGGCGCATTTGCCTTACATATCGCAGGCAGCGCTGACAGTCATGGAATGAAATATTGATCTGTCCTTCCCCCGCAGTGAATGTTAAGAAATTGCTATTGCAATTCATAGCAATTTATTGTCATCTCATACACTTCGGACGATAGCAGGATCAGTTGCTGGATTATTTTTCCGGAAAATTGTTTTATGAAAATGATCATCCTGATTCTGTTTCTGGTTTTGGCCTTCACCGCCTGCAACAAAAAAGAAATAATCATTCAGCCCCCGCCACAACCTCCCCCGCAAATGCGATATACAAACCTGGATAATATTGCTGTAAAATTTGGCCAGCACAAAATCCTGGATATTGACGGGAATAATACTCCCGACCTTTTGTTTTCAACTATATTGGTTGGCGATCCTGTCTTAAGAAGGGACAGGAGACAATACTATGTGAATGCGGCTTTCGATGTTTTTTCACTGGTAAATGGCCAGGAACAAACTCCGGCATTAAACAGCGGAGATGCGATCACTTTAAATGATCACCCTGGTTTTAACTGGTTCAATGCAAGTTCTGTTGTTTTAGCTGAAAAGATCATTGAAGAAACAGGGCCTGATCACTGGGAAGGCAACTGGAAAAATGCTGATCATAAATTCATCCCCGTGCAGGTCAGGAAAAACGATCTTCGTTATAACGGATGGGTAGAAGCTTCTTTTAAGACGGATACAGGAGAACTGGTACTGCACCGTGCCGCTATTTCAATTGAAGCCGGGAAAACGATAAAAGCGGGACAGTAAAATAATTCCCGGGAAAATAATGAGGCGTCATACAGGCGCCTTTTTTTTATAGCTTTAGTTACATCTAAGTATTTGAAGTTCGTCTGACGCAGGAAAAATATTAATTTCAATAAAAATTCTGATATGACCTCCAAAGCAACCAGCCCGGAGCAATACTTAAAAGAATTACCTGCAGACAGAAAAGAAGCGGTAACTAAATTGCGGGATACAGTTTTAAAAAATCTGCCGAAAGGATTTAAAGAAGTAATGTTCGGTATGCTGGGGTATGTGGTGCCGCATAAAGTATTTCCCGACGGCTATCATTGCGACCCCAAACAACCCTTGCCATTTGCCGGTATTGCATCGCAAAAGCACTTTATCGCCTTTTACCATATGGGCATCTATGCTAATAAGGATCTGTACAACTGGTTTGTCGCTGAATACCCCAAACACAGTGCGGCAAGATTAGATATGGGTAAAAGTTGTATACGGTTCAAAAAACCGGAACATATACCGTATAAACTGATAGGCGAGCTGATGAAAAAAATGAGTGTGAACGACTGGATCAACCTGTATGTAAAAAATCTGAAAAGATAAACCCGGCATCATGGTGCCGGGTTTACTTCGTTATGATAAAGGGATAGTGTTTTGCTTTTTAAAACGGCTTCTTCACTTCCGGCTTCGACAATAAGTATCTTGTCATAAATATCCCACCGGCCCCGTTATCATTCTGGCTAAGGGTAAGTGAAGTGACCTGCTCCAGTTTCCAGCCATCATCCGTATAGCTCTTCAGCGTTTTAATGATGTTATCCTCATTTTCTTTAATGTTCTTGAAGTTGATCCCGGCCATGCTGAAAAGATTATTGATCTCAGATTCCTTTTGAGAACCATCAGGATGGGTGATGATCATTTTGGAGCGGCCTAATCCGCCTGCCAGTACTGATTCAACGGTAGTTATCTGCATCAGTTGTTTCCCAGGCTCTGTTTTTACTTCCTGTGCGGGTAAAGTGTTGTAAAGCGCCAGCATGATCGCCAGCGCCAGCATGATTCTTTTCATGTAATAAGGTTTAATGGTTGGTTTTTGAATAAATAAAATTTGCAGGTCAAAAATAGAGTATTGCGCTGCCGGGGCAACCTGCTGATGTGTTAATTGTTGAAAGGACTGTCTGAATTGTATGGATTCTTAACTGACCTGCCAGTGCATATATTAAAGGGTAGCTGGTTGTATGCTGGCTTACTTATTTGCATTGATTATCCTGCAGACGGTATTCATTCGCTCATCTACATGATTGATATTAAGATTCGTCACATCTGCCAGGCGGCTCTCATTGTATAATTTATCTATGTCATTATTGGTCCTGGCAAGTTGTTCTTCGTCCAGGTCGGGAATCGTGTTTTTCAGTGAAGTGAGTAGTTCTTTCAGTTGCTTGTAATTATCGCTGTAGAGTGTTTCAAACTCTTTTTGCAATCTTTTGATACCCGATGTAAGCAGCTTTGCACTGGTAGGTGCATCGAAAGGGTAAAGCAAGCCTTCTGGTTTTATCCTTGCAGTATCAAGCCATCCCTGGAGTTTTTGGGGATCGTAGTATTGTTGTATCAGCGCTTCCACCTTTATGTTCTTTAATGACTGTTTACTTTTTGTTTTATCCATCGTACAGATACAGTCAACCAAAAATTCATTTAGCTCTTCCTTTATTTCTTCTGATCTTTCTACCAGCTTTTGCAGTTGTACCCCGAATTGCTCATTGATCGTATTCAGTTTTTCATATTGCGAAAAGTATTGCTGCACTTTTGCAATGAATTGATTCAGGTCTTCCCGGGTAATATTTCTTTCGTTAATGACCAGGTTGCCTACCAGCGACAGCACCGTACTGAAAATGCCCAGTACTGGCAGGTATTTTTTAACGGAGCTGATCCCGTTCTCTTCCGGGTTACTCAGGAAATTCTCAATGACCTCCTTGAATTTTTTCGGATCTGTCCTTTTTGCTTTATCGAGGATGGGTTTAAGGGCCACCAGTATTTCATTTTTCAGGCTAAAGCCCAGCTCATTGTTGACAGGATTATTAAGCGTTGTGATCTTGTTGCGGTAATTATCTTTCTTCAGTAAGCTGTTTAATGAGTTGATCGAATTATTAGCGCTTTCAATAAAGTAAGCAATAGAAAGGATAACCGGTTTATGATCTCTTTTTACAGGTACAGATGTTTGTGAAATGCTTACGAAAGATGTCGTGAGGAAAGGAATGAGCAATGCCGTAGTAAGAAGATAGTGCGTCCCTGTTCTCATGTCCCGCAATTGGCAGCAGGAAGCAGGTAATTTTTTCATTACATTGGCTTGTGGCCTGTGAAGAACGTATTTCTTTTTTTGCTTAGTATAAAAAATATGTTAAGGTATGTCAGAATGAAACCATAAATTTTATTTTCCGGGATAAGGCCGATAAGCGACAGACTGGTTTTAATAGCAATGAATAATGTACTTTAGGAGATATATTCCAACCTCTAACGGCTAATAGCTTATGTCAACGCAAAATGCTGCCCACCTTGTTCCGAGGGATACTATGCTGTCCGAATTCAGCAGGATATTGCAGAAATATGGATTTACAGAAGCGAAGGCAAAACAATGCGCTGAGATTTTTACAGCCAGCAGCGTTGATGGTGTATATACACATGGGGTAAACCGGTTCCCCACATTTGTGGATTATGTGAAAAAGGGATATGTAAAAGTAAATGCAGAGTCCACATTAAAAAATAAGACCGGGGCCATTGAGCAATGGGATGGGAACCTGGGACCGGGACCATTAAATGCACTGGCTTCAACTGAAAGAGCGATGCAGCTTTCCAATGAGACCGGGATCGGCTGTGTGGCATTAAGCAATACCAATCATTGGATGCGTGGCGGTACATATGGATGGCATGCAGCGAAGTCCGGCTATGTATTTATCGGTTTCACTAATACGATCGCCAATATGCCTGCCTGGAGAGCCAAGGATAAGAAGCTTGGTAATAACCCGCTTGTCATTGCCATACCTTATAAAGAAGAGGCCATAGTTCTCGATATGGCCATGAGCCAGTATTCTTTTGGTGCTTTGCAACAGGCAAAAATGAAAAATGAAAAACTAGCCGTGACCGGCGGGTTTGATAGCAGCGGAAACCTGACAAACGATCCGGCTGCTATCATTGAATCAAGAAGACCGTTGCCCATTGGTTACTGGAAAGGAGCGGGGATGGCTTTGTTGCTCGATATGCTGGCTGCGATCTTATCTGGCGGATTAGCTACCCACGGTATTAGCAGCAATGAAGCTGAATATGGATTATCGCAGGTTTTTATTGCTATCAACTTGTCAAAGCTGGGGACTTCGGCTGTTATTACTTCCCTATTGGAAAATATCATCAACGACTATCACCGGTCTGAAACGATTGACGAATCCGGTAAGATAGTTTATCCCGGGGAAAGAGTATTGGAAACAAGAAAGAGAAACTTGCAGTATGGAATTCCTGTACATAAACCTGTTTGGGACGAGATCCTGAATCTATAGACTTACTTTAAATATAATTGACGGCGTGTCTTTTTCTACCTGGATTTTCCTTTCAGTTGGGCAGTTAGTACAATTAATCCCGCCTATTGCACGACCTATACTTCTTTTTAGACGGGATAGGGGTAAAGGGCTCCCCAGTTGTTATATTAAAAATTACTTTTGGGCGCAGCTTTAATTTTAGAAACTGGATACCGGGCCGTAAGAATGGAAGCACAGGACCACCTGATCGGGGCGTTGCTGTCCAAAAGGGATGAGGCAGCATTTGAACAGGTTTTTAAAACACACTTTAAAAGCCTGCATGCCTATGCTTTTACTATGCTGAAGGACGAAGCGGACGCCGAAGAGATGGTTCAACAGGTTTTTTTCAAATTGTGGGAAAGATCAGAGAACCTTAGTTTTTCCGGTTCTGTAGCAGCTTATCTCTACCGGGCTGTACATAACGAAAGCCTGAATTTCCTGAAACACCGGAAAGTAAAAGCAAATCACCAGTTACATGTAGCGTATAGTATGAAACAGCAGTCAGAGCAGGCACCCGGAAAAATGATGAGTAAAGAGCTGGAAAAGGAATTCACAGAAGCGCTGAATGGTCTTCCGGAGCAATGCCGCACTGTTTTTCAACTAAGCCGTTTTGAAGAGATGAAGTACCGGGAAATCGCTGAGAAACTGGATATTTCCATAAAAACCGTTGAAAACCACATGGGCAAGGCGTTGAAATTGCTGCGCACCAAACTCGTTGATTTTTTACCATTACTGCTTATATTTTTTAATTTTTAATACCACCACCCTGGAAGAAAAATTTTACCATATTAATGATGACCTGCTGGTGAAACACCTGATCGGTGAAGCAACTCCCAGTGAAACAGAACAGGTAATGCAATGGCTGGCTGCTGATGCATCTAACCAGGGTTACTACAACCAGTTGAAACAGGTGTGGGATACCAGCCGTCAACTTGCATCCGTTTCTGCAGCTGATGAAAATAAAGCATGGGAAAGATTTCAACAGCGTACAAGGGAGCCAAAGGAAAATAAAACACTTCTTCGTACGGTTCGTTATGGCTGGATGAAAGTGGCGGCTTCCATCATCCTGGTCATTGGTCTTGGGCTGATGGGCTATTGGTTAATAAATAATAACAAGCCTGTTAAGGAAATGCTTGTAGAGACACAACAGGCTGTTCTAAAAGATACATTACCCGACGGCTCCGTTGTAACGGTTAATAAGCGGTCATCCATTTCTTACCCTTCCAGGTTTACCAGAGATGCAAGGAAGATAACGCTTAAAGGGGAAGCTTTTTTCGATGTTACCCCGGATAAGAAAAAGCCTTTTATTATTTCCGTCAATGATGTGCAGGTGACGGTGGTGGGTACTTCTTTTAATGTGAAAAGCATAAATGGCAATACGGAGGTGATCGTAGAAACAGGAGTTGTTAGTGTGACAAAAGCCGGCCAGACAGTTGAATTGAATGCCGGTGAAAAATTACTGGCAGAAGAAAAAGATTCGGTGCTGGCAAAAGAAAAGGTTAGCGACAAATTGTACAACTATTACCGCAGCAAAGAATTTGTTTGTGATGACACACCATTGTGGAAATTAGCGGAAGTATTGAATGACGCCTATAATGTATCCATTGTTATCGGCAGGCCCGAACTAAGAGACCTGCGGATGAATACCACATTTAACAACGAATCACTTGACCAGGTATTGAATGTGATCAGCCTTACATTCAGTATAAAGGTCACCAAAGAAGGGGATAAGATCATTTTACAATAATCCAGATTTTTATAAGATGAAAAGAAGCAGGGTTCTAAGCATAGCTGTTTTGGTTTTTTTTATCAGTATTACAGCATCCGGGCAAAGCGTATTATCAAGAAACATATCGCTGGATGTTAACCGCCAGCGATTAGATAATGTGCTGGAGATACTCAGTAATAAAGGCGCTTTTTATTTTTCCTATAATTCGAGCATTATAAAAAAGGACAGCCTTGTCAGTTTTAGTGCCCGGAATAAAACGGTAAAAGAAATACTGGATCTTTTGTTCAATAATAGTTACGAGTTTAAGGAAAGCGGTAATTATGTGATCATCCGGAAAGCCCCGATACGGATGACCCTTGTGACCAATAAAGCCATAACAGAAGAACGGGTATATTCTGTGAGCGGCTATGTATATGATGAACAATCAGGTACGGCTATTATTGACGCCAGTGTGTATGAAAAGAAATTGCTGGTGGCTGCATTGACCAATGACGAAGGCTATTTTAAATTAAAGCTGAAAAGCAGTAAGGCCAGTACCGCTACGCTTACGGTGAGCAAGGAGTTTTATGAGGACACATCGATAGTGATCGAACCAAGGCATAGCCAGCAGGTGACCATCACCATGATGCCGGTGGAAAGGGAAGAAGATAAAGTTGTGATCAGCCCTGAAGACTACCTGGTTCCTGATTCCATAAGAAATGTTGCGGCTATTGATACTACCCAAAAGTCAATAGCTGTCTCTGCCGTTGACTCCGGTATAGTAGAAAAAACAGGGATGGGAAGATTCCTGCTTTCCACCAAACAAAAGATACAAACCATTAACCTGGGTAAATTTTTTACTACCCGTCCCTTCCAGGTATCGCTGGTACCGGGGCTTGGATCGCATGGCAAAATGAGCGGGCAGGTGGTCAATAATTTTTCTTTAAATGTATTAGGCGGCTATACGGCCGGCACGAATGGGGTTGAACTTGGGGGCCTGTTCAATATTGATAAAAAGGAAGTGAAATATTTCCAGGCTGCAGGTTTATTCAATGTAGTGGGCGGACAGGTGAAGGGCGTACAATTAGCCGGTATCAATAATACAGTGCTTGATACAGTGAAGGGTTTCCAGGCTGCCGGTGTCAACAATTTAGTGAAAGGGAAATTCAGTGGCGTACAGATCGGCGGTGTATATAATCATGTAAGCGATAGTGTAAAAGGTGTGCAGTTATCCGGAGTGGGAAATTTTGCCCGGCGAAAAGTAAGCGGCCTGCAACTGGCAGGTGTAATGAATTTCAGTAATAAAGAAATTAATGGTGTGCAGATATCCGGGGTGATCAATTATACCAAAAAATTAAGAGGCGTTCAATTCGGGCTGATCAATATTGCAGATACTTCAGAAGGATTTAGTATTGGCCTGATCAATATTATTTTAAAGGGATATCATAAACTTAGTTTCTCTTCCAACGAAGTGGTGGATTTCAATGCGGCCTTTAAGACCGGCAACCGGAAATTCTACAGCATTCTCCAGGCTGGACTTAGCGCCAGCAATACTGATAAGGTCTATGCATTTGGTTACGGCCTTGGAAGCGATATGCCGCTCAATAAAAAGAAAAATCTTTCATTTAATCCTGAACTGGTATCACAATACCTGTATCTCGGCACATGGGATTACCTGAACCTTTTAAACAGGCTGCAGGTAAATCTCAACCTGAAACTCGGTAAATATGTTTCCATTTATGCCGGCCCTGCTTATTCGGTTTTTATATCTGATCAGCCGGGAGGATTGCCGGGTTATCGTTTTCCTGTTCCCCCTGGTTCTTACAAGACCCACCAGTACAGCAACCGGGTAACGGGCTGGTTTGGCTGGAATGCCGGTATTAATTTCTTCTAAAATTTTGTTAACGGGTAGGGGTAGTATCTTCTTTGGTTGTTTTACCAATAAACCATTAATCAACTACTAAAGAAGATGACCATGAAGATTCAATTAATCAGTGTTTTATTTTTTTTATCACTTGCTGCACAGGCACAATACAAGCAGCAGCTTCGCGGAACTGTAGTGGACCAGGTATTACAAAGATCATTGGCCGGGGCAACTGTCAGCCTTACCGGTCTTAACCAATCTGTTGTCACGGATGAAGAAGGCATGTTTCGGTTTAAAGACCTGCCGGTAGGTTCTTACCGTATCACGGTTACTTATTCAGGGTTTAAAGAGGCCGTACTGGAAAATATTGTTATCAATTCCGGGAAAGAAACGGTTTTGACCATCCGGCTGGAAGCATTGGTCAAAGTTGAAAATGAAGTAGTGATCAAAGCAAACAGCAAAAAGAATAAGCCGTTGAATGATATGAGCGCAGTAAGTGCAAGGGCATTTACCGTGGAAGAAACGCAGCGTTATGCTGCGGCCGTAAATGATCCTTTGCGTATGGCGGCCGCATTTCCCGGTGTCCTGGCCAACGATGATGGCAATAATAATATCATCATCCGCGGCAATTCGCCTACGGGTTTGCTCTGGCGGATGGAAGGCATGGACATACCCAGCCCCAATCATTTTACTGTGCCGGGATTAAGCGGCGGAGGTATATCCATCCTCAGTTCGCAACTTTTATCCAATTCTGATTTTGTGACGGCTGCTTTTGCTGCTGAATACGGCAATGCATTAAGCGGCGTTTTTGATCTTAAACTCCGCAAAGGGAATAATGAAAAAAGAGAATATGCTTTGCAGGCCGGTGTACTGGGTCTCAATGCTGCCTTTGAAGGCCCCTTCTCTAAAAAATATAAAGGGTCATACCTCGTGAACTACAGGTATTCAACACTCACTTTGCTTAGTAAGATGGGTGTATTACCTGATGATAACGTGACCAACTTCCAGGATCTGTCCTATAATATTTATTTGCCCACGAACAAAGCAGGCACTTTTACGCTTTTCGGGTTCGGGGGACTGAGTGACCAGGTCTTTCAACCTGACCAGGATTCTACTAAATGGGAAACAAAAAGCGACAGGTATGTTTCAAAATATATTTCCAATACCGGCATGAGCGGTATCACTCATTCCATTCTTGCAGGCAAAAAACTGAAAATTAATTCTGCTGTTGGCATTTCCGTTACAAAAATTGGTTATGATGAAGATTATACGGAAGATGATCTTTCGCTAACCCCGTCCTATATTGATAAATACAACACCCGTAAGCTGTCATTTAGTACCACGCTCAATTATAAATTCAGCAACAGGTTCAACCTGAGGGCAGGGTTTATCAATACACAGATCCATTATAAGTTCTATCGTATGTCGCCGGAACATGAAGGCGACCCGCTGGAAGAAAAGCTCAACAGCAGTGGTAATACATCCACTCAGCAGGCATTTGCGCAATGGCAATATAAGCCGTCCAACGAATTAACGCTGAATGCAGGGTTTCATTACCTGCGGTTGTCGCATAACAACACGTCATCGGCAGAGCCGAGGTTATCTGCACGGTGGAATATCACCAACCGCAGTAGTATCGGGGTGGGCTATGGGTTGCACAGCCAGATACAAACACTCAATGTTTATTTTGCACAACTGCAATTACCGAACGGCAACATAGTGTTGCCTAATAAAGATCTTGACCTTACAAAGTCACATCATTATGTTTTTTCTTATAACTACAGGCTGGCAAAGAATATGCAGCTCAAGACAGAACTCTATTACCAGCGGTTGTTTAATGTGCCGGTGGCTATTGATCAGAACAGCACGCTGTCAGCCATCAATGTAGAATACGATTATATTACCGACCCGCTGGTAAATAAAGGTAAGGGGAAGAACTATGGTGTTGAAGTATCACTGGAGCGATACCTGCATAATAATTTCTACCTGACACTCAGCAATTCTTTTTACCAGTCAAAATACACGGCGGCTGATGGTATAGAAAGAAACACACGATTTAATGGTAATTATATTATCACACTCATCACCGGCAAGGATTTTATAAATGAACGCAAATCAAGAACATTTGGTATTAATATCAAAACGATCAGCGCAGGTGGATTAAGAACGACACCTATTGACCTCGATGCATCCCGGCAGGCCGGCTATACTGTATTCAATGAAAAAGATGCATACAGTTTGCAAAACCCGGCTTATTTCCGGGCCGATCTGCGGGTGAGCATGAAATGGAACCGTAAGTCCCATACCAGCACCCTTTCGCTGGATATACAAAACCTGACCAACCGGCTGAACATTTTTAGTCAATACTATGACGATGAAAAGGATATGATCACCAATACGTACCAGACGGGTCTGATCCCGATATTGAATTATAAAATTGAATTTTAATAATTAACTCAATTCATCAGGGAATAGCCCGATTCATAACAAACGCAGTTGATAAACCGGGGGCATTTAAAAATCTTTGTAGAAATGGAAAACATTGGGTATAACCTTATCAATAATCAAAAACAAATAAAGATGAAAAACTCAGTTATTATTTTAGTGGCGGCCTTTAGCCTGATGATATTTGCTTCCTGCGAGAAAGTGATCGGTGAGGGGCCCATTGTTACCGAAACAAGAAATGTGTCAGGTTTTAAAAGCGTGTCGGTAAGTATAAGCGGGAAAGTGAATTATAAAATTGATCCTGTATATAAAGTAGAGATACAGGCCCAGCAAAATATCCTGGATATATTGCAGACAAACAAAGTGGGAGAGGACCTGATCATTAAATTCCAGGATGGCAAAAGAGTAAAGGAGCATGAAGACATAATCGTTACCATCAGTGCTCCTTTTGCTAATGGGGTAAACCTGAGTGGAGCGGCTGATTTTGACCTTACCAATATAGTTACAGCTACTAACCTGGATCTCCGTATCAGCGGTTCGGGTAATATCAATGTTTTCCAGGCAGCGGTAACAGATAAATTAACGGCAACGATAAGCGGGTCGGGTAATATAGCTGTATTCAACGGTACTGCTAAAAATGAAAAGCTAAAGATCAGTGGCAGCGGCAGTATTAATCTTGGAAATGTACTGGCAGAAAAAGCGACCACGGAGATCAGTGGTTCCGGTGATATGCAGGTTAATCTTTCACAAAGTTTGGATGCAAAAATTTCCGGCAGCGGTTCTGTTTACTACCGTGGTCATCCGCTGATCACTACTAATATTTCAGGTTCGGGGAAAGTAAAGCCTTTCTAAATTCGGGAATTGCTTATTGTATAAAAAGGCTATATCATAAACACAAAGGTTGACTCCCTTGTTGAAGTCAACCTTTGTATTTATAACGGGAATAAATATTAAAGTGAGGCGATAATAACAATAGCCAGGGAGACACCAAAGCCGATCCATGCCCATTTTACCCTGGTCGCTTTTTTCTCATCATTGATAAGGTAAGCGATCAATACACCAATTACTGTCAGGAAAAAACCTAATGCAAACCCCCCGAGATGAAACCCGGTTGTTACATCAGAGGATTTTGATTTCTTCATCATTTTTTCAATCCTTTTGTCATTGAATGTACCGTCACTATTAATGCTTTGCCTCAACTTCCTTTGTGCAACAGAAAAACCGACTTTGTCAAAGAATTTCATCTTGTTGCCTGTCAGTTCCTGGACATCTGATGCTTTCATGCGTGATAATTCCAGTAAAGAAACCTTTTCTCCGTTCTTTCCAACAACAATATAAACTTCACCGGCCCTGAGCGGAGGTGCTTCTAAAGAGATCGCGGCATAAGAACTTACAACGATACAAATGGTTGCCAGGAGTAAAATAACTTTTTTCATAACTGGTAAGTTTTTGGTTTACAGATAATGTGACTAATCTAAATATAGTGAAAATTATGAATACAATATCGCGTTGCCCCCAAGAACTAAAAGTTTTTAATTCCTTTCATCGCTTTGACCCATCCCGTATAGCGGGAAGACAGGTTTGCGGTTTTCTGCAAACCGATATTTTTGGGATCTCCGGGTGTTGATTACTTGCGCAAGGTTGAATGCAGGAACCTGATCTTCCATTCCTTTTTTTCTTTTTCGAAAGTGGCGCTTTCCAGGAATTTTACAGGTGCATAGGCGCTATCTTTTATTTTGAAACTGGCTTCCATGAGGTAATAGGCAGAAGCATTCTCCTTATCAATATGAGCCCTGATACTGTCAAATTTAAAGGTTACGGTAAAGTCACTCATCTCTTGTACTGATCGTAGCGCGGTTTCATTGTTATAGATGACACCTTCATCATACATGATAAAATTTGCGGTAGTCAGGGAATTCATTTTTGGAAGATCCTTTTTCGCCAGCGCATCGTAATAGTCACCCAGAACAGTTTTCAGTTCTTCTTTTTTGGCCTGGTCACCGGGATCAGGCTGGCAGGAACATAATGAGGCAATCACGAGAAAAAAAAATATCGCTGCTTTCATAACAGTTTAAATTGAACCGGTATACCGGCATGATAAATATACAGAGCCTGCCGGTAGTTTGCAAGTTCAGGCCGCCCGCCGTGACGGCTATGCATAAAAATGGCCGCTTATCATTTACGCCGGGTAAATAGATTTTTATAGTAATAACTTCAAGTACTTCGTGACCGGTCAGCCTTCTGCTCATCTTAAAAACTATTGTTATGCGGTCACTTATTTTTTTATTACTTCTTCTTCCCGCTTTAGCGGATGCCCAGATCAACCGGTCAGCAAAAGAACTTGCCGGGGAAACGATAGAGCAATATATAGTGAATAAGCTTTTTAAGAATAAACAGTATAAGCCCGTTTCATATGGTGAGATAAAACCTGTCGGCGATAAGCGGTCTAAGATCGCATGGGTAATTGACCATCAGTTTGAGATAACGGAAGGGGGAGAGGCTTCTTTTGAAAGGCCGGCAAAAATCCAGCAACCGTATAAATTCCTTTTTTATATGGATGAAAAGATGAAGGTGGTCAAAGCTGTATCATATTATACCCATTAGCCCATATTTCAGTTTGATTTTAAGAGCATGGGATTAACCCTTATTTGCCAGGATCTTTAACCGCCTTATTGCCGGGGAAACAATTTTTTGCTTTTTTGTACGTTTTCCACCTGATCCAATATTTGAAAACCACCAATATCCGTTCGTATGAACCAGCCATATCACAATGACCAGGCGCATATTGCCGAAGAGTTTCATTTTATTGATGAGCACACTTCACAGACCGCCCGGTTAGCTTTTTTCAAGATCAATTCTTATAAACTTTCCCTGATCAAAGCCTCCTTCAATACCAGCAAGGAAGACCTCACAGACATTATTAAAAGCACTTTGCTGAATTATACTGACCCGGCAAGGGTACTGGCTAATCTCGGTTTCTTTGACGCCGAACTGGAAAACTAATCGTATAACTTCCTGGTTATTTTACGATATACCGGCCTTCGCTGACGTATCGCTATTCCTTTACGTTTTTTTTGATGATCTTGCACAACTGACTGGCCTGAATAAAGTGAATAAACAACCAGCCGGTCTGTAATATTTCTTTTTTTTAAACGTTATATGACCATTAAATCCAATACCTGTGCAAAAAAATCTACTTACCGCAGTTTTATTGCTGCCACTGGTTGTTTTAAGCCAGAAAGTTGATCTTGATAAATTTAAGTTCAGCACCCAGCTCCGTACACTCCCGGAAATAAGACTGGACAGCAGTTACCATACTTATAATGTTTCTGTCGAAGGCTCTAGACTAATGCAGAGTTTTCTGAGCGATATGTCGCCGGAAAGTTCTGTAGTGCTGGAAGGATGGAAAAAACTTGCACGAAAAGGACACCTTAGCATTGAGGTAAAGCTGGAAGATATCCTGCCTGAATCCTTCTCTGTAAAAGAAAGGGAAGAGATCATTAAAGACAGGTACGGAAAGGAGACAGGAAGACGCAAGCTATATTGGCAGGAAGTTGTTTATACTTTCTCGGCATTTGCAGATATAAACGACTATAAAGGCGCTTATGTAAAAAAAGTTATACTGGCCAACCGGGATTACAAGCAGACCTATCGCGGTCCTGAATTTGCTATCCGGCAAATGGCAGAAGGATATTTTATCCTGAACAGTATGAATATTACCGGGCAATTATACCGGAACTGTGTAACTCGTGCAGTCAATTATTTAAGTGACAGGATCACTAACTATTTTGGTTATGGCGAAGTGACCGTGAATGATTTTATGTGGATACTGGACAGTAAAAAACACCCTGAATACAAGGCGCACCGCCAGGCTTTTCTTACTGTCAACGAAGTGCTGTTCGGTATCAGCGCCAACAGGCCTATTGATGGCGTCCGTGAGCAATTGAAGCCGGTGATTGATTATTTTGAAAAGATCAAGAGGCTTTATTCTTCCACAAACAAGCATGACAGGAAACTGCGTTATGCCAGTTATTACAACCTCGCCAAATTATACTATTACCTGGATGATCCGCAGGCGATGCGGAAAGAGGCCAGCGGGCTTATTTTAAATGACTTTGATGCAAGAGACGGAAGGGCACTTGAAGCATCAGCGCTTTACCTGAAAGACCTGTTTGCCACGACCAACCTGAACAGCCGTCATTTTGCCATTGATACCGCTTCATTTAGAGGCCCTGGTGAATCCACCGTGATTGCCGTTAAATAGACAACTAAAATAACAGTGAGAATATTTTTCCGATCCGCTGCACTATGAATAGTATCCTGAGACCGTTTGCTTATATGGCAGGGGCATTTATTCTGCCCTTTTGTTGGCTCTTATTACACTATGGATGCAATGCCGATAGCCAACCCAAAGCGCAGGCGGCTGTAGTGAAACAAACCGTTCCGCTTCCTGTTGCCACTGTTGCTCCTGTAGCGGCAGATGCCGCCACTATACTAACCCGGCCACAGGTTCCCATTCTCTGTTATCACCAGCTACGTGATTGGAAACAATCCGACTCTAAAACATCCCGTACTTATATAGTGCCTGGTGCCATTTTCAGGGATCAGATAAAGTCGCTGGCCGATAGCGGTTATCATTCGATATTGCCTGACCAATTGTACGATTACCTGGCTTATGGAAAAGAATTGCCTTCGAAACCTGTTATGATCACATTTGATGATACCCGCCTGGATCAATATACCGTTGCACGGGAAGAATTAAATAAATATGGATTTAAAGGAGTGTTCTTTATTATGACCGTATCACTTGGCAAGCCGGGGTATATGAGTAAAGAACAGGTAAAGCAACTGGCTGATGAAGGACACCTGATCGGGTCACATACTTATGATCATAAAAATGTAAAGACCTATACGGATAAAGACTGGGAAGAGCAGGTAGCGAAGCCATCGAAGCAATTACAGGCCATCACCGGCAAATCAATAGAGTATTTTGCTTATCCCTTCGGGTTGTGGAATAAAGAAGCGATCCCGCACCTGAAACAACACGGATTCAAATCAGTATTCCAGTTATCAACCGCCAGGGATGAAACTGATCCGCTGTTTACTATCCGGCGTATCATCATTACCGGAGACAGGGGGGGGGCTGCTATGCAAAAGCAAATGAAGAACAGTTTTCATTAATGACGGGGATAAACGAAGCCTTTGCCGGTTACTAAGAGAGATTATGAATCACGCTTTTTTTTCTTTTTCTTTTCTTCTGATATCTGGAAGGTAACCGGTTGCTTCCGGTAGGCATTTACATTATGACCATCCTGCACAGCAGGTACCCAGGGCGGTGATTTTCTTATTATCCTGATCACCTCAGCCTCCATTCCAAAACCATGTTTGGTAAGCCCTTTGACATCTGATACTTTTCCGCTAGTACTTACAACGAATTGTACGATGACAGTATAGGTTCCCGGAGGCGCACCATTTATAACAGGAACATTGGGGTTCAGGTTCTGCTCCAAATAACGGTGCCAGGCAGGTTCCCCGCCATCGAAATAAGCTTCTTTCTCTACAGATTCAAAAATACGGGGGATGGTTTCGGTTACGGGTACGCTGTCAGCAGAACTGTAAGTATACCTTGTACTTCTGGTAAGTGAGCCTGGGCTGGCAAACGTTTTTCCAGTCGTGATAAAACAAAGGGGAATGACAATTAAGAAAAAAAGAGCAGGTAGTTTTTTGAATATCATACGTGGTTTATTTGGCAGCAATATAGAAATTCCTGCAGGATATGTTCAGAAAATAATACCACCTTTCTACAGGTAGTATTTTGTTGTAAAAAAAACCGCTTGATGTTTATTAATCATTTCCCCCGGAAGTTATTGTCAATTATTCCCATATTTCAACTGGTAAGAATTCTTTAGTTGTTGATATGTTCCCGCCAGTTTGCTGATCTCATCCTGGTGTGTATGCAGGTTTTCTTTTCCCATGAATGCATTTTTAGCCGGTTGAGTTAACGTATTTACAGCTGTTACCCATTCTTTCCAACCTGGAAGTGTCGAAAGTTTTCCGTTGTATAAATCGTTGAATTTATCAATGAGATAGTAAGCAGACCTGCTCTCCGATGGTGCATTTTTTTCAACAGTAACAAATATAGCAAAGGGAACGATCATCTCGTTGGTGATCGCTGTATCAATTGTATTTCTTTCGCCAAACCATACTCTTGCTTTCAGCCAGTCTGTAAGGCCAATCACACCCATTGACGGATCAGCCGGTTGCCATTGGTCATTCTTCTTATCATATATTTCCACCCAGCGATGATCATTGTGCTGTAGCCCGAATACACTGGCAGTATTTCCTTTTTGGATAACCATCTCAGCCGCGGTTGCTTGCCGCCGGGGCGTAAAAGGATGGATATTGATCTCGGCCATACTGCGATAGGTGATGCCGGCATCATTTATTATTGCCATATACACTTTTGCCAGTTCAAAACAATTGCCGCCATTGCGGGCGATGATCTCTTTTACCGTTCTTGTTTTATAATCGGTGGCTTTCCACTCAAAATTGCTGCTGAGCCAGTATAAAATTTTTTTTGCTTTTTCATATTCATCTGTTTCGTTGCCGGCGATGTTTTCGGCAAATACTTTCAGTTCGAGACCGGCTGTGTCAATTCTTTGCATTTGAGCATTGCGCTGACTGGGTTGCTGGGCACAGCAATAAGTGACATGGATGACAAACATGGCGAGCAGGGCTTTTTTCATGGTAGTTCTTTTGTAAAAATGGATGGAACGTACAGTCAATTTATTTTGTTACAATACCCCGGAAAAAACTGCCCCTGCCATCAAAATATTTTGTTCCCCTTTTAACTCCCCGGGAATATATAACTGTACAACCGTTTGCGATCTTCAGATGACCTGAGGGCCGCAGGTGATCATCCAGGATATAATAATCATTTTGATCAATCATGCCTGCAACAGGAACCACGGTAAGATTATGGTTGAAGCGTTCTTTGTAGGGAGAACTGCGGGTCAACACTTTTAATTCATCGATAAAAGCATCATCTATTGCCCGTTTTTCATTGATGTCAACTACATATACTTTGCATTTATTAAAATCAATGGCAGAGTAAAGGAGGATATCGGCAAAGAGGATAGCTGACCGGTGGATAAGGAAGGCAGAGGAGTCAACATGGTTTGTTTTTTTAGCTTTGACAACCTGGGATAGTTTTTTGCGAACAGAGAGCCGGGCGATGGTGATAAAATGCTTGCCGGGGAACCATTGTTTACTCCAGTAATGCGCCTGAACGTATGACCGGTAGGTATCTTCCCCGGATGCTGCAATGAATAATTGTCACGGACAAATTGTTCGTTCTCTACTTCATCATTACGGCCATACTGAATGATGAGTGTTTGAAGGCCGGAAGTATCCAGGCGGTAGAGATTCTTCAATTCCCTTGCTGTGCCATAGGAGGACATACCTGCATTCAATACCTTTTCTCCGGTCATCCGGCTTAACTGTTCTGCAAATGTTTCGGATTGCCTGCCCCCCATCCTATAGCATAGGAATCACCTATACAGACGATAGCAGGTTTTGATAATGAGTTTTCATCATCCCGCAAACCCATTTTATTGATGCGGAACGTATCCGAAAATTCATAATTTGAAAGGACAAACCGGGATGAAGGCTTTAAAGTATAAAGCAGGCTGCTGTCATAAATGCTGCAGGCAGGGTTGAACTGGATGATATTTCTTTGCATGTTACCGTAATAATAACGGAAGGAAGGAACAAGAAATGCAGGGATCTTTGAAGGGTGGTACAGCCAGTAAGTAAAGAACATTTCAGGAATGGCAATTGCAAATAACAGTATGATCCATTTTATCCTGTTCGATCTTTTCCTGGCAGGCTTACCGGAATTCATTACTGCCTGCAATAAAGTGATGACCATCCATGCCAGCAGCACTACCTGCAGGCAGGTAAGAAGGTTATGATGGAATGGGATGGTGGCAGGGAATAGCCGGTCAGCTATTTTTTTCAGCAATTCAACCAGGACGATCAGGCCTGTTCCCCATAATGAAATGGGTAAATACAGCATACGGTAATGATTTGCCCGTGTATCAGCGGATAAGTTCCACGTTCCTGATCAGGAGGGTTCTCTTACTTTTTTTGCTTAAGATAATATACTTTTTCCAAAAAAACTGGGCTGTTCTGTATGTGAAGTTTGTGTGTGATTGCAAAGCAAGAAAAGAATACGGGATATAGTATTCTTAAAAGTATTAAACGGGGTGTATGTATCTATACATGTGCCGCCAGGCATTCTTTATAAATACCTGTTTCTACGCCATGTCTTTGTTTGAGGTGACGTACCAGCTCATCTGCATCATCTTCCGGAACAAAGAATTCCATTACATAACCATAAGTGCAGCTCTCATAAAAAGCCTGGTGAATATTCAGGTGTTTGTATAAAGGCAGTCCACGATAAAAATCCAGGTCATTTTCGTCGTGGCTGATAAAAGCGATCAGCCTGACTTCCCCATCTTTTTCGGTGTATTTCCTTTTTACTTCCAGCGGCAGGTAGCCGCCTGCCTGCACCACTTTCACATTATGTTCCGGGAAATGTTCTGATCGTCTTTCATTCATAAAAGTAAAATGGAAATCACGATCTGTCCACTCATGCTGCGATATATACCGGAACTTGCTTTTTGTTTCAGGCATGTGTTCCTGTAAAGCGGATTCAGTTTTTTTATTCGATAGCCTTTTGGCATATCGATCCCATAATGGCGCAAATTCATCTGAATGCAGGTTTGTTACAAAACAAACGAACTGAACAATAGTATCTTTTTTCATTAGTTGCGCTTTAGAGGTATGCTAAATGTGAAATAAGCCGGGTGGTATGTTATTTTGCCGGCAGGTAAACAGCGTCAATCGAATGAACTACTCCATTAGATCCCTGCCTGTCGCGGGCCAGTATCCGGGCGCCGTTTATCCGTACTTCATCATCCTTTACTGTTACCGTTACTTCTTTACCATTGACAGTTTGCAGTTTCTGTCCATCGCGGAAATCTCTCACTAACTTTTTTCCAGTGAGTACATGGTAGGTCAGGATATCAGAAAGCCTTTCTTTATTATTGCCCTGCTTTACCAGGTTTTCAAAAGTATCAGGGTAAGCCAATTTTCCAAAAGCCAGGTTAATAGGGGCCAGGATAGTAAAAGGGCCAATACCATTTAATGACTCTTCTAATTCAGCCGCCTTTAATCCTTTTAATAAAATACTGAGATTTCTGTCTGCGTTGGCTATTTGTAAAATGGTTGACATCTTTTGTGCGGGATTTTTTGCAGACAGAATGATCTGCAGAACATGTAATGTACCCCTTATTTACCGGATTCGCCTTTTTATTAATTCTGTAGTATCGGTGAGATAACAAAAAACAGGCTTACATGTATGGTGACCCGGGAGAAAGTAAATACAGATAAAAAAAAAGAGCTTGTAACAAGCTCTTTTTAAAAAATGTATTTACGCTATTACCATCTTTTGTTATCTGACCTTGGGGCTTTTTCCCTGGCAACAGATACAGACATGGCCCTGCCTTCTACTTCTTTGTTGTTAAGATTTTTGATAGCTTCTTTGGCTTCTGCATCAGATCCCATTTCTACGAATCCGAAACCGCGGCTCTTTCCTGTTTCCCTGTCTGTGATCACCTTAGCAGATGAAACGGCGCCGTACTGGCCGAATAAATTTTTTAAGTCATCATCTGAGGTATGAAAACTCAGGTTTGAAACATACATGTTCATAATACAATAGATTTAAATAAAACAATTAAAATACCTGTGATAAAGGACTGCAGCAAAAAGTAAAGAGGAGATTAACTGTTACTAAGACGAAGAGTAAAAATTGAAACTGATCAGGACTGAATGTTGGAAGAACTTTGAATCACATGGTGAAAGTACGCTATTTACAGCCAAATGAAGAATTAATCTTAAAATGGAAGTTATACAGCCAATAATGAGGATTCCTGTTTTTATTACAACTTAACTGGCTTTGCAGTATTACGAACAGGTTGAAGTTACAGGTTGCCAATACCGGATGTTCACTTCATTGCAAGCGCACCAGGCAGATACCTATCAATACCCGGCGCATCAGACTGGTAATACACAATTCTCTCAGTTCCTTATCTTTGCAAACTATGTCTGAAGAAGTAAAAAAAGAAGAGCGGAGTCTCAATTTCCTGGAAGAAATAATAGAAGCTGACCTGGAAAGCGGGAAATACAAGAGTATTGTCACTCGTTTCCCGCCGGAGCCAAATGGCTACCTGCACATGGGGCATGCTACCAGCATCTGTCTCAATTTCGGCCTTTCAAAGAAGTATGGCGGTTATACCAATCTTCGTTTTGATGATACCAACCCCACAACAGAAGAAATAGAGTATGTGGAGAGCATCAAAGATGATATTCGCTGGCTGGGTTTTGAATGGAAGAATGAACATTATGCTTCCGATTATTTTGATCAGCTGTATGAATATGCCGTTATACTTATTAAGAAAGGGCTTGCCTATGTAGATGATCTCAGCGCCGATGTAATGGCAGTGATGAAAGGCACACCGGTTGAGCCAGGGAAGGATAGCCCTTACCGTGACCGCAGCGTTGAAGAAAATCTCGACCTGTTTGAACGGATGAAGAATGGGGAGTTCCCGGACGGTACGCATACCCTGCGTGCTAAAATAAGCATGGCCCATAGCAATATGCTGATGCGGGACCCATTACTTTACCGCATCAAACATGCACATCATCACCAGACGGGGGATAAGTGGTGTATCTATCCTATGTATGATTTTGCACATGGGCAAAGTGATAGCATTGAGCAGGTGACTCATTCTATCTGTACACTCGAGTTCGTTCCTCACCGTGAGCTCTATGACTGGCTGATCGAAAATTTAGAAATATACCCGTCCAAACAATATGAGTTTGCCCGTCGCAATCTTTCTTACACGGTAATGAGTAAAAGAAAGCTGTTGCAATTAGTAACAGAAAATCATGTAGCAGGATGGGATGACCCGCGGATGCCAACGATCAGCGGCATGCGCAGACGTGGCTATACACCCGAAAGCATCCGTGATTTCTGCGAAAGGGTAGGGATAGCCAAAAGAGAAAACCTGACAGATGTAGGATTACTGGAGTTTTGTGTGAGAGAACATTTGAATAAGATAGCGTTGAGAAGGATGGTGGTATTTGATCCGTTGAAAGTATTGATCACCAATTATACGAATGATGAAGAACAGGTGCAAAGTGAAAACAATCCTGAAGACCCTGATGGCGGAACGAGAGAGATACCTTTTAGTAATGAATTGTATATCGAACGGGAAGATTTTATGGAAAACCCGCCTAAGAAATTCTTCCGGTTGGCACCGGGCAAAATGGTTAGATTGAAAAGCGCCTATATTATTCAATGTGATGAAGTGATCAAAGATGCGGCGGGGAAAATAACAGAATTACACTGTACCTATATACCGGAGAGCAAAAGCCAGAATGATACATCGGGGATCAGTGTAAAAGGTACTCTTCATTGGGTAAGCGTAAAACATGCGATCACAGCGGAACTACGTTTGTATGATCGTCTTTTTAAAACAGAAGATCCTTCGGGTGAAGAGGGAGATTTCAAGGATTATATCAATTCCGATTCACTGGAAGTGGTGAAAGCGGTCTATGCTGAGCCTTCATTAAAGAATGCAAAGTTTGATGAACGCTACCAGTTCCTGCGGAAGGGCTATTTTATGCTCGATAAGGACAGCAGTACCAGCGGAATGGTGTTTAACCGGACCGTTATGCTGAAAGACAGCTGGAAGCCCTCAACAGCAAAATAGGTGTGAGAAAAATGGCCGGCATTATACTTTTCGGGTCTTTAAAACCGTTAGCCGTAGAGAGAAAGAATGGACAGGTTTAACTTTAATCATGAAAATATTATTACCTATTGCCGCTGTTGTTATTGCGTCCTTCGCATCTATCCGGCCGGGTGACCCGCTTACGAACACAAAATGGGATGGAGCCAATGGATTGGTCGTTCACTTTACAAAATCAGATACCGTGAAGTTGCTGGTAGAAGATAAAATGGTAGCTGCCGCACTTTATAAAGTGCAGGATAGCCTGCTGGTATGGCGTGATTTTATAAAAAGCCCATCTACCTGCGATACCAGTATCAGGGGAAAATACATTTATAAGATCAAAGAAGATATCCTGACATTCCGTGTGTTATCAGACCGCTGCGAAGACAGAGCCAATATCATTCAGACCTTTGTGCTGATAAAGAAGTAATACTGGAAAGCAATTTGGTTGAATTAACAGTTAAGGTAACAAGGGCGCCATTCATCTGGCGCTTTTTTATTTCTGAAAGTATCTCAGCTCTTCTTATTTGCCTTTGACCCCGGGATTTACACCGTTCAGTAAAATATTCAAGATAAAATTTTGTACGTACGAAACATTTCCTACCTTAGGGTTATGAAAGCAAGCAAAAAGGAAAACAATAACATTCCTGAACCCACCCGGTCAGAATTGGAAATACTGCAGGTATTATGGAAACATGGGCCATCAACGGTCAGGTTTGTGAACGACCAGTTGAATGAGCAAAAAAGGGAAGTGCAATACACATCAACTTTGAAACTGATGCAGATCATGACGGAAAAAGGATTGCTGACGAGAGACGAAAGCCAGATGAAACATGTGTACATCCCTTCGTTGGAAGAAGGTAAGACCAAGGGTATTTTACTGGATCGTTTTGTTGATACCATGTATAACGGGTCGGCCAGCAGCCTGATGATGCAATTGCTGGGAAACAAGAAAACAACCAAAGAAGAACTCGCTGCCATCAAAGCGCTGATCAAAAAAATGGATCAACAAGGATAATCTAAAACATTTCTATGCAATTGCCTTTTCTCCATCAATGGTTTTCCGACAGTACGCTGAAGGCGTTAGGCTGGACACTGGTGCATTCTTTATGGCAGGGGCTGCTGGCTGCCGCAGTAGCCGGGATTATCATTTATTGCACCCGCAGATCTGCTGCCAGGCTGCGTTATAATTTACTGGGTGCTGTTTTGTTCCTTTTTGTTATTACTTCAGTTATTACATTTATTATCCTGTCAAACAATACAGGTGTAATAAAGGAGAGTGTATATACTAATGTCTCTTTTGAAAATACGGGTTCAGATACCGGTAATGGGGAAATGATCGTGAATTCAGAGACGGGACCGCTTCATGCTTTCATTACTTATTTTAATAAGTATGCGGATCTTTTTGTTTCCTTATGGATCGTTTTCTTTTTGTTGCATTGCACCCGGTTACTGACAGGATTTGCGGCCGTTCATCGCCTGAAGAATTATAAAACATCCGTATCGCCTGAAGACTGGCAAACAAGATTGAAACAACTGAGCCGATCATTGAGCATCCGTCAATCCATCAGGCTGTTTGAATCTGAATTAGTAAAAATGCCGGTTGCTATTGGTTTTTTAAAACCTGTTATACTGCTTCCTTTGGGTTTGCTTTCCAATCTTCCCATCGACCAGGTAGAAACCATTCTGCTGCATGAACTGGCACATATACGCCGCAGGGATTATTTAATGAACATCCTGCAGCGGTTTACCGAAGCTGTTTTCTTTTTCAATCCCGCCCTGTTATGGATATCCTCGCTTATCAGGCAGGAAAGGGAAGCCTGCTGTGATGATATTGTAGTAGCTAATACACTTAATAAGAGCAGCTACCTGGAAGCGCTGGTTTCCTTCCAGGAGTATTCAGTTGCCGATAGCGGCTATGCAATGGGGATCAGCAGTAAAAAACATTATTTATTAAACCGGGTAAAGCGGATGCTGACCCGTGAAAACAAAAAATTAGATGCCATGGAAAAAATCGTATTGATCGCCGGAGTAATTATGCTTACAGCCTTCAGCTTTATTCCGAGCCAGGATAAAGTGGATAATAAAAAAATAACCAAAGAAACTCCTTTAGCGACCGAAGAACTAAAACCTTCAACATCTCCGGAAATCCCACTGGTTGCAGAGGTCAGGCCAGTTCCAAAGCAGTATATAAGAAAGGAAAATAGTGCTGTAGCTGTTTTGCCTGCTACGGCGGTTGTCCTTGATACCGTTCCTGCAAAAGAAATGCGAAGGACCAACGCGGAAGAAATGAGTTTACAAAGTGTTTCTTCTACTGTTAATAATGACGGAACGACAAAAACATCTGTTACTACCGTAGTTGACCAGCAGGGGAAAAAATATATGTTCACTAAACTGAATGATAAAGTGACAAGCCTATCCATTGATGGCAGGAAGATCCCGGAGAATGAAATAAGCAACTATTCAGCGCTTATCGGGAAAATTGACCGGGCGATGGAAAAAAACAGGGAAGAAAGAAAAGCCTACGCGGCAAAAAGGGCGGAGGAATCGAGAATAAGAAAAGAAGATAATAAAGCAAGGATCGCTGAACGCCGGGTGAATACTGAACGGGTTGCTGAGGAAAAGGTAAGGCAGCGGGAGCAATCAGGTGCTGAAAGAAAGCAAAGGGTTTCGGAGAATGAAAGGAGACGAAAAGAGATCGAACGTGAAAGAAGAACCCGGACAAAAAATAATGTTTTCAGAAGAGTGCCAAACAAAACATACCTGAACGGAAGGGAAGTGATCAAAAATGACAAGGAGCAGAAAATAAACCTGGATGTTCAACAGAAGATCGATGTTGCCAGCCTTGTACAGTATAAGCAAGATCACAAACTGGACTTAACTAAAGAAATCAACACCGATGCAAAATATGAGGCGAATAATAAATTTGATGTGGATTTAAAAACTATTGTAGACCTGAAGCAAACCCTGCTAAAGAACGATGTTAAAACGAAATATCTGAAGATAGATATTGATCGTAAACAGGAGACGCCCTGCGATACACCAGAAACACCTAAAAAGCCGGGTCCGCCAGTTAAACCGGTTACAAAAAAGAGCAAGTCAACACAGCTAGCTGATCCGCCAAAGCCGTTAAAACGTATAAAACCGGCTTCTTACCCGGGTGTGACACAGGCTTAACCGTTTATTTATTGTTTTTGGAATTTTAGTACATGCAGACGGGCATTGCTGACTGTTATGTAACGGTAGTATTATGCCCTCGCAGTAAAGTATAAAATCATTAGCCATGAAAAAGATACTTTCCATGACATTTGTCATGCTGGTTTCCTGTTGCCTGTATGGACAGTCTTCCATACAGATGTATAACAAAGGATGCCGCATGACTGAAAAAGGGGAATACCAGGCAGCCATAAACTGGTTCACAAAAGCTATTGAACTGGATCAATTTTTTACAGAAGCTTATTATAACAGGGCACTCGCAAAATCAAAATTGAAAGACTATACATCTGCCATTGCAGATTATTCACGGGCCATTGATATACGGCCCCATTTTGTATTGGCTTATAACAACAGGGGCGCTGACAGGAAAGAGTTCGGTGATCTGGAAGGCGCCATTGCTGATTATACCCAGGCTATTTCGTTAGATACAGCCTATGCAAGGGCTTACTATAATCGCGGCATTGTAAGGTTCGTTACCGGGGAAATAAGCAGTGCAATTAAGGACTTTACACATGCTTTGCGTTCGGCGCCGGATATGATTGATGCCTGGTTTAACCGTGCAGTGGTTAAATGCCTGGACGGAGATCATACCGGCGCTATTTCTGATCTTTCCAGGGCCATAGAACTAAACCCCGGGTTTGCCAATGCATATAAGGAAAGAGGACTGGCGAGAATAAAACTTGGTCAGCAGGCAACAGGCATGAAGGATATTGAAAAAGCAAGAGAACTCGGATGTACAGTAACGGAACAGGAGCTGGTAAATAACCAGGAGTAAAACGTAATCAATAAATGGTTTAGGGTAATTTATTTTTTTGTAAATACATAAGGATCGTATTCCACAAAATCATTCACTTTTATTTCTATTGACATTACTTTTTCATTTTGGATAACGAACCGGGACTTGAATATGCCGTATTCGATATTGCTGTACTCTGTCAGCCATTCGTTATTGTCCATATAGCTGAGCGTGGCAGTAAGGTCAGGGTGGGTGAGAAAACGAATGAATAGTTTATTATCTTTTGCCGACACATTAATATCACCATAGAGTTGGTTATAGTAATTGCCTGCATAAAGATCCAGTGGATGAGGTGGTTTGTTCCCGGCTTTTGCCTTCCAATCATTGATCTGCTTTACCTGCTCTGCCATATCCCTGTTGAACCCGGCTAATTGCTGCAGGCTCCTGTTCACATATGGAACGCCGAGATAGGCATCAAGCACCTGGTATCGCAATGTTTCAAAAAAGTTCTGGTTATCATTATTGGTAAGGATGGCAATGCCTAATCTTTCTTCCGGCACAAAGCAAACATTACTGACCATGCCGGCCGCACCGCCTGTATGCCAGTAAATTTGCCTGCCATTATAGTCAGCTGCATACACGCCAAGACCATATCCCCTGAAATGTATAGGGAGTAAAGATGACTTGCGGCTGCCGGTAATGATATTAACATCACGGGTCTTTTGAAGTACAGTCCACGGCATTACTCTTTTTCCATTATACTTGCCACTGTCAAGCTGGAACATCAGCCAGTGGGAAAGGTCATTGACATTACTTAAGATACTGGCAGCTGGGCCAAGGTTATCCCATTTATCATAGGGTACTTTCGCCAGTTTATTGGTAAAACTCGTGGTATAAGGAGTTGCAATATTATTTTTTGTTGCCGCATCGTTTGATGTGGCGCTGCTATTCTTCATTTCTAAAGGAACAAGTATGCTGTCGGTGACATATTGCGCCCATGACCGGCCTGTTACTTTAGGTATCACTTCACCGGCTGTAAGAAAACAACTGTTGCAATAGCCATAGTCCTGCCTGAATTGTCCAACCGGTTTCAGGTAGCGCATCCTGTTCATGATCTCGCTGCTGGTAAGGTTCGTGTTCCAGAAAGTAAAATCTCCCTGGAAAGTTTTGGTGCCTATGCGGTGGCAAAGCATATCCTTTATCGTTGCAAGTTCTGTTGATGTTTTATCATACAAGGCATAAGCAGGAAAATATTTTGTGATCTTATCATTCAATGAGATCCTTTTCCGGTATTCCAACTGGGCAAGGGCAGTGCCCGTAAATAATTTGCTGTTGCTGGCAATAAAGAATAAAGTATTCTCATTGACCGGTTCATTTGTTGTGATATCTTTTACGCCAAAGCCTTTCATAAGGACAACTTTCCCATCCTTCACGATAATGATAGACAAACCCGGAAGCTGCCAGTCTTTTAACCCTTTTTTGATATAGGCATCCAAACTATCGGTAATAAAAGAAGGAGCCTGGGCAGAAACATGAAGAGAGAATAAAGAATAAAGAACAGGAAATATTGAATAAAGAAGCGACCGTTTAACTTTAGCGATTGGCATAATGGAATAATTAGGGATGTGAATGTAAGAAAATTTTCAGCTCCAGTCCCAGGCTACTACCTGCCATTCATCCAGTTTATCGAGGTGTGTATGGATGGTTTTGAAGCCTACTTTCTCATGTGCACGCAGCGAACGATGATTTCTCGAAGATATCTCCGTAACAAAAAGATCAAATTGCTGCCGGTAAATTTTTTTATGATGAGCATAAAGCATTTCAAACAATCCCCGGCCCCGGTATGCTTTGGCAACACAAACCTGTCCCATTACATAAAAGCGGTAACTGTTCAGCGGCCAGCCATTCCAGTTCAGCTCATCTAATAATGCGAACATCGGTTCAAGATCGGGTACCACGCTGCGGCATTCACAAAGCATGGTTAAAGCATACGCAATAACCTTATTATCCTCTTTAATAATAATAGAGGGGGCCAGTTCATGCATCTGTTCTAGCGTTGCAATATCATGATGCAGCGTAACAAATCCCTGCGATTGCATTTCGGATTCAGTAATATTTGGAAGAAGATTTTCCTGCTGGAGTTGGAGTATTTGCTGTAATTCTTCCTTAGAACTGGTAAGAGCAGGATAATACATAGCGATCATTTATGTTCTCCGTATACCTCCCTCAGCGTATCAGCGATCTCACCCAGTGTGCAATAATTCTCCACTGCATCAATTACGACCGGCATAATATTTTCGCCGCTGTTAGCCTTATCATTTAATTGCTGAAGGATATTATCGACCCGGGCAGGGTTACGTTTGCTGCGCAATGCTTTTAATTTTTCTGTCTGCACCTGACGGATAGAGTCATCTATCCTGAAACCCGGTATCGGCTGTTCATCATTTACCTGGAACTTATTAACGCCTACGAGGATTTTTTCACCCGTTTCAATTTGCCGCTGGTATTCGTAAGCGCTGCGGGCAATCTCATCCTGTATAAAACCCTGTTCAATAGCAGTGACACTGCCACCCATGGCATCGATCTTATTGATCAATTTCCATGCGTTATCTTCTACTTCATTG